>JANXUK010000063.1 GCA_025356275.1 Sphingomonadales bacterium | reverse complement strand
TCCCGCGCCCCCTCCCGACCTCCAACAGGATACACTCTGGATGGGAGGTCGGGAGGGGGTGCGGGATGGCACAGGCTTGCCCAACAACAAAGACTCCGCGCGGGATGGAACAGGCTTCCTCAGCAAAAAGCGCCCTTAAGCTGGCATTCAGCAGCCTGCGCCGCTATATCGCCAGGAGACGCCGCCAAGGAATCTTCGATGCCCAGACTGTCCATGCTTCTCGTTGCCGCCCCGCTGGCGCTGCTGGCCGCCGTCCCCATGCCCGCCTCGGCGCAGGAGGCCGCTAGCAGCGACCGGGTCAACATGGTCATTATCTATGGCGACGATCCGTGCCCGCCATCGGCCGGCAATGAAATCACCGTCTGCGCGCGCAAAGACGAGGGCGAGCGTTACCGCATCCCCGCCCCGTTCCGCGGCACCTCGCCTTCGCCCGAGAACGAATCGTGGAACAGCAAAGTGCTGGCCTATGAACGGGTCGGCGCGTTCGGGGCGCAAAGCTGCTCGCCGGTCGGCTCGGCCGGATGGACCGGCTGCGAGGCGCAGATGATCCACAATGCCGCCGTGGAGCGTAAGAACTCCAGCGACGTGCAATTCGGCAAGATGATCGAGGCGGCGCGCGCCAAGCGCCTGTCGACCATCGACGCCGACGCGGCCAACACCCAGGCCAATGTCGAGGCGGCTGAAAAGGATTATGACGCGCGCCAGCAGGCCAGTCACGATGCAGCGGCATCGGCGGCGACTGCTCCCAAGCCTTAAGCCCCAAACCTCAGGGCTCGGCCTTAAACGCGCGCGATATCCGGCGCGTCCTCGCGCTTCATGCCGATGACATTGTAACCAGCATCGACATGATGCACCTCGCCGGTCACCCCCGAGGCGAGATCGGACAGCAGGTACAGCGCCGCGCCGCCCACATCCTCGATCGTGACATTGCGGCCGAGCGGCGAATTCAGCTCGTTCCATTTGAGGATCAGGTTGAAATCGCCGATGCCTGACGCGGCCAGCGTGCGGATCGGGCCCGCCGACACCGCGTTGACCCGCACACCATCTGCGCCAAGGTCCATCGCAAGGTACTTGACGCTGGCCTCCAGCGCGGCCTTGGCCACGCCCATCACATTGTAATGCGGCACGACTTTCTCGGCCCCGTAATAGCTGAGCGTCAGGATCGATCCGCCCGGCTGCATCAGCGGCAAGGCGCGCTGAGCCACGGCGGTGAGGCTGTAGACGCTGATGTTCATGGTGCTGAGGAAATTGTCGAGGCTGGTGTCGCTGTAACGGCCGCGCAGCTCGTTCTTGTCCGAGGCGCCGATGGCGTGGACGATAAAATCAATCCGGGGCCAGCGTGCCGCCAGCGTGGCAAACGCCTCGTCCAGCGCGGCCATATTGCCGACATCGCAGGGGAACACGAAATCCGAGCCGAGCTGCTCCGCCAGTGGGCGCACGCGCTTTTCGATGGCGGTGTTGGGAAAGGTGAAGGCGATCTCGGCGCCATTCTCGTGCAATTTGCGCGCAATGCCCCAGGCCAGCGACTTGTCGTTAGCCAGGCCCATGATCAGGCCCCGCTTGCCCTGCATCAAACCGCTCATTCGTCGTCATCCCTGCCCAAATTGGTGCTCTCTGCCGGGGCCGGCACCTTTGCCCCTGCCGGGCCCGGCGCCTGCGCCAATGCCGCGTTGAGTTCGGCGCCTGTAACCATTCCTAATCCGACGAGCCAGAAAAAGAAAAGCGAGATCATCACCCCCGCCAGGCTGCCATAGGTGAGGCCAAAGCGAAACAGGTCGCGCAGCAGCACCGGCAGCGCGATGCTGACCGCCCCCCACCACAGCGTCACCAGCAGCGCGCCGGGCCATTTCGAAAAGCGCCAGGCCCGGTACGGCGACGGCGTCAGCGTCACAAACAGCAAATAGATCGCCGCGAACAGAACCGCCGCCGGCAACAACCGCGACAGCCGCAGCGTCACAAGAATCCCGCTCAGCTCCGGCATCCGCGCGGTAATCAGCTCCATCACCGCCGAAATCATCACCTGCAGAAACAGCGCGCCCAGCAGCGCCGTCGCCGCCGCCAGCGTCATAGCCGTGGCAAACAGCCGGTAACGCAGCCAGTCATCGACGCTGTCGGGAACGCCATACGCCCGCCGCAACAGGTCGCGCACCGTCTCGATCAGGCTGGATACCGTCCACAGCGCCACCAATCCGCCCGCCCACAACAGCCAACCCTGCCGCGCGACGATAATGTCCCGCCCGACCGGCCCCAGCACCTGTGCCACCATCGGCGGCAGTGCCTCCATGAACGCATCGACCGAATCGGCCCGCTCTTGCTGCGCGCCGACCAGCGAAAACACCGCGCTGACCACGATAAAGAACGGAAACAGCGCCAGCACCGCCATATAGGCGAAATTGCCGGCGTAGATGAAACCGTGGCTCCAGACCTTCGCGGCGACGTGCAACGCGATTCCTTGACCGCGCCCCACCGCCGGCGGCAGGGCCCGCGGCGGGGCGCGGTCAGACACCCAGCCGTCCCCGCAGATCGCGCGAATCGCGCCAGCCGTCCAGCCGTTGCGCCAGATCGGCGTCACCCTCTGGCAGCATGATCTCCAGCGTGACCAGCTGATCGCCGCGCGTGGCATCCTTGCGGGCTAAACCGCGCCCCTTCAGCCGCAGCACGCGCCCCGAGCTGCTGCCCGGTGCCACCGCCAGCATCACCGCGCCGTCGGCCGTGGGCACCTTGATCTTCGCGCCGTTCACCGCCTCATCCAGGCTGATCGGCAGGTCGAGGCGGATATTGTCGCCGTCGCGGCGAAAGAACGCATGGGGCTGGATGGCGATGGTGACCATCGCATCGCCCGCGCCGGCGGGGCCGGGCTCGCCCTTGCCGGTCAGCCGCATCTGGGTGCCATCCTCGACCCCGGCGGGCAATTTGAGGTCGATGGTCTTGCCATCGGACAGGGTAATGCGCTGGGCCGCGCCGGTTGCCGCATCGGTCAGGGTGATGGCGAGGCGGTAGGAGACATTGGCGCCCCTGGCCGCCGGGCGTGCCTGACCCGGCCGCGCCGCGCCGCGCCCGCCGAACAGGCCCTCAAAAATATCGCCGATATCGACATTCTCACCGCCGCCGAAGCCCGACATATCCTCGGGCCGGAAACCGCGCTGGCTGCCGGCACCGCCAAAACCGCCGCCGCCAAAACCTTGCGGCGCGACCGGGTTGCCATCGATATCCACCTCGCCGCGATCGAAGCGGGCGCGCAGGCCCTTGTCGCTGAGCAGGTCATAGGCGCGGGTGATCTCGGAGAATTTCTCCGCCGCCTTGGGGTTCGACTGATTGCGGTCGGGGTGGAACTGCTTGGCGAGCCCGCGATAGGCGGATTTGATGTCCTTCTCGCTCGCGCCGCGCGCCACGCCCAGAATAGTGTAAGGGTCTGCTGCCATTGTGCTTAGCTAGGGGCAGGCGGCGCGCGGGGCAAGTGCGCGATGCTGACTATGCGCAGCGAAGCACAGCCGCTATGCTGCACGGCAACACAGCTCAGGCCCTATCCAACCACAATGACCGACACCGCAGACTTCATCCCCCATACCGATCCGTTCGCGCTGTTCGCCGCATGGCTGGCCGAGGCGGAGAACAGTGAGTCCAATGATCCGAACGCCATGGCGCTGGCCACCGCGACGCCCGATGGCGCGCCATCGCTGCGGATGGTGTTGCTCAAGGGGCATGGGGCGGCGCAGGGGTTCATCTTCTATACCAACGAACACAGCCGCAAGGGGCGCGAGATCGCCGCCAATCCCCATGCCGCGCTGCTGTTCCACTGGAAGTCGCTGCGCCGGCAGGTGCGGGTCGAAGGCGTGCTGAGCCCGGTCGATCCCGGCACCGCCGACGCCTATTTCGTCAGCCGCAGCCGTGCCTCGCAACTGGGCGCGGTGGCATCGGACCAATCGGCGCTTCTGACCTCGCGCGAGGAATTTATCGCCCGCTATGACGCGGTGGAGGCGGCCAACAGGGGCCGCGAAGTGCCCCGCCCGCCGCATTGGGGCGGGTTCAGCCTGACCCCCCGCGCCATCGAGTTCTGGGCCGACCGCGCCTACCGCCTGCACGAACGCCGCCGCTTTACTGTGGGCGCCGCCGGTGGCTGGTCCAGCACGCTGCTCTATCCATGAGCATGTCGCCCACCACCCCCGGACAGATCGCGGCACTCAACCGCAGCGCCGCCATCGCCAGCATCACCATGGCCACCCTGCTGGTGCTGGTGAAGGGTTGGGGCGCGTGGTCGACCGGTTCGACGGCGATGCTGGGCAGTCTGGCGGATACCGGCCTCGACCTGATCTCCAGCATCGCGACGCTGGCCGGCGTGTGGGTCGCGGCCCAGCCCGCCGATTTCGAGCACCGGTTCGGGCACGGCAAGGCCGAGGCGCTGTCGGCGATGTTTCAGGTGGTGCTGATCGCGATCTCGGCGCTGCTGCTGGCGGGACACAGCGTCGCCGAACTGCTGGCCGGCGCGCGCACCGCCGACGCTGGTGACGGCATCGCGGTGTCGGTTGCGGCGATTCTGGGCACGCTGGTGCTGCTGTCGTGGCAGCGCCATGTGATCGCGCGCACCGGCAGCTTGGCGATCAGTACCGACCATATGCATTATCAGGCCGACCTGCTGCTCAACGTGGGGGTGATCGCGGCGCTGGCGCTTGATCAATATGCCGGTTTCAAGGGCGCCGATCCGGTGGTCGGGCTGGGCATCGCGGGCTGGCTGGGCTGGGGGGCGTGGTCCGCCTCGCAGGCGGCGATAACCCAGCTGATGGACCGCGAATGGCCCGAGGAGAAGAAGGCGCGCTTTATCGAGATGGTCAGCCGCCATCCCGAACTGCGCGGCCTCCACGACCTGCGCACGCGCACCTCGGGCAACAGCGATTTCGTGCAGTTCCACATGGCGATCGACGGGCGGATGACCGTCAGCGAGGCGCATCGCGTGATGGACGAGATCGAGGCCAAGCTGATGGCCGAATTTCCGGGCCTCGAAATCCTGATCCACCCGGATCCGGAGGGGCATGTCGGCGATAGCGGCATCGCGGCGCGGGACGAGCTGGCGATCTAGAGCATCGTGCCAAAAGTGCCGTTTTTGGCATTAAACGATGCGAAAACAAAGACTCTAGAGTATGATGTGATTCTGATTTATCACATCATGCTCTAGCTTCTAATGGTCCGCAGGCTGATCCACCCCCGCGAACAGCCCGACGATATCGCCCAATCGCCCCCGCACCGCATCGCGCTGGGTCTCGTCGCTTTTGCCCAGTCGCACCACAGTCAAATGCTGATCGGGTGACACCAGAATATACTGCCCGAGGTGCCCGACACAGGCGAACAGGCTGGCAGGCCCACGCCCCGCGAATAGCTCGTCCCGCCCGGCCGGGCCGAAGTGGTTGAGCCACAATTGCGCACCATAACCCGCATTGCGCGGGCTGGGGCTGGTCATAAACGCAATCCAGCCGCGCGGCACGATCTGCGCGCCCCGGACCGCGCCGCCATTGCGCAGGAATTCGCCAAACCGGGCCCAGTCGCGGGTCGAGGCATAGATCATGCTGCCGCCGATCAGCGTGCCCGCCGCATCATATTCGGCAACCATGCTATGCATGCCGATCGGCTCGATCAGCCGCGTGCGCAGATAATCGGCCACCGCCGCGCGCCGGATCGCGGGGTTCTTGCTGTCGGTCAGGGCCCGCGCGGCAAGGTCGGACAGGATTACGGTGGTTGCGGTGGAATAGCGGAACTGGCTCCCCGGCTCGGTCTCCAGCGGCTGCGCCTCAGCATAGGTCGCCATATCGTCGCGCCCCTCCAGCACCAGCATCCGCACGGTGTCGGCACCATAGGGCGGGCTAGTCACCTCGCGGTGATGCAGGCCAGAGCGCATCTGGAGCAGCTGGCGCAGGGTAATCTCGCCGCGCGGATCGCCGGGCCGCTGCCACAGCGGAATCGGCACCGGCTCGTCCAGCCGCAACCGGCCGTCGGCCACCAATTGCCCGATCAAAGCGCCCGTCACGCTCTTGGACATCGACCAGCCGATCAGCCGCGTGTCGCGGGTATAGCCCGGCGCATAGCGCTCGGCCACCACGCGGCCATTGTGCAGGATCATCAACGCGCGGGTCTCCCCCGCCGCCGGATCGGTGAACAGTGCATCGATGGCGCGCGCCAACGGCTCACGCGGGGCGCCGGGATGCTCGCCCACCGCCAGCAGCGCCGCCGCGCTCAACGGTGCCGGAGCGGACGCGCCGCCGTGGCAGCCGATCAGGGCTGGCAGCAGCAGCAGCAGCAGGATATGGCCGAGCGACAGGCGGAATTTGCGGGGGCTGTCCATGGCGCCCGGTTCATGGGCAAGGTGGCGGGCGATGGCAAGGTTTAAGCGGACCGCACGAACAGGCGCCACCGGACCGCGGCGCAGCTGGCTGGTGCGGATCGGGCTGGGATTTGCGGTGCTGGTGCTGGTGGCGGTGATGCTGCTGGGCGGGCAGATGCGGGCCTATGCGCGGCTGGGCGCGGCGTTTGGCGCGCGGGTCGCTTGCAGCTGCCACTATGTCGCCGGGCGCCTGCTGGACGATTGCCGCCACGATTTCGAGCCCGGGATGGCGCTGGTGACGCTCAGCGCCGATGACGCGACCCACACCGTCACCGCCCGGCTGTTCCCACTGGCCCGCGCCCGCGCCAGTTGGAGCGCCGGGCCAGGCTGCGTGATGGAGCGCTGGGGCGGATAGATTGGGAAGCCTGCGGCATCTCGGATCTGTTTGATTGGCGACCTCGCGGTCGCGGCTTGTTCCATCCCTCGCAGAGTCTGAGCCGCCGCCTGCCGGCGGGGAATACTCTTCCATCCCGCGCCCCCTCCCGACCACCCATTCAGTGTATATCCTGTGGGAGGTCGGCAGGGGCGCGCGGGATGTAACAGTCTTCCTTCGTGACAAGCGCCCTTTTGCGCTTTTCAGCGAAAAGTTTCCGCAATCCAGCCGCCGCCGACCACCCGGTCCCCGGCATACAGCACCGCCGCCTGCCCCGGCGCAACGCCATATTCGGGCGTCTCAAAAGCAATCGACGCCTCCGCCCCGTCGCCCAGCGATCCGCTCAGCACCACCGGCACCGGCTTGGCCAAGGATCGCACCTTGGCGGTCAGCGGCGCGCCGCACGGCAGCGGCCCGATGCGGTTGGTCTCGATCAGCCGCGCCCCCACCACCGCCAGCATCGCGCGCGGGCCGACCATAACACGCGCCGCCGCCGCGTCGATCCGCACGACATAGAGCGGCTCGGGCTGACCGCCCACCTCCAGCCCGCGCCGCTGACCCACGGTGAAATGGATCACGCCGCGATGCATGCCCAGCACTGCGCCGCTTTGCGCATGGACGATCTCGCCTGGCGCCTCTGCCCCCGGGCGCACCGCACTGACCACCCGCGCGTAATCGCCGTCGGGTACGAAGCAGATGTCCTGGCTGTCGGGCTTGGCCGCAACCTTCAGCCCGAACGCCCCGGCAATCCGCCGCACCTCGGGCTTGGGCATGCCTCCCAACGGAAAGCGCAGGTAATCGAGCTGGGCTGCGGTGGTGCCATAGAGGAAATAGCTCTGGTCGCGCGCCGGATCATGCGCACGGTGGAGTTCGGCCCTGCCCGCACCAATCTCCCGGCGGACATAATGCCCGGTGGCGAGGCAATCGGCGCCCAGATCGCGCGCCATGCCCAGCAGATCGGTGAATTTGGGCCCCATGTTGCAGCGGATGCAGGGAATCGGCGTGCGCCCCTCCAGATAGTCATCGGCGAAGCGCTCAACCACCTCTTCCCGAAAGGCGCTCTCATGGTCGAACACGTAATGCGCGATGCCAAGTCGGTCCGCCACGGCGCGGGCATCACGGATGTCGTCGCCGGCACAGCATGCGCCCTTGCGCTTGGCGGCAGCGCCATGGTCGTAAAGCTGGAGCGTGATGCCGAAAACCTCCGCGCCACTGGCCGCCGCGAGAGCCGCCACCACCGACGAATCGACCCCGCCTGACATCGCCACAACGATTCGCCGGGCCCGAATCGGGGGCTCCAACTGGAACAAAGCGGCAAAATTCTGCCGCCCGGGCAGCATTGCAGAAATATTTTCGGCGAAAGTTAGCGATGGCGTCGACATCGGCGCGTCCTACACGCATGCGCCTGATCCGCCAAACTCCGCCACTCTGCCCCCATCGGCTCTGCCCGGTTTCGCGTAATGCTAAGGCGGCAATTTCTTGCCGGTTAACCATCATCACCGCGAGGTAAACTGCGTCTTTACCCCCCCTTGACCAGCCGCGATTTATAGACCCGCTCATGGAAATCGCCTTCAACCCCGACCGCTGGGCCAGCCATCCGGCAACCCCCGGCGCCAGCTCCGGCGCCAGCTCCAGCGACAACCTCAGTCGGCCACCCGCGCTCGAATGGCGGCATCTCGCCGCGCGTCTTGCCGCAGGCCACGCACTCGCCCGGCTGCTGCATCAAGAGCAGCGCGGTGAGCCACAGGCCGGGGGCAGCTTCGACCCGCACACCGCAGGGTTGATCGCTGGCGGATTGAGCGCCGCCGCGTTGAACCCCAACCGCCGCGACGATCACGCGATGCTCCGCGAAAAAGCCTTAAGCGCCGTTAACCCAGTAAATTAGCCGATCGCAAAACCAGTTCAGGCATACCGATGGATGCCGCCGGGTTGACGCATAGAGTGGCCGAGGGATGATATGATTGAAAACCAGAAAATCCGCCCCGCGATGGTTGTTGGCCCACTCGGTGAGCCGCTGACCATCGAATCGCTGCCGGCGCCGCAGACCACCCGCTGGGTGGTGCGCCGCAAGGCCGAGGTTGTGGCGGCGGTCAATGGCGGACTTCTCAGCATCGATGAGGTGTGCGAACGCTATACGCTGACGCTGGAGGAGTTCGCCTCGTGGCAGCGTGCGGTCGATCGCTCGGGGATGCAGGGCCTGCGCGTCACCCGCATCCAGCATTACCGCGACCTCTACGAACGCCAGCTCAAATACTAAGCCTCCGCCGCCCGGCGCGGCAATTTTAGCCCCTAGTGGATTGATTTTGACATTTGCATCCCCTGGCGGTTGGGATGGGTCTGCAAATGTCAAAATCGTAAAATCCACTAGAAGCAAAATCTTCTAGTGGTCCGAAAAGATTCTGACATTCGAGCGCGACTTGGCCTCAAGCGGTATCGAATGTCAGAATCGGACCACTAGGCCATCCGCGCGGACGCCCCCCGGCCAAGAACATCGCCAAGAACCAGAGCGATGCAACTTTCCCCTGCACCAACCGCTGCAGCGATGCTGGCCGATTGCCAGCCGCCCGCCAAATGCCTATGCCGCAAACCGCCCGCTTGCCGGCGGTGCGTTATACGGGTAATACGGCTCCGCTCTGCCATGCGCGCAGGGTCCATACCCCCCGGGCGGTGACCGCAATGAATTATGAAGCCACACCACATGACCGCCCCGCTGAGCGAAAGGCTGCCCCCCTCGGGAGCCCTGAGTTTGCGGAGCATGACGATCATGCGCGGCTGGGTTACGAACAGCTGGGCCCCGAACATACGCTGCATGGCGTGGGCGATGAGGATCGCCGGCTGCGGCGGCGCAACATCATCTTCTTGCTGATCGCGGCGGCGGTGGTGCTGTGCGTGTGGTTGGCGGTGCATCACGGGCAGAAGTCGTCATTCGATGCCGATCCCAATCTTCAGGCGCCCACGGTGACCGTCATCGTCCCCGGGCGCACGAGCATGGCCGGCACGATCAATGCCACGGGCGCGCTTGCCGCGCGTCACGAAATGCCGGTGGGCTCGGTGGGTGACGGCGGTCAGATCACGGCGGTGCTGGTCAACGCCGGCCAATGGGTGCGCCGGGGGCAATTGCTGGCCACCATCGACCGTTCGGTGGCGCAGCAGCAGCTCGCCAACCAGCAGGCGCAGATCGAAGTTGCCGCCGCCGACGCGCGGCTGGCGCAGGCCAATCTGGACCGGGCCGAGAAACTGGTCGACCGGGGCTTTATCTCCAAGGCCAATATCGATCAGCTGATCGCCACCCGCGATGCCGCCAACGGCAGGGTCCGGGTGGCGCAGGCAATGCGCGGCGAGATGGCGGCCAAGCTGCACCGGCTCGATATTCTGGCGCCCGCCGATGGTCTTGTGCTCGAACGCGATGTCGAGCCTGGGCAGGTGGTGGGCGGCGCCAGCGGCGTGCTGTTCCGCATCGCCGAGAATGGCGCGATGGAATTGCGCGCCAAATTGTCCGAGGCTGAGCTGGCTCAGCTGACCATCGGGGAACCCGCCGATGTGACCCCGGTGGGCGCGGCGGGCAAGTTCACCGGCACCATCTGGCAATTGGCGCCGATGATCGACGCCACCAGCCGGCAGGGCATGGCGCGGATCGCGCTGCCCTATGCGCCCGGCCTGCGCCCCGGTGGCTTTGCCAGCGCGGTGCTGCGCAGCGGCAGCGTGGTCGCCACGCAACTACCCGAATCGGCGCTGCAGGCCGACAGCCGTGGCAGCTTCGTCTACGTGATCGGCGCCAAAAATCGCGCCGAGCGGCGTCCGGTCAAGCTGGGCATGATCACCGATGGCGGGGTGGCCGTCACTGGCGGATTGGTCGGCAATGAGCGCGTGGTGCTGCGCGCCGGGGCCTTCCTGTCGGAGGGGGAAACGGTCAATCCCAAGATCGTCGGCGCCGACAAATCGTGATTGGCGCAAACCTATGAATTTCCGCAATCTTTCGGCGTGGTCGATCCGCAACCCGGTGGTGCCGATCGTGCTGTTCGCGGCGCTGATGTTGCTGGGCGTCGTCGCGTTCATGCGGCTGGAAGTGCAGGATTCGCCCGATATCGAATTTCCGATGGTGATCGTCACGATCAGCCAGCCGGGCGCCTCGCCGGTCGAGATCGAGACCCAGATATCGCAAAAGATCGAGGCGGCGGTGCGCTCGATCTCGGGGGTTTCGACCATCAGCTCGACGGCTTCCGATGGCACCAGCCAGTCGCTGGTGGAATTTCAGCTGGGGCAGGACATCAACGCCGCGGTCAGTGAAACCAAGAATGCGGTCGATCAGATCCGTTCCAATCTGCCCGACGGTATCCTTGAGCCGCAGATCATCAAGGCCAGCACCTCCTCCCAGCCGATCGCCTATTTCGCGGTTTCGGCCGAGGATATGACGCTGGAGCAGCTGTCTTGGTTCGTCGATGATACGGTGGCCAAGCGGTTGCTGGCGGTTGAAGGGCTGGCCTCGATCCAGCGTGGCGGCGGGGTCGACCGCGAGATTCTGGTGACGCTCGACCCGGCGCGGGTTGAGGCCTTCGGGCTGACCGCGCCGCAGGTCAATCAGGCGCTGCGGGCGCTCAACCTCAATGCCGGCGGCGGCAAGGCCGAGATCGGCGGAACGCGCCAGTCGGTCCGGGTGCTGGCCAATGCGCCGGATGCCTATGCCCTGTCGCAGACCGAGATCCCGCTGGGCGCCGGCCATTCGGTGAAGCTGGCCGATATTGCCGATGTGAAGGATTCCTTTGGCGAGGTCACCTCGCTGGGCAAGATCAACGGCAAGCAGGTCGTCACCTTCGCAATGAGCCGGGCGCGCGGCGCTTCCGATGTCAGCGTCTATGATGGCGCCGCCGTCGAAATGACCAAGCTGGAGGCGGAGCATCCGGGGGTCCATTTCACCAAGCTGTTCTCCTCGGTCGAATATACCAAGGATCAATATAGCAGCTCGATCGAATCGATGGTTGAGGGCGCTATCCTTGCGGTGATCGTGGTGTTCCTGTTCCTGCGCGACTGGCGGGCGACGGTGGTATCGGCGCTCGCCATCCCGTTGTCGGCGATCCCGACCTTCTGGTTCATGGAACTGATGGGGTTCAGCCTCAACCAGATGTCGCTGCTGGCGCTGGGTCTGGTGGCCGGCGTGCTGGTCGATGATGCCATCGTCGAGATCGAGAATATCGTCCGGCACATGCGCATGGGCAAGACCGCGTTTCAGGCTTCGATCGATGCGGCGGACGAGATCGGGCTGGCCGTCGTGGCGACCACCGCCTCAATCGCGGCGGTGTTCCTGCCGGTGGGCTTGATGCCCGGCGTTTCGGGTGAGTTTTTCAAGAATTTCGGGCTGACCGTGGTGGTCTCAGTGCTGATGAGCCTGGCGGTGGCGCGGATGGTGACGCCGATGGTCGCGGCCTATTTCCTGAAAGCGCACGGCGGCGCAGAGCATGCTGGCGGGCCGATGATGGCCAAATATGCCCGGTTGCTGCGCTGGTCGCTGGACAGCAGCGGGGCGGAGGCGGTTCGCGATGCGGCCCGGCGTGAGCGCGGCCATGTCGGCTGGGGCATACGGCTGCGCGCGCGGCTGCATGATCACCGGGTCTGGATGATGGGGGTCGGCTTTGCCGCGCTGGCGCTGACCATGGTGCTGTTCAGCGTGATGCCGCAGGAATTCTTCCCCGATCAGAATAGCGATTTCACCCGCGTGAAGATCGACATGGTCCCCGGCACCACCATCCCCCAGGCCGAAAAAGTGGCCGATCATGTCGCCGCGATCATCCGTCAGGCGCCCGAGGTCGATCATGTGCTGGAACGGATATCGGAGAATAGCGTCAGCGTGCTGGTCACGCTGCACAAGGACCGCAAACGTATCACCTCGGAGATCGAGCATCAGCTGACCCCGCAATTGCAGCAGATTCCCGATGCACGCGTCACTTTCCAGTCTTTGCAGAATTCGCAAGGGTCGGGCACGGGGCAGCCGATCTCGGTGATGCTGTCCAGCTCGGACCCCCGATTGCTGGAGGCAACGTCCGCGCAGCTGGTCGAGCAGATGAAGGGTATCAAGGAACTGGTCGCCCCGCGGATCAGCGGCGATATGCGCCGTCCCGAGCTGATCGTTACCCCCCGCCTCGATCTCGCCGCCAGCCTGGGGGTCAATACCGCCTCGCTGAGCCAGGCCGTGCGCATCGCCACAATCGGCGATATTGATCAGAACGCGGCCAAATTCTCGCTCAGCGACCGGCAGGTTCCGATCCGCGTGCGCCTGCCCGAGGCAGCACGGCGCGATATGGGCAATATCGCCAATCTGCCGGTGCAGACCACCACTGGCGAATCGGTGCCTCTGTCGCGCGTCGCCGAGATTTCGTTCAGCTCGGGCCCGACCAGCATCCAGCGATTCAACCAGGCACGGCGGGTGTTCATCGGCGCCGATCTTGCGCCCGGCGTGATCAAGAGCACCGCGATGGGCAAGATCAACGCGCTGCCAGTGATGGCGCATCTGCCGCCCGGCGTCTCCAACACCGCGTTCGGGCAGGACCGCTGGCAGCGGGAGATGGTCACCAATCTGCTGTTCGCGCTGCCCGCCGGCATCCTGCTGGTATTCGCGGTGCTGGTGTTGCTGTATCACCGGGTGATCTCGCCGATGGTCAATATGGGGTCGCTGTTCCTGGCGCCGCTGGGCGGGCTGTTGGCGCTGGTGCTGACCGGTCAGCCGATCTCGATGGCGGTGTATATTGGTATTCTTATGCTGTTTGGTATCGTCGCGAAAAACTCGATCCTGCTGATTGATTTCGCGATCGAGGAGATGAAGCAGGGCGTCGACAAATTCACCGCCATCATGGAGGCCGGCGCCAAACGCGCCCAACCGATCGTGATGACCACGGTGGCAATGACCGCCGGGATGGTCCCCAGCGCGATCTCGCTGTCGGGTGATGGCGCGTGGCGCGCGCCGATGGGTACGGTAGTGATCGGCGGGCTGGTGCTCTCGACCATGCTGACGCTGCTGATCGTACCTGCCGCGTTCAGCCTGGCCGACGGGCTGGAAAAGCGGCTCGGCCCTAAACTGCGCAAGGCGCTGCTAACCTATGAGCCCGAGCATGGGTTGGCGTCGCAGCGGCGCGGCGATGGTTATGGCGCCGAGGGTCTGCCCGCCGAGTGATCGCGTCCGGCGCCACCTCGCCCCGCCTCCCTCAGCCCAATCCGCTTGGCGCAGGCCCGGACCGCGCGAAAAAGATGCGCCGTTTTGCGACGTGTCTGTTGATCGCCATGGCCGCGCTGTTCCTGATGGCCCGACATCTCAGCGGCGCGGGTCCGGTATGGGGCTGGCTGCGCGCCTTTGCCGAAGCGGCGATGGTCGGCGGGCTGGCCGATTGGTTCGCGGTGACCGCGCTGTTCCGCCGGCCGCTGGGCCTGCCGATCCCGCATACCGCGATTATCCCCGCCAACAAGGACCGCATTGCCGACACGATGGCGGGCTTTCTGCGCAGCAACTTCCTGATCCCGCAAGTGGTAGCGCGGCGGCTGAAAGCAGTGGACTTCGCGGGTGCAGCAGGCGCGCTGCTCGCCAACCCCCGCGCCGATGCCGAGGCGCGCATCCGGCGCGGCACCGCCAGCCTGATGGCCGATGTGTTCGAGGCGCTGGATGCCGATCAACGGCTGGGGCGGCTGGCGCGCGGGGCCTTGCGGCGCCAGCTGGACCGGCTGGAGCTGGCACCGCTGCTGGGCCAGATGTTGCGCGGCGCGGTGGCCGAAGGGCGCCACCTGCCTCTGATCGAGGCCGGGCTCAGGCTGGCGGGCGAGGTTCTAGAGGATAATGAGCCGCTGATCCGCAGCATGATCCACACCCGCGCCAACGCACTGCTGCGGCTGACCGGGTTGGATGAGCGGCTGGCCAATGCGATTCTGGACGGGTTTTACCGCCTGCTCGCCGAATGCATCGTCGATCCGGCGCATCCGTTGCGCGGCAAATTGCTGGAGGCGATCGACCGGCTGGCGACGGCGCTGTGCGACGATCCGGCGATGCAGGCGCGGGTGGCGCGCTTCAAGCATGAGATGCTGGGCAATCCGGCGATGGCGCGGTGGATGGATGCGCTGTGGCTGCGTGCGCGAACCAGCCTGCTGAGCGCCGCCCGTGCGCCCGACCGGGCGCTGTCGGGGCGTTTGGGGGGCAATCTGGCCAGCTTCGGCAAGGAATTGCAGCAGGATGCACGGCTGCACGCGCTGGTCAACCGGCTGGCGCGGCGGGTGCTGGCGGGCACGGCCAGCCGCTATGGCGGCGGCATCGTCAAGCTCGTCTCCGAAACCGTCAAGCGCTGGGACGGCCGTACCGTTACCGCGCGGATCGAGAGCGCAGTGGGGCGCGACCTGCAATTCATCCGGATCAATGGCACGCTGGTCGGCGGGCTTATGGGAATATTCCTACACGCCATCGATCTGGCGTTATAAGTATGATCATAGTGCGCCGGTATAATTCGGGCATGGACCTGCTTCCCTCATCCGGCGAATTTGCCCAGGCGCAGCCCGATGACGCCGGCGCAGACGATCCCACGCCGGCCGCGTCGGCTACGCGGTGGCATTGTGCGTGCAATGGCACCTGCACCTCGCTGGCGGCGGCGCAGTGCCTGTACCGGATGACGCTCGACCTGCTCAGCGGCTGCGACAGCGGGCCCGCCACCAGCCATGAGCTGCTGCGCCCGCTCGGTGTGGTGGTGGCGCGGCAGCGCACCCGCGAGGGGCACAGCGAATGCACGCGCTTTGCCGATGCGCTGGCGGTGGATGATCACGCCGCCGCGCTGGCCGCGTGCCGCCGGCTGATCGAGATGGAAACGGTGCTGAAGGTCAAGCCCGCGCATTAACACCGTTTAGCGCGTGGCAGACCGCAACGCGACCCGCAAAACGCAGCAATCTAGTGGATTGATTTTGCCATTCGAGTCCCGCTTGCGGCAAAGAGTGCTTTCGAATGTCAAAATCATAAAATCCACTAGAAACAATATATTATCTAGTGGTTCTTATGTTTTTGCGACATTTGCCTCTGCCCTTGCCGAAAGGGATGCAAATGTCGGAAACGAACCACTAGAGCTTGGCGGTCAGTTCCGGCACAGCGGTGAACAGGTCGGCGACCAAGCCGAAATCCGCCACCTGAAAGATCGGCGCATCCTCGTCCTTGTTGATGGCGATGATGGTCTTGCTGTCCTTCATGCCCGCCAGATGCTGGATCGCGCCCGAGATACCCACCGCGATATAGACCTGCGGCGCGACGATCTTGCCGGTCTGCCCGACCTGATAATCATTCGGCACATAGCCGGCATCCACCGCCGCGCGGCTGGCTCCGACGGCAGCGCCCAGCTTGTCGGCCAGTGGCAGGATGACCGCCTTGAACGTGTCCGCATCCTTCAGCGCGCGCCCGCCCGAGACGATGATCTTGGCGCTGGTCAGTTCGGGCCGCTCGCTCTTGGCCAGTTCGGCGCTGACAAAACTGGCGAGGCCCGCCTCGCCCGCGCCCGATACCGCCTCGATTCCTGCCGAGCCGCCGGTGGCGGCGGCCTTGGCAAAGGCGGTGCCGCGCACGGTGATCACCAGCTTCGCATCGCTGCTTTCGACCGTGGCGATGGCATTGCCGGCATAAATCGGGCGGGTGAAGGTCTTGGGCCCCTCGACCGACAGGATGTCCGAGATCTGCATCACATCGAGCAAGGCGGCCACGCGCGGGGCGATATTCTTGCCGTTGGTGGTGGCCGGCGCCAGAAAAGCGTCGTAACCGGCCATCAACCCTGCGATCAGCGGCGCGACATTCTCGGGCAGGGCGTGCGCATAGGCGGCATCGTCGGCTTTCAGCACCTTGCCTATGCCGGCAATCGCGGCGGCGGCGGTGGCGGCGCCACCGCACCCGGCACCCGCGACCAGCGCGGTCACTTCGCCCAGTGCGGCAGCGGCGGTTACCACCGCCAGCGTGGCGTCCTTGACCGAGGCATTGTCATGTTCGACCCAGATCAGCGTTTTCATGCGAAATTCCTTGAAATCGAGGCTTCAAATCAACCCGAGGCGATCAGGCGACGCCCAGATCCTTGAGCTTGGCGACCAGCGTATCGACGTCGGGCACCTTGATCCCCGCGAGGCGCGCCGCCGGTTCCCTGACCGTCAACGTTTTCAGGCGCGGCGCGGTATCGACGCCATAATCGGCCGGGGTCTTGGCCGCCATCGGCTTCGACTTGGCCTTCATGATATTGGGCAGGCTGGCATAGCGCGGTTCGTTCAGGCGCAGATCGGTGGTGATGATCGCGGGCATGGCCAGCTTCACCGTCTCCAGCCCGCCATCGACCTCGCGGGTCACGACGACGTGGTCGCCCTCGACGTTGACCGCATTGGCAAACGTGCCCTGCGGCCGGCCCATCAGCGCGGCCAGCATCTGCCCGGTCTGGTTGCAATCATCGTCGATCGCCTGCTTGCCCAGGATGATCAGGCCAGGGGCCTCCTCATCGGCGATGCCCTTGAGGATTTTGGCGACGGCCAGCGGCTCGACCACATCATCGGTCAACACATGCACCGCGCGGTCGGCGCCCATGGCCAGCGCAGTGCGGAGCGTTTCTGCCGCCTTCGCGGGGCCGACCGACACCGCGATCACCTCCGCCGCGGCGCCCTTTTCGCGCAGGCGCAAAGCTTCTTCGACCGCGATCTCATCGAACGGGTTCATGCTCATCTTGACATTGGCCAGATCGACGCCGGTCCCATCCGCCTTGACGCGCGGTTTGACGTTGTAGTCGATCACCCGTTTGACGGGCACGATGATCTTCATACGCTGTGATCCTTCCAATCCCCGGATTTAGCCGAGCGATTAAATTCCCCATTGCGCCAGCCGCGCGTAAGGTCAAGCCCCGTGCCGACAACGCCCGATCATGCCAAGGCTTTCACCTCGGCCACGATCTTTTGCGCGGCATCGCCCAGATTGTCGGCCGAGACGATCGGCAGGCCCGAACCGCTGAGGATCGCCTTGCCCTGCGCCACATTCGTACCCTCCAACCGAACCACCAGCGGCACCGACAGATTGACCTCCTTGGCCGCCGCGACAATGCCCTCTGCAATGATGTCGCATTTCATGATGCCGCCAAAGATATTGACCAGAATACCCTTTACCGCCGGATCGGACAGGATGATCTTGAATGCCGCCGTCACCTTCTCGGTGGTGGCGCCGCCGCCGACATCGAGAAAATTGGCCGGGAACATGCCGTTGAGCTTGATGATGTCCATCGTCGCCATCGCCAGCCCCGCGCCATTGACCATGCAGCCGATGTCGCCATCGAGCTTGATATAGGCGAGGTCATATTTGCTCGCCTCGATCTCGGCAGGGTCCTCCTCGGTCTCGTCGCGCAGCGCCATCACGTCGGGGTGGCGGTACAGCGCGTTCGAATCGAAGCTCATCTTGGTGTCGAGCACCAGCAGCTTGCCGTCTTTCGCTTCGACCAGCGGGTTGATCTCGATCATCGCGCAATCCAGCGCCACGAAAGCATCGTAAATCTGCCGCGCCACCACCTGCGCCTGCTTGTTGAGATCGCCCTTGAGCTTCAGCGCGAAGGCCACCGCGCGGCCATGGTGCGGCTGAAAACCTTGCGCCGGGTCGATGGTGATGGTGGTGATCTTTTCAGGCGTGCTGTGCGCCACCTCCTCGATATCCATGCCGCCCTCGGTGGAAACGATGATCGCGATCCGGCCCGAAGCGCGATCGACCAGCACCGACAGGTAATATTCCCTGGCGATATCAACGCCGTCGGTGACATAGAGCCGGTTGACCTGCTTGCCCGCCGTCCCGGTCTGGATGGTGACCAGCGTGTTACCCAGCATCTCCCTGGCGTTGGCCTCGACCTCGGCCAGCG
The DNA here is from genome assembly GCA_025356275.1 of Sphingomonadales bacterium. GTDB lineage: Bacteria > Pseudomonadota > Alphaproteobacteria > Sphingomonadales > Sphingomonadaceae > Novosphingobium. The sequence goes on along the minus strand of JANXUK010000063.1, from coordinate 5,626 downwards.
ATTTGGCCAGCCGCACGCCGCCCTTGGCATCGGCGGCCAGCTCGGTGAACTTGCCCTTGCCGCGCCCGCCGGCATGGATCTGCGCCTTGACCACATAGAGCGGCCCGGGCAGCGCCTTGGCCCCTGCCACTGCCTCATCGACAGTCAAAGCAGCATAGCCCGCCGGGATCGCGACGCCGAATTTGGCCAGCAGTTCCTTGCCCTGATATTCGTGGACGTTCATGCTCGATCTCGCTGCTCGTGGGTCCCCGCCAGGCGGGAGCCGGTGCTGTTGGGGGCTTGTGCGGCGCGGCATAAGGCATCATTGCCGGCTTGAAAAGTCCCGCCGGGCGGGGCAAGCCACAAATGTTCTCGTGCTTTGCGAACGCCTCGCAACACATCTCGCAATTGGAAGCCGACTATCCGCTCGTGCTGGACCGCCACCGCCTCGAAACCATCATCCGCGCCGCCGGTGACCTTGCCATGGCGACCTGGCCAGGGGGGGGTAGCGCGGCGGGCGCGAAGCTGGCAGTGTGGGAGAAGGGCCCGAACAATCCGGTCTGCGCTGCCGATCTGGCGGTCGATGCGTTCCTGCGCCGCGAGCTGACCGCGCTGCTGCCGTCCGCTGGCTGGCTATCCGAGGAGACTGCCGACACGCTGGCGCAAAGGTCGGGCGATTTGGTATGGCTGGTCGATCCGATCGATGGCACGCGCGATTATATCCGGGGGCGGACCGGCTGGGCCGTGTCGGTGGCTTTGATCAGCGCCGGGCGCCCGCTGCTCGGCCTGCTCTATGCGCCGGCGCGCGGGGATGAGATGTGGTCGGCCGAGGCCGGGCAAGGCGCGCACCGCCACGGCAAGCCGCTGGCCGCCAGCACCCGCGGACAATTGGCGGGATCGCGGGTGCCGGCGCAGGCCCTGAGCGCCGAGGATGCCGATCTGGTGCTGGTGGATCAGCCCAATTCGATCGCGCTGCGCATCGCCATGGTCGCCGCGAACGAGGCCGACCTGCTGGCGTCGTTGCGCTGGGGCTATGAGTGGGACATCGGCGCCGCCGCGCTGATCGCGCGTGAGGCCGGCGCGGCGGTCAGCGACGCGTTCGGCGGGCCGCTGAACTATAACAAGCGCGATCCGCGCGCGTTCGGCGTGCTGGTGACGGCCCCGGCCATCCATGGCGCGGCGGTGGAGCGATTGGCGGAACGCGCCGCGCGACTGGCGGTGGGCTGAGGGGTTCGGTTGCTCGCATCGCCGGTTGCGAACGCTGTTTTTGAATGTCGCATCGGCTATTACAAAAAACCGGTTCCCACTTTTTCGCGCGACGCGGTTTGGGTTGTCGCGTCGCTTATGGCGAAAAACCGGTTCCCACTTTTTCGCGCGACGCGGCTTGGGTTGTCGCATCGCCTAATGCGAAAAACCGGTTCCCACTTTTTCGCGCGACGCTTTATTGCCCCTGCGCCGCGCGAGCCGCGCGCACCTGATCCTGCGTGATCGGCACGATCTTGATCTCGACGCGCCGGTTGCGCGCCCGGCCCTCGACTGTATCATTGCTGGCGGCGGGCATCGTCGCGGCGAAGCCCTGCGTGCGCAGCCGGCTGCCCGAAACGCCGCGCGTCACTAGATAGTCGCCCACGGTGCGCGCGCGATTTTCGGACAGCACCTGATTATGCGCCGGGGTGCCGGTCAGGTCGGTGTGGCCGTACACGTCGATCAGGCTATCGGGATATTTGCCGATATTGTCGGCGATCCTATCCAGAACCGGGCGAAATTCCGGCTTGATCGCATAGGAATCGGTATCGAAACTGACGCTGTCGGGCAGGTTGACCATGATCGCCTGATTGTTGTCCACCGATGCCACCTCGACCCCCGTGCCCTCGGTCTTTTCGCGCAATTCGCGGATCTGCCGGTCCATCGAATAGCCGATGCCGCCGCCGGCGACGCCGCCGATCCCCGCGCCAATGATCCGCCCGGCCGCCCCGCCGATCAGCCCGCCGATCAGAAACCCGCCAACCACGCCCGCGCCAATGCCGATCGCGGTGCGCGATACCTTGCGGTGGCCGGTGTTGGGATCGGTGACACAGCCCGCGGTCATCAGCGACAGCACGGCAAGGCTGGCGATGGCGGCTTTGGCCGTGGTGCGCGGGGCGTTGGTAAGGCGTGCGGATGTCATCGGGCGGATACTCACAGTGATGGCGGACAGCGCCAGCCTATCACGGCGGTGATGGCACGCCAACCGCAGCCTCGCTTTTGCCGGCAAAGCTGCTAGGGTACGGGACGTGACCCCTTTTCCCTGGACCGACATACTGCTGATCGCCGGGCTGGTCGTGCTCAACGGCCTGTTCGCCATGTCCGAGCTCGCGATCGTGTCGTCGCGGCGCGCGCGGCTGCGGGTGGCGGCGGACAATGGCAGCAAGGGCGCGGCGGCAGCGTTGGCGCTTTCGGCCGATCCCGGCAAGTTTCTCTCCACGGTGCAATCGGGCATCACGCTGGTCGGGATGATCGCCGGCGCCTATTCGGGGGTAAGCCTGGGCGGCCCGATCGGCGAGCGGCTGGCGGCGCTGGGCCTGCCGGCGCGCTGGGCGCCGCAGCTGGGGTTCGGGCTGGCGATTGCCGCCACCACCTATGTCAATCTGGTGATCGGGGAGCTGGTGCCCAAACAGGTCGCGTTGCGCGCCGCCGAGCCGATTGCGATCATCGCCGGGCGTCCGATGGCGCTACTGGCGCGCTATACAGCGCCGCTGGTGTGGCTGCTCGACAATTCATCGGGGCTGATCATGCGATTGATCGGCGTGCGCGCGCCGGGCGAGCAGCTGGTCACCGCCGAGGAATTGCATCTGATCTTTGCCGAGGCCACGCGTTCGGGCGTGATCGAGGAGGAGGAGCGCGCGATCATGGCCGGGATCATGCGCCTGTCCGACCGGCCCGTGCGCGAGCTGATGACGCCGCGCATCGAGATCGACTGGGTCGATCTCAACACCGACGAGGCCGACCTGCGCAGCCGCATCGCCGCCAGCCCGCATTCGCTGCTGCCGGTGACCGATGGCGCCGCCGACAACGTCGTGGGCGTGGTCCGGGTGCGCGAGATTCTGGCCGAGCTGCTGGCCGGGCGGCGGGTGGAGATTGGCGCGCTGATGAAAAAGGCCGAGATCATCCCCGATCAGCTTGATGCGATGGACGCGCTGCGCATGCTTCAGCAATCGGGCGTGTCGATGGGGCTGGTCCATGACGAATACGGCCACCTGGAGGGCATCGTCACCCCCGCCGACCTGCTGACCGCGATCGCTGGCAATTTTGTCAGCCATCAGGACGAGGGCGATGCCCCGCTGCTGGTCGAACATGCCGACGGCAGCGTGCTGGTTGCCGGCGCGTTGCCCGCCGACGCGCTGGCTGAGCGGCTCAAGCTTACCCTGCCCGCCAGCCGCGAATATGCCACCGCCGCCGGCTATGCGCTGTCGGTGCTCAAGCGGCTGCCGATGCCGGGCGACGAATTTGCCGAACAGGGTTGGCGCTTCGTGATCGAGGCGATGGATGGCCGGCGGATCGAACGGCTGCTCGCCGTGCCGCTGGCGGTCGAGGGCGACGACAGCGACAGCGATGCCTGAGCATCATCAGCGCGCACGCGGCACATCGCGCAGACCCGCGCTGAGCGATGCCCATGTCGCACCATGCTGTGCCGCGCCGGCCTGACCCTCCAGCGCGCGATACCAGCCGAGCACCTCGCTGCCAAACGGGCTGAGCCACGCGCCGCCGCCGCTCGCGGTCCGGCCCGGTGCGGCCAGCACCAGCGGCTCCTGCCAACAGCGGTTCATCGCATCGACCAGCAGCCACGCCCGGCGATAGCTCATCCCCATCGCTCGCGCCGCGCCCGAGATCGAGCCAGCGGCGGCGATGGCTTCCAACAGATGGGCCTTGCCCGGCCCCATCGCTATTTCGGCGCCGCAAAAGATCTGTACCTTGATGCGAAGCAGGATAAGCGGGGCGGGGGGATTTTTCTCAGGAATGGCCGCCTGCCCCCTCGTCATGCTGTGCGCGAGCCGGTATGGGGCCGCCATGCAAGCCTGCGTTCATCCCCGATCCATCACTGGCACGCAATGACGATGTTGCTCCAGACCTTCGCCCGGCAATCCCCCCGCCTGACCCCGCGCGCGGTGCCAGTGATCAGCCGGCTGATCGGCGCGATCGGGCCACTGTTGTTCGTCGCGCTGACGGTGCAGGCGTTCTGCCGGTCGGGGACAGCGGTATGGTCGGTGGGGATTGCGTATATTCTCTATGATACCGCGCTGCTGGCCTTCACCGCGCGCGCGGTGTGGCCGCTGCGGCGGGGGTCCGACGCGCCGCTGGCGACCGCGCAATCGGTCCGCCCCAGCATGACGATAATCGTCGCCGCGCATAACGAAGCGGCGGTTCTGGGCATCACGATAGACCGGCTGGCGGCGCAGGATGATCCGCCCGATGTGATCCTGCTGGCCGACGATGGCTCCAGCGACGACAGCGCGGCGGTGCTGGAACGGCTATATGGTCTGGCCCCGATCGCGCTGGGCGGTATCAGCGGGCCGGCGCCCGGCCTGCCCGCGCTGCGGTGGCTGCGGCTGGTGCATGGCGGCAAGGCGCGCGCGCTCAACGCCGCAATGCTGCATGTCGAGACCGATCTGGTGCTGACGGTGGACGCCGATACGCTGCTGGCGCCGGGCGCACTGAAGGCGATGCGCGATGCCTTCGCGGCCGAACCCGAGCTGGTCGCGGCCACCGGCGTGCTGCGCCCGATCTGCGGGCCGCACGCAATGGGAAGGCTGTTCCAGTGGTTCCAGACCTATGAATATGTCCGCAATTTCCTGTCGCGCTATGCGTGGATGGGGCAGAATGGCCTGCTGCTGATCTCGGGCGCCTTTGCCGGGTTCCGGCGCGATGCGGTGATCGAGGTTGGCGGATTCGACCCCGATTGCATGGTCGAGGATTATGAACTCATCCACCGCCTCCACCGCCACGCCGCCGATACCGGGCAGGACTGGCGGGTGCGGGTGGTCGGCGGCGCCATCGCCTCCACCGACGCCCCGGCCAGCGCGATGGCCTTCCTGCGCCAGCGGCGGCGCTGGTTCGGCGGCTTCCTTCAGACCCAGCACTGGAACCGCGATATGGTCGGCAATGGCGCCTATGGCCGGCTGGGCACGCGGATGCTGGTGGTGAAGGCGCTGGATACGCTCCAGCCGGTCTATGGCATCGTTGCCTTTGCTATCCTGATCTGGCTGGTTGCCACGGGGCGGTTTCATGTCGCGCTGTGGATTTTGGCGATCATGCTGGTCAAGGTCGCGGTAGACCTGACGTTCCACCTGTGGTCGCTGCGGGTCTATCAGCGCTGGACCGGGCACGGCGAGGGGCTGGGACTTGGCCTCGCGCTGCTGGCGGCGGTGGCCGAACCGTTCAGCTTTCAGCTGCTGCGCCATGTCGGCGCGGTGTGGGGCTGGATCGCGTTCCTCTCAGGCCGCGAGACCTGGGCCCGGCATAAGCGAACGGCGCTGGTTTGATTGGCGACCCGACGGTCGCAGCCTGTGCCATCCCGCGCGAGTCCCATATCCCGCGCGAGTCCCAAAATCCCGCGCGAGTCTTTGTCGCCTGCCGGCGATGCAGCCTGTTCCGTCCCGCGCCCCCTCCC
>JANXUK010000093.1 GCA_025356275.1 Sphingomonadales bacterium | reverse complement strand
ATCAACGCCTACAATTATGGCCGCCGACTGAAAACCCTGCGCGGCCTCACGCCCTACGAATATATCTGCAAATGCTGGACAACCGAGCCAGATCGCTTCAACCTAAATCCGCACCACCAAATGCCGGGACCAAACACCTAGAGCGTTTCCAGTCGGGGGGAATCTCCCGACGATTCGGGAACGTCAGTCACCGCAGGTGAAAACGCGGCAGTTCCAAAGGCGAGAGCGGCCGATCCGACACGATCGGATCGAAAACCGCCCTAGCGCATGATGCGATAAGATAGAATCGCATCTTGCTCTAGGGCGGTTTTCGCGTGATTTATCGACAAAAACCGGCACCCACTTTTTGTCATCACGCCCTAGCGCGCGCCCGCGACCACCGGGCCGGCCACCGGAGCAGCCGCGACGGGGGCCGTAGCCACGCCATACCGCGCCTGCCAATCGGCCAGGTCGAGCCGGTACTTGTCATAGCGGCGATAGAAATCGTCGAAGATCACCTCAAGGCTCGGCAGACTGCGCGTGGCAAAGCCGTCGAGGTCGCCTTTCTGCATCATCACGGCGTCGCGGGCGACCGCCAGCACCGCGTCGCAAAAATAGGGTAGTGTCGGCGGCAGCGCGAAGTGGTTATAGACCGCCGTCATATACCGCTCATGCGCGGCCGTTGCGGTTGAACCGTATTTGTCCTGAAATTCCTTGATCGCGGCACGGTTGGCCTTGGCCAGTGCGCGCGAATTGTCGGTCAGGAAGCTGCGATAGCCGCTCTGGATAGCGGCATCGTTCGGTCGGTTGCAATCCAGCGCCGCCACGTTCCAGGCCGAACGGAAATTCCACACTGTCTGCGCCGGGGTGATGCCGCGATTAAGGCTCTGGCGCAGGCCGGCGGCATCGGTCGGTGGGACTTCCATGCCCGGCGCGGCATTGTCGGGGGGGGTCGGGCGCGGCGGGGTCACGATGACCACCGGCGGCGGCGGCGGCGGGGGCAGTGGCACGGGTTCCGGCGGCGGCGGCGTGCTGCACCCGGCCAGCGTGGCCACCAATCCCAGCACGGCCAGACCCAGCACCCTCTGGCTGGACAAAATCGCGCGATTGCGCCGCAGTGATATCATCCCAGGCATCCTTGATCCGCGCCCGGCGTTACGCGCCGGCCTATCAGTGCATTCTAACCGGCTGGCCCCAAAAGGAAAAGCCCGGAGCGCCGATTGGCACCCCGGGCAAGACCAAACGTTCAAGCCGCCGGTTTAGCGGCGCCAATCTTTAACGACGATTACCCATGAAGCTCAGCAGAAACTGGAACATGTTGATGAAGTCCAGGTACAGCCGCAACGCACCCATGATTACCACCTTGCCCTCATAGGGCGTACCGGCAACCTGATAATAGCTTTCCTTGAGCGACTGCGTATCCCACGCCGTCAGGCCCGCAAAGATGCCCACGCCCAGCAGCGAGATTGCGAGGCTGAGCCCCGGCAGCTGAAAGAACATGTTGATCAGCGACGCGATAATCAGCCCGAACAGACCCATGACGCAGAACGAACCCATCGCCGAAAGGTTGCGCTTGGTGGTGTAGCCCACCAGGCTCAGCCCGGCAAAGGCGCCGGCGGTGGCAAAGAATGTCGCCGCCACCGATGCCCCGGTATAGCGCAGCAGCAGCGTCGAGAGCGACAGGCCCATCACCACGCTGAAGCTCCAGAACAGCAGTTGCAGCGTGCTGGTGGCCATACGATTGATGCCAAAGCTCATCGCCATGACAAAGCCCAGCGGCGCCAGCGCGATGATGAACCACGCCGGCGAATGGATCATCTGCGCGGCCATGCCGCTGCTGGCGAACAGCATCGCGACAATGCCCGAGAGCAGCACGCCCGAACCCATGTAATTGTAGATCGACAGCATGTAGCGGCGCAAACCGGCGTCCATGCTGACGGATTTGCCGCCGATGCCGGCATTGATCCGCGACGACGCGCCCATACCTGTACCCCCCTGAGGGTCATTCCAGATGGCCATACCAAACTCCATGTGTCGCCAGCGCGAATGTGCGCCGGGGGACGGGGTGAATATCGTGCGGATGGCCGGCCAATTCAAGTGAAACCGTGCGGGCTCTCCAATTCTTGCCAGTCATCTGCGCCGCAATGACGCATTATCGCTTTCGGGAGCCTTAACGGCGCGGATTATGCTTTGCGCGCTTCCGCAGCCATCGCCGTCGAGCGGGTTTGCGCCGCCTGCAATGTAGCCGTCACCAGCACCAGCATCGCCCCATCAGCGTCAAGCACATCGAGCCCGGCCTGTGTCACGCCGCCGGGGCTGGCGACGCGGCGGGCCAGTTCGCCGGGGGCATGCGGGCTGGCGGCGGCGAGCGCGGCGGCGCCCTCCACCATGGCCAGTGCCAGGCGGCCCGCCTGTTCGCGCGGCAGGCCGAGCGATGCGCCCGCCTCGCTCAGCGCCTCGATGAAGCGGTAGACAAACGCAGGCCCCGAGCCGGCGAGCGCGGTGACGGCATCGAGCAGGCCTTCGCCCGCCAGCCATTCGGGCGTGCCCAATGGCGCCAGCAATGCGGTGATCTGCGCGCGCGCGGCGTCATCGAGGCCCCGCTCCGCCAGACCCATCGGCGATTTCCCGATGGCGGCGGCCAGGTTGGGCATGATCCGCACGATGCCCTTGGCCTGCGGAAACCGCGCGGCAAGGCTGGCCAGTTCGACACCGGCGAGGATCGACAGCAGAACGGTCTCCGCCCCGGCAAGCGCCGACAGCGGCGCCGCAACCGCGCCCAGCAACTGGGGCTTGACCCCCAGCAGCAGCGCATCGAAACCCTCGCCCGCCGGCAAATCACGCAGCAGCCGCAACCCCGCCGCCAGCTCTACCCGCGCCTCGGCCAGCTTCGGATCGACCACCGTAAACCGCGCAGGATCGAAACCCGCCGCCAGCCACCCGGCCAGCATCGCCCCGCCCATATTGCCGCAACCGACGATCAGCAGCTTTGCCGGCCAAAGGGGCGCCGCACTCACCTCACGCCTCCCCCGCCGCGTCGACCAATGCCGCCGCCAGCGCCTCCTCAGGCGTCTTGTCACCCCACAGGATGAACTGGAACGCCGGGTAGAACCGGTCGCATTCCTCCACCGCCACCTCGACCAGCGTCTGCGCCTGATCGATGCTGAGCAGCCCATCGTCGCCCAGCATCAGCCCGTGCCGATAGAGCAGAACCGCACCATTGGACCACACATCGAAATGCCCGAGCCACAGCTGTTCGTTGATTAGCCCCAGCACCTCGAACATCGCCGACCGCTTGTCATCGGGCACGCGAATATCGGGCAGGCACAGCAATTGCAGCACATTGTCCTCGGATCGCCAGATCGCGCGCAGCTGATAGCTGGCCCAGCTGCCCTGCACCTCGCCGGTGATCTCATCCTCGGAAACGAAATCATAGGTCCAGCCGCGCGCCTCGAACAATTGGCCGAGCATCTCGACCGGCGCGGCGTCTTCCTGCCGGCTTATGTCGCTCTGACCCGTTCTCATACTTTCCATTCCGACCTCATGCAGGAATTTACACCTTGCGACCCTGCGATGGCGCGCCGGCGGGCGGGCCGGCAATGGCCGGGGCAAACGCGCCTGCGCATAAGTTATCAAGCCTGTTCACAGCCTGTGGAAAACCCGTGAATTCACCGCCCGAGGGCGGGAGGAAGCCCGTGGAGTCTGGTTGCCGCCTGCCGGCGAGGAAGCCTGTTCCATCCCGCGCCCCCTCCCGACCTCCCACAGCGTGTAATCTGAATGGGAGGTCGGGAGGGCGCGCGGGATGGAACAGGCTTCCTAAACCGAAAAGCGCCCTTCCGCGCTTTTCGGCAAAGAAACGCAACGCTCAGGTCCCGCCCAGCGGATCAACCACCTGTCCGGCCGGGCTGGTCCATACGAACGCGCTGGGGTGATCGGTTTTGAACCGCGCGAGATAGGTATCGGCGGCCTCCCCGCTCTCGAACGGGCCGATCAGCATCCGGTTGGTCCGGCCCCAGGCGCTGACGAAGGGCGCCTTGCCGCGAAACAGTTTGGGATCGTCGCGGGTCATCCGGTGCCAGTCGGAACCGAGCCGGTCGGTGTCGCGCCCCACCCCGACCTGCACCCAGATGCGGCTGGGGTGGACCGGCGGCGGCGGAGCCCTGGGCACGGGCTTCGCGGGCGTGATATGGCGGATATCGACGGCACCGGCGGCAGGTGCGGCGCTGGAGTCGGTATCGCCGGCCATCGCGCTGAAGGCTTCGGAAAAGCTGGCCAGGCGGGACTTGGCAGCGGCGGGTGGTGCTGCGGGGGTGGGTACGGATGCCAGCGGCGCGGCCACCACCGGCTGCGGTGCGGGCGTCTGAACGATGGTTGGCGGCGCCTGCTGCGGCACGGCGGCGGGAGCAGCGCGCGCGGTCGACCCCTCGACCCGCGCCAGATCGAATCCCGGCGGCGAGACTGGCGGCTGGGCGGGCGCCGCCATCTGCCGGCTTGGCACGATGACCGGCGGCGACACAGCCCTCACCACCGGCGGCGGCGCAGTAGTCGCAGGCGCAACATTGGCCAACCGGCCCGGCTCGGCGGCGCGAACCTCACGCGATGCAGTCGCCTCTGGCGGCGGATTTGCCGTCTCCACCACTGATGGAACAGCAGCCCCCGCCTCACCCTGCCCGCCACGGTGATGGCGCCCGGCCGGCTTCGCCGAAGCCGCACCCACAGGTTTCGCGCCCAGCGGCGCCCCCGCCGGCACCAGCGCGGGATCGTTGCTCGCCAGACGGCGCAGCCCATGCGCGGCGGCATAGGCGGCGATGCGCGGGTCATCGACGCCCACCGCCGCCGGCTCCGGGAAATGGCCCAGATTGGCCGCCGCAGCCTGCTGCGCCGGGGTCAGCCGGCGCATAAACCGCAGATAGGGCGCAATGCCGGCGGCCAGATCGGCGGGCATCGTCGCCTTGGTCACGCTCTCGGCCTCGTCCTCGTCGCCCAGAATGGCCAGCGCAAAGGCCCGGCTGCGCCACGCCGCGCGGTCCTGCTTTTGCAGCAGCGGCGCCAGCACCACCTCAACATCGCGCCGGTCGCCCATGATCGCCAGATTGAGCGCCAGTCGCCGCCGCGCCTCATCCCCCGCACCCATCGCAATCGCCTGACGGTAATAGCGCTGGGCGGTGATATTATCGCCGAGCAGGTCGTAAGCCAGCCCCCGGTCGGCCACCCGCGCCGGCTCCAGCGGGGAGCCGGCATCGGCTGCCTCGAACAGCGGCAGCGCGGCCAGCGGATCCTCGGCCATCACCCTGGCACTGGCCAGCCCGGCCTGAACACGCGGCGAATTGGGGGTCAGCGCGTCGGCGCGGCCAAAAAAGCCGATGGCCGCATCGGTATCACCCATCGCCAGCGCCGCGTCACCCGCCGCGATCAGCGCCTCGACATCGCGCGGATTGCGCGCCAGCCGGGCGAGCGCGGCATTCAGCGGCATCGTCCCGGCCACCGGCAGCGCCTGTACCACCGGCTGGGCCAGCGCGGTCGGTGCGAATATCAGGCCCGGCGGCAGCGCCACCGCGACAAGGGTAGCCCCGCCCAGCAGCGCCGCCCGGGCCAATCGGGTTTGGACAGCCCGACGCCGGCTCATCACATCGATCCGATGGCTCGGCACTATTGCCGGCACTACTGGTTGTTCTGGCGGCCCAGAAAACGCGGAATGTTGATCGCGGCGGCATCCTCGCCCTCATCCTCGTCATCCGCCGATTTGCGGCGCCCGGTGAGGTTGGCCATCCGCTCGAACAATGTGCCGCCGCCGCTGGCGTGGCCCCCAGCACTGCCAGCGCCGCCACCGCCGCCGAACGAGCCACCGGTGCCGGAGCCCGCAGGCCCGCCGTCATGCTGATCGAGGATGATCCGCTGCTTGGGCGCGGGCATCGCAGGCGTTTCGCTCTCACCCAGCAGCGCCCGGCGGCGGCCACCCGGCGCGGCGAAGGACGCGTCATCGTCAGCCAGTCGGCTGGCGTCGAGCAGCAGTTCGTCATGGGCAGGTGCTGGCGTTTTTGCCCCGGCTTCAAGCTCGGCGCCCAGTTCGAACGGCATCTCAGCAGCGGGCGCGGGCACGACAGGCTCGGTCAGTTCGGGCGCGGCGAACGGACGCGCGGCGCTGACGCCGGGCGCAATCTTCTCCGCCGGCGCGGCGAATGGCGCGCGCTCCGGCTCGGGGGCGCTGGCCGCGGCTACCGGGGCAGGGACAGGCGCAGGCTCAGGCGCTACCACAGGCGCCGCTGCGGGCTTGGCAGCCGCCGCCGGACGGGCGGGCCCGCGCGCCGACGACAGGCTAAACGAGCGGGTCGCATCCTCGGCCTGCTGATGCGTCTGTTCGATGCCGGTGGCGACCACCGACACGCGGATCTTGCCCTGCAAATCGGGGTTGAACGCGCTGCCCCAGATGATGTTGGCGTTGGGATCGACCAGCTCGCGAATATGATTCGCCGCCTCGTCGACCTCCAGCAGCTTCATGTCGTCGCCGCCGATGATCGAGATGATCACCCCCTTGGCGCCCTGCATCGACACGCCATCGAGAAGCGGATTGGCAATGGCGCGTTCGGCGGCCTCCAGCGCGCGGTTCTGGCCCTCACCTTCGCCAGTGCCCATCATCGCCTTGCCCATCTCGGCCATGACCGAGCGCACGTCGGCGAAATCCAGATTGATCAGGCCGGGCATCACCATCAGATCGGTGATCGAGCGGACGCCCTGTTGCAGCACTTCATCGGCCAGGTTGAACGCCTCCTTGAAGGTCGTCTCGGCCTTGGCGACCAGGAACAGGTTCTGGTTCGGGATGACGATCAGGGTATCGACGTGCTTTTGCAGCTCCTCGATACCCGCCTCGGCGCTGCGCATGCGGCGCGTGCCCTCGAACAGGAAAGGCTTGGTCACCACGCCCACGGTCAGCACGCCCTTATCGCGCGCCGCCTTGGCAATGACCGGCGCGGCCCCGGTGCCGGTGCCCCCGCCCATGCCCGCCGCGATGAAGCACATATGCACGCCGTCGAGCACACGCTCGATCTCGGCCATGGTTTCCTCGGCGGCGGCGCGGCCAACCTCGGGCCGGGAGCCAGCGCCCAGACCCTGGGTGATATCGGGGCCCAGCTGAATCCGGTGCTCGGCAATCGAGGTGTTCAGCGCCTGCGCGTCGGTGTTGCAGACGATGAAATTCACACCCTCGATCTCGGCGCGGATCATGTTGCCAATGGCATTGCCGCCGGCACCGCCCACCCCGATTACGGTGATGCGGGGGCGCAATTCCTCAATCGCGGGCGGACCGATATTGATGCTCATTGCCGTCTCCTGTCAGCCACGCGGGGTGAGCCGCTGGCGATACCACGAGTCTGCACGCTTCGACTCGCCTAATCAAAGTCATTTCGGCGCTTGTCCACAGGCGTATCGCCAGTTGCGCCCGGATTGGCCCCGCGCGACGCCTGTGTTGTTTGTCGAAAAGCGCGAAAGGGCGATTTTCGGGATGTAATCCTGTGTCATCCCGCGCCCCCTCCCGACCTCCCACAGGATACACACTGAATGGGTGGTCGGGAGGGGGCGCGGGATGGCACAGGCTTACATTAACAAAAGACTCACCGGCTTCACTCCCTAAAAATACGCGCGCACCGCATGGGCCAGCCGGCTGACCAGCCCGCCGCCGGCAAAGCGCGTCACCGCCTGCCGATCGCGCCCCACGCGCCTGATATCCAGCGGATCGGCGGCGGCATAGAGTACCAAGCCCGCCAGCGTCGTAAAACCCGGCGCGGCATGCGTTTCGGCCAGCCCCTTGATCGCCGCCGCCCGCCCCAGCCGCACCGGCCGCCCCAGCGCGCTTTGCGCAAAATCGGCCAGCCCAGCCAGCTCGGCGCCGCCGCCGGTCAGCACCACCTGCTGGCCCCGGCTGCCGGCGAAACCCATGGTGCGCAGGCTGCGCGAAACCTCCTCCATCAACCGGCCCAGCTGCGCGGTGATCACGCCGATCAATTCGGCGCGGGGGATGCGACCGCGGTCGTCGGCGTGGCGCGCGGGGGCGCCCGCGCTATCGTCGCCGGGGCCGGCTACGGGGATCATCTCGCGGTGATCGGCGGGGCTGGCGATGGCCGAACCGCTGACGCATTTCAGCCGCTCGGCCTGAAAGCGCCTGATACCGAACGCCGAGGCAATCGCATCGGTAATGTCGCCCGATCCCATCGGCACCGTCGCCATGCCCAGCAGCATGCCGCCCGCGTAAACCGAGATATTGGTCACCTCCGCGCCGAATTCCACCAGCGCCACGCCAAGTTCGCGCTCCTCAGGGCTGAGGCAGGCAAGGCCGGCGGCGATCGGCGAGGCAACCACGCCCTCGACATTGAGATGCGCGTTCTGCACCGCCTCGGTCAGGTTGCGCACCGGCGCGCCATCGGCCAGCATCACGTGAATATCGACCCCCAGCCGCTCGGCATGCAGCCCGCGCGGGTTGGCCACGCCATGCGCCCCGTCCAGCGTATAATGCGCCGGCTGGGCGTGCAGCACCATCCGTCCATCGGGATGGATCACATCGCGCGCCGCCAATAACAGGTGATCGATATCATCGGCCTCGATCCGCCGCCCGCCGATCTCGATTTCGACCTGCGAGATCTGGCTGGCCAGCCCGGCGCCGGAACAGCCGATCCATACCGAGGACAGGCTGACATTGGCGAGATGCTCGGCGCGTTCGATGGCGTCGCGCACCGCATAGGTTGCGGCGGCCATATCTGTCACATAGCCGCGCTTGATGCCCTGCGCGGCGCGGTGATAGGAGCCGAGCACCACGGTCTCGCCGGTCTCGCTGCGCCCGGCGATCATCGCCGAGATGCGGAACGAGCCGATATTGACCGCCCCGATGATATTGGTGATGCGCTCGGCATTGGGTGCGGTTTGGCGGCGGTTGGCGGGCATCACTGGTCCTCGGTTTTGGGGGCGGGTTTGGCGCCAGCGCTGGCAACCTGTGCAGTGCCGGCGGGCTTGGGGGTGACATCGCTGCGCCCCGGCACGCGGATATAGATGCGGTCCCCGGCGCGCATGTCGAACGCCGCCGCCTTGCCGCCGATCAACCGGTTGGTCCCATCGAGCCGCGCAAAGCCAACCAGCGCACCCGCCGAAGCCTGCTCTCCCTCGGGCAGCGCCAGCACCTGACCCGTGCGGAAGGTCAGGTTCCAGCGCCGCTGCCCCACCCATGCTGCCTGCGCCACCTGCGGGCGCAGCGCCGGCGCGGCACTCAGCAGGCTGGTCAGCGCCTGCACCTGATCCTCCGCTCCGTCACCCGACAGCACCAGCCGGCCATGAATGCGCGCCGCCGGCACCGGCTCCAGCCGATGCCCGGCATCGTCGATCAGCACATAGCGGTCGGGGCTGCCCTCGTCCGACAGGCGCAGCACCGCATGCGGGCGGCGCTCCACGATGTCGACCACCAGCGTATCGGGCAATTGCCGCGACACCCGCGCGTCCGCCACCCAGGACAGCTGCATCAACCCGGCCCGCAGCGCCCCCAGATCGACCTGCGGCATCGCCCGGTTACGCTCCCCCAGCACCTGCTCATAGACCTTGAGCTCGTTAAGGTGCCGCACGCCGCGTACCTCGACCTTGCGCACCTCAAAGCCGGCCTGTGCCGCGACGCTGGCAACCTGCGCGCGGGCCATTGCCGGCACCCCCGCCAGGCTGGCCACCAGCCAGGCCAGCGCCACCGCGCCGCCCAATATCACCGCCAGGAACACCCGCGTCAGCTGCGCCTCGCTAAACGGGATCAGCGCCATCACGCTGTCCATCGCGCTGCCGGTGCGGCTGCGTGCGGCGCGCAGTTTGCGAGCCTTGCCGGCGGCCAAAGCGGTCTTGCGCGCGCTGGCACCGCCGCGTTTGAGTTTTTGGCTCATCGCTTGTATCCCCCGCCGTGCATGGCATCCGCGATGATCGCCTCGACCAGATCGCCGTATGCCATGCCACAATACCTCGCCTGTTCAGGCACAAGGCTCAGCGGGGTCATCCCCGGCTGGGTGTTGACCTCCAACAGGAACAGCCCCTCGCCCCCCTGCGTATCGTCCCAGCGGAAGTCCGAACGGCTGGTGCCCCGGCAACCCAGCAGGCGGTGCGCCTCCAGCGCGATATCCTTGCAGGCCTGGGCGATGTCATCGGGGATTTCGGCGGGGCAGACGTGTTCGGTCAGGCCATCGGTATATTTGGCGGCGAAATCATAAAAGCCCGACTTGGGCTTCAGCTCGGTCACCATCAGGGCCCGGTCGACCAAAACGGCGGTGGTCAATTCGCGGCCCCGGATGAACGGCTCGGCCAGCAGGGTGGCGAATTCCTGCCACGGCCCCGGCGCATCGCGCCCGATCGGATTGCCGAAATTGCCCTGGTCGGTAACGATCGCCACCCCGACCGACGAGCCCTCATTGACCGGCTTCAGAACATAGGGCCGGGGCAGCGGATCACCGCTGTGGAGGTCGGCGGATTGCAGGATCCGCCCCCCCGGCATCGGAATGCCATGCGGCACCAGCGCAGCCTTGGTCAGCTGTTTGTCGATGGCGATCACCGATGTGGCGAGGCCCGAATGGGTGTAGGTCAGCCCCATTAAGTCCATCATGCCTTGCACCGTGCCATCCTCGCCCGGCGTGCCATGCAGCGCGTTGAACACCACATCGGGCGCCGCCTCGGCCAGGCGCAGCGCGACATCGCGGCCCATGTCGATGCGGGTGACTTTGTGCCCCTTGGCCTCCAGCGCGTCGGCCACGCCTTTGCCGCTCATCAGGGAAACGGCGCGTTCGGACGACCAGCCGCCCATCAGGACCGCGATGTGGAGTTTGGGCAGGGTCATGGCCGCCCCACCGGTTCTGTCGGCGGCGGGGCAAAAATGCCGACGCTTTCCTGCGGCGCTCCGGCAAAAATGCCGACGCGCTGAATCTCCCACTCCAGCTCCACCCCCGCATGCTCCTTTACCCGCCGCCGCACATCCTCGCCCAGCGCCTCGATATCGGCGCTGGTGGCGGTGCCGGTGTTAATCAGGAAATTGGTGTGCTTGGGCGATACCTGCGCAGCCCCCAGCGTCAGGCCCCGGCAACCGGCCTGATCGACCAGCTCCCACGCCTTCGCGCCCGGCGGGTTCTTGAAGGTCGAGCCGCCAGTCTTGCTGCGCAGCGGCTGCGATGCCTCACGCGCGGCGGCTATCCGGTCCATCTCGGCCTGGATTTGCGCGGGATCGGCGCCCGGCGCACCGCGAAAACGCGCGCTCACGACGATGGCGCCCTCGGGCATATTGGAATGGCGATAGGTGTATTGAATGTCATCCACCGAAAGCGTCACCATGCTCCCGTCGCGAAGCACCACATCGCAGGTTGCCAGAATGTCGGCAATTTCGCCGCCATAGGCCCCGCCGTTCATCCGCACAAAGCCGCCGACAGTGCCGGGGATCGAGCGCAGAAACTCCAGCCCCGCCACCCCGGCATCGCGCGCGGTGGAGGATACCAGAATGCCGCTCGCCCCGCCGCCGCAGGACAGCGTATCGCCCTCGGCAGTGACCGCGCCAAACGCCTTGCCCAGCCGCACCACCACGCCCGGCACCCCGCCATCGCGGATAATCAAATTGCTACCCAGCCCCAGCGCCATCACCGGCACATCGGGCGCCAGATCACTCAAAAATCCCTGCAAATCGGCGACATCCCTGGGCTCGAACAGGTATTGCGCCCGCCCGCCCGCCTTGAACCACACCAGCGGCGCCAGCGGAGCATCACGGGTCAGCTTGCCCGCCACGCGCGGCAGATCGAGCGTCATCGCGTGCCCCTCGCAGCGGTCACTGCCGCTGCTAAGCCCGCCGCCCATTTGGTAATATCGCCCGCGCCCAGACACACGACCATATCGCCCGGCTGAATCACCCCCGCCAACACCCCGGCCAACGCCGCCGCCCCGCCGATCAGATGCGCCGAGCGATGCCCGCGCTCCTTGATGCCGGCCACCATTGTGGCGGAATCCACGCCCTCGATCGCCGCCTCGCCCGCCGCGAACACCGGCGCGGCATAGACGATATCGGCATCGTTAAACGCCGCCTGAAACTCCGCCATATGGTCGCGCAGCCGGGTGAAGCGATGCGGCTGAACCACCGCGATCACGCGGCCCGCGATGCCTTCGCGCGCCGCCGCCAGAACCGCGCGGATTTCCACCGGGTGGTGGCCGTAATCGTCGATAATGCTGACCGCGCCGCCATCCAGCGCCACCTCGCCCACCTTGGTAAAGCGCCGCTTGACCCCGGTGAATTTGGCAAAGCCGCCCCGGATGACCTCATCGGCGCAGCCCATCTCCGCCGCCACCGCCACCGCCGCCAGCGCGTTCTGCACATTATGCCGCCCCGGCATCGGCAGCTCGATGCCGCTGATCCGCCGGAACGACCCGTCGCGCTGGCGCAAGGCCACGTCGAAGCGGTTGCCGCCGGGGATCGGGGTCACGCCCTCGCCGCGCACATCGGCCTGGGCCGAAAAGCCATAGGTGATGACCCGGCGGTCGCGGACCTTGGGGATGATCGCCTGCACCTCGGGATGGTCGATACACAGCACCGCCGCGCCATAAAATGGCACGTTCTCGATGAATTCCACGAAGCAGGCCTTGACCCGCTCGAAGCTGCCATAATGGTCGAGATGCTCGGGATCGATGTTGGTCACCACCGCGATCGTGCCATCCAGCCGCAGGAAGCTGCCGTCGCTTTCATCGGCCTCGACCACCATCCAGTCGCTGGCGCCCAGCCGCGCGTTGGAACCGTAGGAGTTGATGATCCCGCCGTTGATCACCGTCGGGTCGATACCGCCCGCATCCAGCAGCGCGGCGATCATGCTGGTGGTCGTGGTCTTGCCGTGTGTGCCCGCCACCGCGACGGTGCTTTTGAGCCGCATCAGCTCGGCCAGCATCTCGGCGCGGCGCACCACCGGCACGCGCGATTCCAGCGCCGCGGCTACCTCGGGGTTGTCGCGCTTGACCGCAGTGGAAGTCACCACCACCGCCGCCTCGCCCAGGTTCTCGGCGCGGTGGCCGATCATCACCGCAATGCCGCGCGCTCGCAGGCCCTCGACGACGTAGCCCTCGGCAATGTCGGAGCCCTGCACGCGGTAGCCGAGGTTGTGCATCACCTCGGCAATGCCCGACATGCCGATGCCGCCGATGCCGACGAAATGGATGATGCCGATGTCGGTAGGGACGCCCTTCATAGCGTCGATTCCCGGTTGGCCGTGCTGTGCGCGGCGGGGCCCGTCACGCCCGCACCTCCTGACCGACCGCTTGCGCCGCGCTGCTCATCCGGATCACATCGACCAGCGGTGCGCCGCCGAAACTCTCGACCAGATCGGCCAGATCCTGCGCCGCCTGAGGATAGCCGCAGTTCCACGCAGCATGCGCTGCATTGGCCAGCGTGCCGGGCCGCTGCGCCAGCGCCTGTATCTGCTTGGCCAGTTCGACGGCGGTAAACAGGTCCTGCCGGATGGCGCGCGCGCCGCCCGCCTCGACGATCTCATCGGTGTTGACCGATTGATGATCGTCGGTGGCGATCGGCAGCGGCACCAGTATCGCCGGGCGGCCCACCGCGGTCAGTTCGGCAATGGTGCTGGCCCCGGCCCGCCCGATGAACAGATGCGCATCGGCCAGCCGGCCTGCCATATCCTCGAAATAGGTGCCCAGCTCGGCCGGAATATCGTGCCCGGCATAGCGTGCGCGCACCGCCTCGATATCCTCGGCGCGGCATTGCTGCGTCACTTGCAGGCGCGTGCGCAACGCCGGCTGGAGCATCGCCAGACCATCGGGCACCACCTCGGACAGGACGCGCGCGCCCTGACTGCCCCCGGTCACCAGCACCCGCAGCAAGCCGTCCGCGCCAAACGCCGGATAGGGTGCGCCGCGCAGCGCCATCACCTCGGGCCGGACCGGATTGCCGACCAGCCGCACCTTGCCGGCATAACGCGCGGGCAGACGCTCAACGGTACGGAAACTGGTGGCGATGGCATCGACCTTGCCCGCCAAATAGCGGTTGACCCGGCCCAACACCGCGTTCTGTTCATGCAGCACCGTGGGGATCCGCGCCGATGTCGCAGCCAGCAGCGCGGGCAGCGCCGGATAGCCGCCAAAACCCACCACCGCCGAGGGCTGAAAACTGTCATACAGGCGCAGCGCCATCTGCCGCCCCTGCCGGATCGCCTGTCCCGCGCGCAGCCACGCTAGCGGGTTGAGACCCCCCGCACGCCCCGCCGGCAAGACATGCGCGGTCAGGAAATCGGGCTTGCCGGGGATCTGCGCGCCGCGCGCGTCCGTCACCAGCGCCACATGATGGCCCCGCCGCTCCAGCTCTATCGCCAGCGCAAAGGCCGGGATCAGGTGCCCACCGGTGCCCCCGGCGGCCAGCACGTAATGCCGGCTGACGCGCGGAATGGTCGAATTCATCGGCGCTGACCCTTGTTCACGCGCACCACCGGATGCCCCAGGAACGGATTGCGCCGCGTGATCGCCAGCAGGAAGCCGACCCCAAGGCACAGCGCGATGGTCGACGATCCACCATAAGAGATCAGCGGCAGGGTCATCCCCTTGGACGGGAACAGTTGCAGATTGACCAGAATGTTGATGAACGCCTGCCCCCCCAATTGCGCGACCAGCCCGGTGCCCGCCAGCACCGTGAACAGGTCCTCCTCATGGGCCAGCCGCATCAGCACCCGCGCCAGAATGGTCAGATAGAGCACGACAATCAAGCCGCAGACCAGCAAGCCAAACTCCTCCCCGATCACCGAATAGATGTAATCGGTATGCGCCATCGGCAGGCCCAGCTTTTTGGTGCCCAGCCACAGCCCGGTGCCCGTCCACCCACCGCCGAGCAAGGTGTGCCGCGCCAGATCGACCTGATCATAGGCGGTGCCACCGCCCAGAAAGCTGTCGATACGGTTGCGCGCATTGCCATAGAACATATAGGCCAAGGCAAATGCCCCGATCCCCCCGCCGAGCACCGTGCCCAGCTTGCGCATCGGCAGGCCCGCCAGCAGCATCATCACAAACCACACCGCACCGAACAGCACCGTCGACCCAAAGTCAGGCTGCGCCATCAGCAGCACCGCGATCAGCGCCATGATCCCGGTCGCAATCCCCATCACCGGCAGGGTCGGGTCGCGCAGCCGCCATGACAATATCCATGCCAGCCCGATGGCGAAGGCGGGCTTCAGAAACTCCGACGGCTGGAGCGAAATGCCCAGATTGAGCCAGCGTTTCGCGCCGTTGATCGATGTGCCGACCACCGGGACCAGCATCAGCGCAACCAGCATCGCAAAGCCCAGCACTATGCCCGCGCGGCGCGCCTGATCCCGGCTCAGTTGCGAAGCGCCGAACATCGCGATCAGCCCCAGCACCTGCCAGCGGATATGCAGCGCGAGAAAATGGAGATCGTCCAGATGCACCGGCGAGCGCCGCGCGCTGGCCGGTGATGCCGCTGCTACCGCTGCGGTGCCGATCGCCATCAGCATCAGGATCAGGAACAGCAGCACCCGGTCGATCTCGCGCCACCACACCGCCAGTTCGGAGCGGCGGCTGCGGCGGCGGCGCGCGGCCATGCCGCCCCGCGTCGCGCCCGGAACATAGGGCGGCGCAGTTTCGCGCGGGAGCGGGACATGGCCGGTCATCGCGGCGCAGCGCCCGGCGCCTGATATTGCGCCGGTGGCGTTTGGGCGCGCTTCTCGGCCAACAATTCGGCGACGATCTGGCGGAAGGCATCGCCGCGCGCCTCGTAATCGCGGAATTGGTCGAAGCTGGCGCAGGCCGGTGACAGCATGACCACATCGCCGGGCTTTGCCGCGACCATCGCCTCGCGGATCGCCTCGCACATCATCTCGCTGCGGTGCACCGGCATGTAGGGCCCGAGCAGATCGGCAAAGCGCGCGCCCGCATCACCGATGGTATAGGCGGCGGCGACATGGCCGAAACAGGCGGCGCATTCGTCGAGATCGTCGCCCTTGGGCAATCCGCCCAATATCCAGTGGATACGCGGGGTGGGGACCGGCGGGAACGCTGCCAGGGCCGGCGCGGTGGAAGCCGGGTTGGTGGCCTTGCTGTCGTTGATGAAGATGACGCCATCCTGCTCGGCCACGCGCTCCATCCGGTGCGGCAGGCCGGCGAAGGTGGCCAGCGCCGAGCGCCACTGTACTTCGCTCAGCCCCAGTGCGGTGACGATCGCGCCCGCCACCGCGACGTTCTGAAGATTGTGCGGGCCTTGCAGCGAGGGCCAGCCCGGTTGATCCCGGGCGAGATCGGCGCCGCTGACCTCGACCACCAGACCTGCCCCATTGCGCGCGCGGGCATCGGCGGCGATAGCGGCGGTTTCCGCATCGCCGATGCCGAACACCGCGTGGCCTTGCGGCGATTGCATCGCGAACAGCCGCGCCTTGGCCGCCGCATAGCCGGCGAAATCCTCATAACGATCGAGGTGATCGGGGGTGATATTGAGCAGCGCCGTCACATCGGCATCGAGCGTCTGGGTCAGGTCGATCTGATAGCTCGACAGCTCCAGGACATACACGCCGCCGGCCGGCAAAGGCGCCTGCCCCAGCACCGGCAGGCCGATATTGCCCCCCATCGCCGCCGGCAGCCCCGCGCTGACCAACAGATGATGGACCAGCGCGGTGGTCGTCGATTTGCCATTGGTGCCGGTGATCGCCGCCACGCGGTGCGCCGGCAAAGCGGCGCGGCCTTGCGCGAACAGCTCGATATCGCAGATCAGCGGCACCCCGGCGGCGCGCGCCGCGTCGCCGATCGGATGGTGGTTGATCGGCACGCCCGGCGACACCACCACCCCGGCAAAGCCCGCAAGGTCGATGGTGCAGGGATCGGCGATAGTGATCGCGCTACCGTGGCGATGCGCCGCGATATGGCGCGGTTCCTCGCGCGAGTCCCATGCGGTCACCTCGGCCCCGCCCGCCACCAGCGACGCCGCCGCCGTCTGCCCGGTGCGCGCCAGCCCCAGCACTGCATAGCGCTTTCCGGC
Source organism: Sphingomonadales bacterium (assembly GCA_025356275.1). Classification (GTDB taxonomy): domain Bacteria; phylum Pseudomonadota; class Alphaproteobacteria; order Sphingomonadales; family Sphingomonadaceae; genus Novosphingobium. Next base: position 20,389 of record JANXUK010000093.1, on the reverse strand, counting down.
AAAGGCGGAGGAGGTGATCACCTGAGCTTCAGCGTGGCGAGCCCGAGCAGCGCCAAGACGATCGAGACGATCCAGAACCGGATCACCACCGTCGATTCGGCCCAGCCCTTTTGCTCGAAATGGTGGTGGATCGGCGCCATACGGAATATCCGCCGCCCGGTACGTTTGAACCAGAACACCTGGATGATCACGGACGCCGCCTCCAGCACGAACAGGCCGCCGACGATGCCCAGCACGATTTCATGGTGCGCCGCCACCGCAATCGTCCCCAGCGCGCCGCCCAGCGCCAGACTGCCGGTGTCGCCCATAAACACGGCGGCAGGCGGCGCGTTGAACCATAAAAAGCCCAGCCCCGCGCCCATGATCCCGCCGCACAATATCGCCAGCTCGCCGGCATGCGGCACATGCGGAATGCCCAGATAGGCCGAATAATCGGCGCGCCCCGCCAGATAGGCGATGATCGCAAAGGTGCCGGCGGCGATGATCACCGGCATCGTCGCCAATCCGTCCAGGCCATCTGTGAGGTTCACCGCATTGCCCGCGCCCACGATGACCACGGCGGCGAACACATAATACAACGGCCCCAGCGGGATGTACCGCTTGGAGATGAACGGCACATAGAGGTTGGTGCTGATATGGCTGACGATGATATAGGCCGCGACACCCGCGACCACGAATTCCGCCACCAGCCGCGCCTTGGCCGAGACGCCCTTGTGGCTGCGTTTCTTGACCTTGTCGTAATCGTCGAGGAAACCGATCGCGCCGAACCCCACCGTCACGGCCAGGCAAGCCCAGGAGAACGGATCGCTGAGGTCCATCCACAGCACCATCGAGATCACCAGCGAGATCAGGATCATCAACCCGCCCATCGTCGGCGTGCCGCGCTTGGCCAGATGGCTTTGCGGCCCGTCCTCGCGGATTGGCTGACCCTTGCCCTGCCGGCTGCGCAGCATGGTGATAAAGCGCGGCCCGATCATCAATGCAATAACCAGCGCGGTCATCAACGCCGCGCCCGAGCGGAACGTCTGATAGCGGATGAGGTTGGCCAGCCCCGCGAAATGAAACCATTGTGCAATCAGGAAAAGCATTGCGCGGAGAACCTATACCTATTTGTCCCGTTACGATTTGGCAGCCAGCGCGCTAACCACCGCGCCGAGCCCCACCGAATTCGACCCTTTGACCAGAACCGCGTCCCCATCCGCGATAGGCTTGTGGACCAGCAGTGCAAGCGCCTCCTCGGCGGTCTGGCAATGCGCGAAGGCGGGCGCTTTGCCAAGCGGGGCCGGTGCAGCTTTCCCCAATTCCTCGGCGAGCGCCGCCATTTCCGCGCCGACCAGAATGACGCGGGTCACACCGGCCTCGGCCAGCGGCTGGGCCAGCGCGGCGTGGAGACCCGGCGCGAAATCGCCCAGCTCCTTCATCGCGCCCAATATCGCCAGCCGAGCCCGCCCCGGCGCAGCGGCCAGCACCGCGAGGCTGGCCCGCATCGAGGCGGGATTGGCGTTGTAGCTTTCGTCGATCAGCAACGCTTTGCCGCCATCCTGGGTGGTGATGGACGTCTGCTCGCCGCGCCCGGCCATGCCCGCCATCTCGGCCAGCGCCAGCCCCGCCGCGCCCAGATCGCCGCCCGCCGCGCGCACGCAGGCCATCACCGCCAGCGAATTGATCACCCAATGCTCGCCCGCCGCCGCAACGGTATAGCACAAGCGCCGGTCGCCCATATCGATGGTGACCAGCGATCCACCACCGGGCGCGCCGACCGTATCGAGCAACCGCACATCGGCGCGGGGCGAGGCGCCAAAGCTGATCACCGTGGCGCCCATGGCCAGCGCAACGGCTTTGAGGCGCGGGAAATGCACGCTGTCGGCGGGGATGATCGCGATGCCGGGCTTGCCGTCGGCACGCGCTTCGAGTCCGCCGAAAATCTCGGCCTTGGCGTCGGCAATCGCCTCCTCGCTGCCCAGCATCTCGATATGCGCCGGGGCAATCGTGGTGATTACCGCGATATGGGGCCGCACCTGCGCGGTGAGCGCGGCGATTTCGCCCGCGTGGTTCATCCCCATCTCGAAAATGCCGAATATGCTGCGCGCCGGCATCCGCGCCAGGCTCAGCGGCACGCCGACGTGGTTGTTGTAGCTTTTGACCGACCGGTGTGCCCCGCCCCGGCTCGACCGGTCGAGCGCGGCAAAGATCGCCTCCTTGACGCTGGTCTTGCCGACCGAACCGGTGATGCCGATCACGGTGGCGTCCGCCCGCGCCCGCGCCGCGGCCGCCAGCCGCGCCAGTGCGATTGTGGTATCCGCTACTAGCACATGCGGCCCGGCGACCGGCTGAGACACCAGCGCCGCCGCCGCGCCGCGCGCGAACGCACCCTCGACGAAGTGGTGCCCGTCCATCGCCTCGCCAGTGAGCGCGACGAACAGCGTGCCGTCCACCACCTCGCGCGAGTCGGTGGCGACGCCGGCGATCAGGAAATCCCCGCTGGCCACGCCGCCGGTTGCCTCAGCAATGCCCGCTGCACTCCACAGCGCCAACGGCAGATCGTCGGCGGGTTCAACCGGCCAAGCCAGCATCGCAGCACTGCTCATCTTGAACTCTCCTGAACCGGCTCACCGGCGCATTCGCGCGCCACCGTTACATCGTCAAAGGGATAGGTCCGCATCGCCTCACCAGAGCCCACAATTTGCCCCTGTTCGTGGCCCTTGCCGGCGATCAGCACGATATCGTCGGCGCCCGCCATCCTGATGGCCGCTGCGATGGCATCACGCCGATTGCCAATGTCCTGGATCGGGCGGGTCGCGCCGGAGCGGATGGCGCCGCGAATAGCGGAAGGCTTTTCGCCGCGCGGATTGTCATCGGTGACAATGGCGACATCCGCCTTGGCAGCGGCGATCTTGCCCATCAGCGGGCGTTTGCCCGGATCGCGATCACCGCCGGCGCCGAATACCAGGATCAGCCGGCCTTTTACATGCGGGCGCAGTGCGGCGATGCCGGCGCTCAAGGCATCGGGCGTGTGCGCGTAATCGACATAGATCGGCGCGCCAGCCCGGCTCAGCCCGGCCCGCTCCAGCCGGCCCCGGACCGGTTGCAACCGTGCCAGATCGCCGAATGTGCGAGCCGCGTCGCCCCCGGTCGCAATCACCAGCCCCGCCGCGATCAGCGCATTGGCCGCCTGATACGCGCCGATCAGCGGCAGCTTGACCGTGTAGTCCGCGCCGCCGAACGCGATCTCCAGAGTCTGCCCCAATTGGGTCGGCACGCGGGCGAGGAGGCGGATCCACTCGCCCCGCTCGCCCACGCCGAACACCCGTAACCCCCCGGTCCGCGCATGCTCGGAAGCTTTGTTGGCCCATTCGTCATCGGCCCAGATCACCGCCGCGCCGCCGCTTTGTACGACCTCGCCGAACAGGCGCATCTTTGCGGCAAAATACGCGTCCATGTCGGCGTGGTAATCGAGGTGGTCGCGGCTGAGGTTGGTGAAGGCGCCCGCCGCCACCTCCAGACCTTCGCTACGATATTGCGACAGGCCGTGGCTGGACGCCTCATAGGCAACATGGGTTACGCCCTCATGCGCCAGACCGGTCATATTGGCGAGGAAGGTCACGATGTCGGGGGTGGTAAGGCCGGTGTGCGTGGTCTCGTCCGGCGTGGTGACGCCCAGCGTACCGATGGAGGCGGCGCGCTCACCGGCCATGCGCCACAGCTGGCGCGTCATCTCGACGGTGGATGTCTTGCCGTTGGTGCCCGTCACCGCCACGACCATGCGCGGCACCGGGTTGTAGAACTTCGCGGCCAGCGCGGCAAAGGCGCGGCGCGGGTTGGTTTTCGCGAAATGGTGGGCGCCGGTCACCACCGCCTCGGGACGCGCGACCACCCCGATCGCCCCTGCGGCAATGGCAGCGGCGATGAAACCCTCGCCATTGACCGTACCGCCCACGAACGCCCCGAACACATTGCCCGGCGCCACCTTGCGGTGATCGATGGCAAAGCCGGTCACCACCGGATCATCGCCCTGCGCCGCAGCTCCGGCCAAAGCCTCGCCGAAAAGCGCGGACAGCTTCACTCCCCATCCCCGTTGGCGATCAGCGGGGTGATGTCCGAAATGTCGATGTCATGCGTGTTGTCGGGCATGATCCCCAGCAGCGGCCCGATGCGGGGCACCACCCGGCCCACGATCGGCGCGACATTCCACGCCGCCGTCCGCTGCCCCGAGGTTGCCGCATTGGCCTGCGGCCGGTCGAGCATCGCAATCACCACATAGCGCGGGTGATCCATCGGGAAAGCGGCGGCAAAGGTCGCGACCACGTCGTTCTTGTGGTAGCCGGAATGGTCGCCGATCTCGGCAGTGCCGGTCTTGCCGCCGATCCGGAAGCCGGCGGCATTGGCATGGCGCCCGGTGCCCACCATCACGATGGCGCGCAGCAACTGGCGCATCCGCGCGCTGGTCTCGGCCTTCCATACCCGGCGGCCGGCGGGGGCAACGCCCGGTGCCAGCCGCTGCAGCGTGGCCGGGCGCCAGATCCCGCCATTGACCATCGCGGCATAGGCGCTGGCCAGATGCAGCGGGGTCAGCGCGACACCGTGGCCATAGGATACCGTCATCGTGGTGATCCGCGACCATGCGCCGTGGCTGTCGCCATGCGGCCAGATCGGAAAGCCCTTGGCGGGCAGTTCGATGAATGGCCGTGCATTGAAACCCAGCGCGGTCATGGTCGCCTTCAGCGCCTCGCCGCCCAGCTGATCGGCCACCTGCGCGGTCACGATATTGGACGAATGGATCAACGCCTCCGGCACGTTCAGCGACGCGCCGAAATTGTGGCTGTCATGGATAGTGAAGCCGTCGATCATCAGCGGCTGGCCACTGGGATAGCGTTTGGCGAGGTTGGTGATCACGCCATTGTCGATGGCGCTGGCGATGGTGATCGGCTTGATCACCGAGCCCAGCTCATACACCTGATTGGTGGCGCGGTTGAAGATGTTAGCGGCGCCGGCCTTGTCGATCAGATTGGGGTTGAATGAGGGTAGCGAGGCCAGCGCCACGACCTCGCCGGTGTCGACATCCATCACGATCCCCGCCGCCGCCTTGGCGTTGCTGAGCTGCATGCCGCGCATCAGCTCGTCCTCCATCGCGCCCTGCACGCGGGCATCGATAGACAGGACCGAGGGCGTGCCGCGTGTCGCCGGATCGCGCAGCGCAGAATCGAACACCTGCTCCATCCCCACGCGCCCATGGCCATCGGCCGCGACATAGCCCAGCACATGCGCCGCCATCGAGCCTTGCGGATAATAGCGCGCATTCTCACGCGGGAATTCCAGCGCCGGCTCGCCCAGCGCATGGACCTTGTTGGCGTCATCGGGCAGGATGCGCCGGCGCAGATAGGCGGGCTTGCCGGCGATCAGCCGCGCCTCCAACCGGGCTTCGTCCTCATCGGGGAATATGCGCACCAGCGCCTCGGCCACCTCACGCGGGGTCTTGACCAGTGGCGGCCCATCACCCAGCGCGCGCGGGTTGAACCACAACGCATAGGCCGGAAACGCGCGCGCGAGCGGCAGGCCCTCACGGTCGACGATATCGCCCCGGTCGGGCAGCAGCGCCGCCTCCAGCGAGACCGCCGCATGCGCTGCCTCGCCAAACCCGAGATGCGCGATCCGCACCCCGGCCAGCAGCGCCAAGCCGGTAAAGCCCATCAGCACCCATAGCGCCCGCAGCTTGGCGGTGGCCAGCGCATGGCTGCGCACGTCGAGCAGTTCGGAGCGGCCGCTGGCCACCACCGCGCTGTACCTTGTGCCGCCGACGCGGGAGAGTGCCAGTGCGCTCATTCGCGTGCCCCCGCGCCGGCGTCGAGATGCGACAGACGGTCGCGCAGGCTGGGCAAGCTGCCCGGCTTGCGGTGATGCGCGGCCAGAGCCTCGGCGCTGGGGGCCTCGGCGGCGCTGGCGCTCATTAGGTGCCCGGTCAGCGGTGAGACCATTTGCGGCAGTTCGGCTTTCTGGGCGGTGCCATCATCGGCGCTGGCCACCCGGATCGGCGACGGGGCATCGGGCGCGGCAGGCTTACCCAGCGCGGCCAATTGCCGCTCATTCTCCAGATATTGCCCGGCGGTGGGCGCCTCATAGCCAAAATCGACATCGTTGAGCGCCTTAAGCTGCTGCTGATTGGCGCGGGTCTCGAACTCGGTCTCCAGCAGCATGCGATCCTCGCGCAGAGTCACGATCTGCCGTTCGGCCAGCCGCACTTCGCTCTTCACCGCATTGACCCGAAAGGTTAGCGCCACGGTCAGCGCAAAACACAAAGCGAGCGCGGTGCCCCAGCCGATGGTGTGCAAGCGGTCACGGGTCATCATTATGCAGCCCTCCTGGCGGGTGCGGCGGTGCGGACCGCGTGGCGCAATGTGGCAGAGCGGGCGCGCGGATTGATGGCGAGTTCGGCCGCGCCGGCGCGAATGGCTTTGCTGATCGGCGCAAACAGGGGCGTGATGCCGGCGGCTTCGGGCATATGGCGCGATGCGGCCGCTGCCGATCCGCTGGCCTCACGCAGGAAGCTTTTGACGATGCGGTCCTCAAGGCTGTGGAACGCGACCACCGCCAGCCGCCCGCCGGGGGCCAGCAGCGCTTCGGCAGCAGCGAGGCCCTCGCTCAGTTCGCCGAGTTCCGCGTTCACATGGATGCGGATCGCCTGAAAGCTGCGCGTGGCCGGGTCCTTGGGGGCGCCCTGACGGTATCCCAGGGCCTTGCGCACGATTGCCGCCAATTCGCCCGTGGTGCTGAGCGGGCGCGCGGCGACGATGGCGCGGGCGACCCGGCGCGATTGCCGCTCCTCGCCATATTGGAACAGCACATCGGCGATGTCGGCTTCGGCGGCGGTGTTGAGGAAATCGGCAGCGCTGGGGCCGTCCTGCGCCATCCGCATATCCAATGGGCCGTCGGAGGCGAAGGCAAAGCCGCGATGCGCCTGATCGAGCTGCATCGAGGAGACGCCGATATCCATCGCGATCCCGTCGACCCGCGCCACCCCGGCGTCGGCCAGCGCCGCGACCATCTCCGAAAAGCGGCGCGGGTGGAGGATGAGCCGCGGCGGATTTTCGTTCGCTTCGCCCCAGACGCGTGCCGCAGCAATGGCATCGGGGTCGCGGTCAAACGCATGGACGGTGGCGCCGCCGGCCAGCAGCGCGCGCGTGTAGCCGCCGGCGCCGAAGGTCGCATCGACGATCACCGCGCCCGGGCTGGGGGCGAGCGCGGCGATGACTTCGGCCAGCAGGACGGGGATATGCGGGCCAGATTTAGAGGGAACGCCGCTCATCGCGCGCCCTTGGCCAGATTGGCACAGGCCGATTGCGCGCTGGCCCATTGTGGACCCTGCTGCGCGGCCAGCATATCGGGCGCCCACAGCGTGAAAAACGGTCCGGCGCCCTGAAAATACACTTGCTTTTCGATGCCGACCAGCGCGCGCAAATGCGCCGGGATCACCATCCGCCCCGAATTGTCGAACGAGATCTCGGTGCAGTCGAACAGCTGAAAATAGCGCATATCGCGGTCGAATGGCCGGCCGGCGGCCATCGCGATCTCATATTCGCGGTCGATCCCCGCCAGCAGGCCTTGTCTGCGCGATTCGCCAAAGCCGACCAGGCAGTTCCATTCGATATGCTTGGAAACCAGCAGGAGATTGCGTCCGCCGCTGGATTCGGTGACCTGCTTGCGGAAATTCGGCGGCAGCAGGTAGCGATCCTTGTCGCCCCGCGCCGCGAACCCCTGCCCGCTATAGATCACCGCCACACCAGACACCGCTTGCAATGCCCCCTTTTGCCTGCCCGGATCGAGGCAAGACTTCCCCGTTTCGGAAAAGCGCGTGCGCCGCCCGACATGCTATCGCCAATGGTGATTTACCCTCGGGTTAGGAGGGCATACCCCGTCTGATGCGGGCTGGAAAGCCAGAATACGGGAAAACCTGCCACTATTTGAATGAAACTCGGGATAAGTGGTTTAGCCAATTGAAATCACGATATTTAAATGAATGGTCAAGGCAATATCCCAAGATCAATGTTCGCTCTATGTTCTTGTTTTTGTGTCACGAATCACATTGACGGACACCATTTCAGGCACCAGTGGCGCTTACGCCAAGCATTATCCCCAATTTTCCCGCAAACTTGCAAAATCGTTGCTGACTGCCGGAAATCCGGGCTTCAGCGCCCCGGCGACGATACCGCTGAATCGGGCCGTTTGGCAGCGCTGGCAGGCTCTGCCGAGGGGACCACGCCGATCTCGGCCAGTGGGTCCGAATGCCGCGCCGCGCTGGCGCCTGGGCGGGATGCGGCCCCGGCGGCGGCATCGGCCAGCCGGGCATGCTGCATGATGATGTTGGCCAGCCCGACCAGCAACAGCATCGCCGCCAACCCGAACAGCCCGATCAGCAAGCGCTCCACCGCCTGCCCCCGCCGCTCACGCGCGCCGGGCGGGGCGAATTGCAGCGGTGTCAGCGGCTCCTCCGGGGTCAATTGCGCCGGGGCACCCAAGGGCGCATTGCGGCGCAAGCGTAGCGGCCCTCGCATGCTCAGCCCCGCGCCAGCCATGGGAACACCGGCAGGCCCTTGGCCTCCAGCCATTCGGCATTGTACAGGCTGGACAGATAGCGAAAGCCGGTGTCGCACAGGATGGTGGCGATGCGCGGGTTCTTGCGCCCTTCCCCGACCAATTGGCGCCCCAGCATCACTGCGCCGGCCACATTGATCCCCGACGACAGGCCGAGGCACAGGCCCTCATCGGCCAACAGGCGCTCGACCCAGACGATACCCTCGGCATCGGAAATGCGGAATTGCGTGTCGATCGGCGCGCCCTCCAGATTGGCGGTGATCCGCCCCTGCCCGATGCCCTCGGCGACCGACGTGCCCTCCGCCCGCAACTCGCCATGCGCGTAATAATTGTAAAGCGCCGCGCCATACGGATCGGTCAGCGCGATGGTCACACCCTCGTCAAACGCCTTCAGCCCCATCCCTACACCCGCCAGCGTGCCGCCGGTGCCCGCCGCGCAGGTGAAGCCGTCGATCCGGCCCGCCATCTGCTCCCAGATTTCGCGCGCGGTGCCTTCGATATGCGCCTTGCGGTTGGCGACATTGTCGAACTGATTGGCCCAGACCGCGCCCGGCGTCTCCTCCGCCAGCCGGCGCGAGGTATGGACGAAATGGCCGGGGTTGGAAAAGGGCGCGGCGGGCACCAGCACCAGTTCGGCGCCCAGCGCGCGCAACGTCTCCATCTTCTCGCGCGACTGGGTCTCGGGCATCACGATCAGGGTTTTATAGCCCAGCGCATTGCCGACCAGCGCCAGCCCGATGCCGGTGTTGCCCGCCGTGCCCTCGACAATGGTGCCGCCGGGTTTCAGCGTGCCGCGCGCCTCGGCATCGCGCACGATCCATAAGGCGGCGCGATCCTTGACCGAAGCGCCGGGGTTGGCGAATTCGCACTTGCCCCAAATCTCACACCCCGCCGCCGCGCTGGGCCCCTTGAGCAGCACCAGCGGGGTGTTGCCGATCAGGTCGAGCGTATGGAGCTGGGCTTTGGGCGCGGTCATATTGGGCGGGTATCGGACTTGCGGGGGTCAGCCGTCAATCAAGTTGTGCTTGCGGGCGCTTCAATCTTGCTTGGTCGCTCGGACGGCGCACGAAACTCAGTCGTTCAGCAGCCTCAAACCCAATTTCGCAAGATCCACAAAATTTGGTAAGCAAGGGACGCCTGTACGAGGCGCAAAGGACTTCGGCGATGCACACTAGTGGATTGATTTTGACATTTGCATCCCTTGGCGGTCGGGATGGGTCTGCAAATGTCAAAATCGTAAAATCCACTAGAATCAAAATCTTCTAGTGGTCCGAAAAGATTCTGACATTCCAGCGCGACTTGGCCTCGAGCGGTATCGAATGTCAGAATCGGAACACTAGGTAGCGTCATCACTGCCGAGCCAGAGACGCATCCTTCATACAATTATCAAATGACGGTTGATCAGGCGGGCGAAGCCGGAGTTTATCGCCCTGTCCTGCGCTATCGCAGCGCGACCATCTACGGCGACGGTAACCCGCTGGCGGTCATCGACTCCGAGATGCCCGGCATCGAACAGCGGCTCGGTGTGTGGCGGCCCGGCAGGCCGGTTCCTACGCCCAAGACAGGCCGTGGCGGTAAAACCTGCCTCAGACCGGCATTAAAGCGCGGCGAGCTCAGGTGCGGCGGGAAAGTCGGTTGATTGATCGATTGCGGGCAATCGTCCAAGGGTGACGATCAGTCTTCCTTGGCAATCGTCACCCGCATGCCGTCGACCGCGTCGGTCACCGGCAGCTGGCATGACAGGCGCGAGTTCGCGTCGCGGTGGTCCGAACTGTCCAGGAGGTCGTTCTCGTCTTCGCTCATCTTGGGCAGCTTGTCGGCAAAGGCCGGGTCGATATGCACATGGCACGTCGCACACGAACAGCACCCGCCGCACAGCGCCAACAGCTCATCAAAGCTATTGTCGCGGATCACTTCCATCACCGTGCGGCCAGTGGCGGCATCGATGGCGCGCTCTTCACCGGCCTGATTGATCACTACCAGCTTGGGCATCGCGTGTTCCTTGTGTCAGTTACGCTCTTAACGTGTCTGGGCGCGGCTGCTAAAGGCTGGCGCGGCATTTTGCAACAGAGACCGCGAGCGGGGAATACAGGCGATGGGAATTTCCGCAGAGGCGATCCGCGAGGGTCTCGATGCCATCGCGGCGCAGGAGCCGCGCATTGCCGCCGCGCTAACCCGCACCGGCTATCCTCAGCCACGCATTCGTGACCCCGGCTATGCCACGCTGCTGCGCACCATCGTGGGCCAGCAGGTCAGCGTGGCGGCAGCGGCATCGGTGTGGGCCAAGCTGGAGCGTCTGCTGGGCGCAGAGATGACGCCGGGCGCGGTGCTGGCCAGCCACTTCGATGAATTGCGCGGCTGCGGCTTGTCGCGGCAGAAGCAGGGCTATGCCCGCAGCCTGTGCGAGCTGGTGGTGTCGGGCGCGCTGGACCTGACCGCTTTGCCGGCGGACGATGAGGCGGCGATTGCCGAGCTGGTGCGGATCAAAGGCATCGGGCGCTGGTCCGCCGAGATCTATCTGCTCTTCGCCGAGGGGCGCGGCGATATCTGGCCGGCGGGTGATCTGGCGGTGCAGATCGGGCTGGGCAAATTGCTGGGTCTGGCGGCGCGGCCCGCGGAGGCGGAGACGCGGGCTTTGGCCGAGGCTTGGCGGCCGCACCGGGGCGCGGCGGCGATTTTTACGTGGCATTGCTATAACCACCCAGCATTGTAGGGCCGGCGCTATAAACCGGCCTCACACCATCTCCGCGATCACCCGCGCCAAATCCACATCCCGCGTCGACAGCCCGCCTGCGTCATGCGTGGTCAGCGTGATCTCGACCCTGTTCCACACATTGCTCCATTCGGGATGGTGATCGGCCTTTTCGGCAACCAGCGCCACGCGGGTCATAAAGGCGAACGCCTCCGCGAAATCGGCGAAGGCGAAGCTGCGGTGGATCGCCGCGCCCTCCCCATCGAACTTACCGCCGGCCAAGGCCCATCCGGGCAACCCCGGCAAAGCGTCGGCGATTTCGGCGGCGGAAAGGCGGGGGATGGGCATCGGGCGCTCCTTGGCAGTCCGCCGCGTTTCCCCTATCCCCGCCCACGATGCAAGCCAGCGGTCTGACAGCACGGGAGCTTTATTGCCGGCGCGGCGAGCGGCTGCTGTTCGCGGGTGTGGATTTGCGGCTGGCGCATGGCGGCGCGCTGCGCGTGATCGGGCCGAACGGGTCGGGCAAAACCTCGCTGCTGCGGATGCTGGCGGGGTTGTTGGCGCCCTGGCCGACCGGCGGCCCCCCGGGCACAGTGGAGTGGCAGGGTAGCGTTGCATTGCTCGATGACCGGCTGGCGCTCGATGCCGCGATGCCGCTGGAACAGGCGTTGCGGTTTTGGGCGGATTTGGACGAGGTTGGCGCCGACGCGCTGGCCGGGAATTGCGCGCGTTTGGTGCTGACCGACCTGCTCGACGTGCCGGTGCGATACCTGTCGGCGGGGCAGAAAAAGCGCGCCGCGCTCGCCCGGTTGCTGGGGCAAGGGGCCGGGAACTGGCTGCTGGATGAGCCGCTCAATGGCCTCGATGCGCAAGGGATCGCGCTGGTCGAGGGTGTGATCGCCGAACACCGTACCGGCGGCGGCACCTGCGTCGTCGCCACGCATCAGCCGATTGATTTGCCCGGGGCAGCGGTGCTTGATCTGGGCGCGATGAGCCCCGCGGTATGAGGCGCGCGGCCTGGGCCATCCTGCGCCGCGACCTGAGCGCGATGTTGCGCGGCGGGGCGGTGCTGCCCATCGTGTTCTTCCTCGCCGTCGCGATGCTGTTTCCCTTGAGCGTCGGGCCGGCCCCGGCCTTGCTGGCGCGGACCGGCGGCGGGGTGATCTGGGTGGCGGCGGTGCTGGCCGCGATCCTCCCGGTGCCCAGCCTGATCGCCCCCGATTTGGAGGCTGGCTGCTTCGATCAATGGGCGCTGCGGGGCCTCTCGGAGGAGGCCATCGTGACGCTGCGGCTGGCGGCGCATTGGCTCAGCTTTGCGCCGGCGCTGATGCTGGCGTCGCTGCCGGCAGGCGCGCTGCTGGGGCTGGACGGGGTGATGCTGGGCCGCGTGGAACTGAGCCTCGCGCTCGGCACGCCGGGGCTGGCCGCGCTGGGCGTGACGGTGGCGGCGGTGACGGCGGGGGTGCGCGGCGGAGCGGCGCTGGCCGGGCTGCTGGTCATCCCGCTGGCGGTGCCGGTGCTGATCTTCGGCGCCGGCAGTCTGGCGCCCGGCGGGGCAAGCGGGCTGGCGCTGACGGCGGCGGCGAGCTTGGTGCTATGCGCGCTGGCGCCGTTTGCGGGGGGGGCGGCGGTCAGGGGTGGGCGGGCTTAAGCCGCTATCGTGACGTGCAATTGATAAAGAATTTAGTGCTCCGGCTTCTGAAAATTTGGATCAAAGTTTGGGTTGGGCTTAATTCGCCCGAAATGTTACCATGCGCGTCAACCTGCCAAGCCCCACGGATCGCTTTAGGGGCACAGCCTCGGTGTTGCTGTATCCACACAAATTGCATAAACCTAACCGTTCGGATTGGCTTTTGCCTCTGCCGTGACTTGATCGGTGATCTCCGAAATCGGTGGGGGCGCAGCCGGCATATGCATTTCCTATTCGAAGCAACCCTATTCGAAGCAACCCTATTCGAAGCATCAAGGAGACCCAATACGTTGCGGATGTGCTGACAGCGAAAGGCGATACTACCGCGAACGGCTGCAAATAAGTCCCTGCCGGGCGCGAGCCTGCCCCCTCAATAAGGCGGCTGATCCAGCCCCCGCGCGCTCGCGGTAAACACCTCGCAGCCGTCCTCGGTAATCCCTATCGAATGCTCGAACTGCGCCGACAAAGACCGGTCGCGGGTTACCGCCGTCCAGCCATCCTCCAACAGCTTCACCCCCGGCTTGCCGAGGTTGATCATCGGCTCGATGGTGAAAAACATCCCCGGGCGCAGCTCCGGCCCGGTGCCCGCGATCCCGGCATGCACCACCTCGGGCGCGTCATGGAACAGCCGGCCCACGCCGTGCCCGCAGAATTCGCGCACCACGCCATAGCGATTGCCCTCGGCATGGCGCTGGATCGCGGCGCCGATGTCACCGAGCCGCGCACCGGGGCGCGCCTGCTCGATGCCGATCATCAGGCACTCATAGGTGACATCGACCAGCCGCCGCGCCTTCAGCGGCACATCGCCGACCAGGAACATCCGGCTGGTATCACCGTGCCAGCCATCGAGCAGCGGGGTGACATCGATATTGACGATATCGCCGTCTTTCAGCGTCTTGTCCGACGGTATCCCATGGCACACCACATGATTGACCGAGATGCAGCAGCTATGCGTATAGCCGCGATAGCCCAGCGTTGCACACGCCGCCCCCGCCGCCAGCCCCATCTCGCGCACCACATCGTCGAGCGCCTCGGTGCTGACGCCGGGCACGACCATGGGCACCAAAGCGTCGAGAATGTCCGCCGCCAGCCGCCCGGCGGCGCGCATGCCGGCAAAGCCCTCGGGCCCGTGCAGCTTGATGGTGCCGTCGCGCAGGACGGTGTCGGCATCGGTGATGGTCTGATATTGGGTCATGCGCGCCAACATAAAGCGCCCGGCATGATTTTGCGAGAGATTAGCGGCCCAAGGCAAAATCCGCCGCATAGCGCGGCTTGACCGCCGCCAGAACCGCTGCGGTGACGGGTATGGTGACTTCATAGGAGCCATCATAGAAGGAGCCCGCAAGGTAAGGTGCGACCCACAAGCCGACACGGTTGAAATGCCGGTGATCGGTACTGCCTGAAATCAGCGCTGCGCTGGCCAAACCTATGCATTCGGCGGACAAGGCGCGATGCGGGTAGATCGGCGCCTCGCCGCGCCTTTCGCGTTCGCAGAGCAGGCCGCGACAAAAGGCGCGGTGGATCGCGGCATAGAATGCTCGTTGGGAGGCAAACATCGCCAGCACATCGAGCGGCTTGCCCGCCCCCCCCGGCTCCCGGCCCCACAACAGCGTCTGAAAGCCGAAATCGGCATGGTTGCCGCCGGTGTCTTTGCGAACCCGCGCAGACAGGCTGATCAAGCGCGGCAAAGTGGCCAGCACCTGCCATGGCTGAGACAAAAGGTAAGGCAGGTGCGTGTTGGGGGCCTTCGATGGCCAACTCCTCTGCCGCAATCCCGGCCAGATCCGCGCGCTGCTTCGCCAGATCGCCATCAAGCCATGCCTTCAGCGCCGGGTTGGTCCGCGCGGCCGCCGTATATCCATAAGTGATGTGAACCACGGCCGGCCCCGGACGGGGCTCGGTTCGGGCGTAATCGGCGTCTACCCCGCTTGTTGCCTTTGGGAATCCGGGTCCATCCGCCCATCGGCCGCACTGGTCAGCAAGCCCGCCGCCGCCGGCAACCACAAATACCGCCCGCGCATCCGATTTTCCTCTCGCTTCACGGGCGCCGACGCGGTTAGGTGCGTGATCCCTAACCTGGACGGCGACATGACCACAAAACCCACCTCCAGCCAAGAACCTCCCCTCACCGACCCCGTCCAGCCGGACCGGGGTCAGCCGGCCATCGCGGTGCATCTGGTCGACCGGGCGGGGCTCGACGGCTGGCTGGCGGGGCGTTCGGCGGGGCAGCGTGCGGCTTTGGCAGCGCAGAGGTTCAAGGGTGAGGCCGCCTCGCATGCGATCATCGCCGATGGCGCCGATGGCTGGCTGGTTGCGGCGGGGGTGGGTGATGCGGCGCGGTTGGGGGTCTGGTGCCTGGCCCGGCTGGCCGAGGTCTTGCCCGGCGGCGTCTACCGGCTGGTCGGCGAGCCCGAGGGCGTAGGTGCGGCGATGATCGGCTGGGCGCTGGGACAATATCGTTTCGAGCGCTATCGCGCCGATAGCGCCAGCGAGGCGCCGCGTATCCTGCTCAGCAAGGCGGTGAAGGCGATCGCGCCCGCATTGGCGGAGGCATCGGCGGTGGCGCTGGTGCGCGATCTGGTCAACACCCCCGCCGAAGACATGGGGCCAGCCGCGCTGGAGCATGAGGTCGAGATGATCGCCCGCGCCCACCGCGCCGTGGTTCATGTGACGCGCGGCGAGGCACTGGAGCGTGAATATCCGATGGTGCACACCGTCGGCCGCGCCGCCAGCCGGCACCATGCCCCCCGCATGATCGAGCTGGAATGGGGCGATCCGGCGCATCCCCGGCTCGCGATCGTCGGCAAGGGGGTCAGTTTCGACAGCGGCGGGCTCGACCTCAAGCCGGCCTCGGGCATGCTGTTGATGAAGAAGGATATGGGCGGGGCGGCGCATGCCATCGCGCTGGCGCGGCTGGTGATGGCGGCGGGGCTGAAGGTGCGGCTGCATCTGCTGGTGCCGGCGGTGGAGAATGCGGTGGCCGGCAATGCCTTCCGCCCCGGTGACGTGCTGCGCAGCCGCGCGGGACTGACCGTGGAGATCGGCAATACCGATGCCGAGGGGCGGCTGATTTTGGGCGATGCGCTGGCCCGCGCGTCGGAGTTTGCGCCCGATCTTGTGCTCGATTTTGCAACCCTGACCGGCGCCGCGCGGGTTGCCCTCGGCCCCGATCTGCCCGCGTTGATGGCGCGGCGGGATGCGACGGCCGACGCGCTGATCGCGGCGGGGGTGGCCTCAGACGATCCGGTGTGGCGGCTGCCGCTGTTCGATGGCTACCGCGAGTACCTCAAGTCCGACATCGCCGATCTGAACAACAGCCCGGCGAACGGGTTTGCCGGGGCGGCGGTGGCGGGGCTGTTCCTCGACCGCTTTGTGGGTGATGGACTCGACTGGGCGCATTTCGACACCTTTGCCTGGCGCCCCGCCGCCAAGCCCGGCCGGCCCAAGGGCGGCGAGGCGCTCGCCTTGCGCGCCGCATGGGGCATGCTGCGCGCGCGGTATGGATGAATGGACACCTGATGGTTGGACACCTGATAATTGGACAGGGGCGCCGGGTGCCGCTAATCGCGCGGCATTCCTGTTTGAGGGTCCGACACGCTTGCCCGATAATCTTGCCACAGATGCCATTCCCACCGGCCAGCTGATGCTGAGCGGCCCGGCGCCGCGTCCTGACGCCGGGCATTGGCCGGTGCGCGGTGACCTGGCGCATATTGCCTTGGCCGGGTGCTGTTTCGTGCCGCATTACGCGGTACCGATGCCGCATAATGTGCTGGCGGGCGGCGCGGCGTTGCGGCGGGCGGGGGATGACGCGTCCGAGGCACTGGCCGATCTGGCGGCGGGAGATGTGTTCGACGTGCTGGATATCAGCGGGGGCTGGTGCTGGGGTCAGGCCGGGCGCGGCGGCTTTGTCGGCTATGTGCGGCAGGCGTTTCTGGCGCCGGTGGCGTGACCGCGAAGGTTTTCATCGATGGCGCCGCCGGCACCACCGGGCTGGAGATCGCCGACCGGCTGGCGGGGCGGCCCGAGTTCGAGCTGATCATCCTGGATGATGCCCGGCGCAAGCTGCCAGCCGCGCGCCGGGACGCCCTGCATGCCGCCGATTTCGCGGTCCTGTGCCTGCATGATGATGCCGCGCGCGATGCGGTGGCGATGGCCGAGGGCAGCAAGGTGCGCATCATCGACGCCTCCACCGCGCATCGCACTGCGCCGGGCTGGACCTATGGTTTTCCCGAGATTGTGGGGCGCGATACGGTGGCCAATGCGGCGCGCGTGTCGAATCCCGGTTGCTATCCGAGCGGGTTTATCGCGCTGGTTGCGCCGTTGGTTCGCGCCGGTCTGCTCCCGGCGGACTGGCCCTATACCGTCAATGCGGTGTCGGGCTATTCGGGCGGCGGCAAGGCGATGATCGCGCGTTTCGAGGCCGATCGCGCCATCGCCTTTCGCGCCTATGGGCTGGCGATGGGGCACAAGCATGTGCCCGAGATGCAGCGCTACGCCGGGCTCAGCCATCCACCGCTGTTCGCCCCGGCAGTGATCGCGGCGCATCGCGGGATGCTGGTGGAAGTGCCGCTGCCGCTGGCGGCGATGCCCGGAGCAGCCGCGCCCGATGTGTTGCGCGAATGTCTGGCAGCCTTTTACGCAGGCAGCCCGGTGGTCCGTGTCGCCGCCGACAGTCCGGACGAGCTGCTGCTGCGCGCCGATGCCGCGCCGCACGATGGCCTGATGCTGCGGGTGTTTGGCGCGGCGGATGGCGAACAGGCGCGGCTGATCGCGGTGTTGGACAACCTCGGCAAGGGTGCGAGCGGCGCGGCGGTGCAGAACCTCAACCTGATGGCCGGCCTGTCCGAGACAGCGGGATTGGCGCTGTAACCGTTGGTGCCCAAATTGTGGGCAGGCCCTGCCTTAATTTTGACCATTTGCCCCCGCGCCCACCCGCTGAAATCTGCGAAATTTGCCGCGATTGCCGCCTTTCCATCCTGCTATAATTGGCTTAATCAATCGGGACGCGATTCTGGCACGAATCTTGATTATTCGTTAACAGATCGCCAGCCGGCCCGCCGTCGCGGTGCCGGGCATAGCCGCCCGAGGGGGGCGCAGTCGGGGTTCAGTCCCCAGGAAGGGTAGTGCAGGCGTGAAGAAGATCGAGGCGATCATCAAGCCGTTCAAGCTCGACGAAGTGAAGGAGGCGCTGCATGAAATCGGCGTTTCGGGCATCACCGTCACCGAGGCCAAGGGCTTTGGCCGCCAGAAGGGCCATACCGAATTGTACCGCGGCGCCGAATATGTCGTCGATTTCCTGCCCAAGGTGAAGCTGGAGGTCGTGGTTAACGACGATCTGGCGCCCCGCGTGGTCGAGGCGATCGCTGCCGCCGCGCAGACCGGGCGCATCGGCGATGGCAAGATCTTCGTGCTGCCCGTCGAGACCGCCTATCGCATCCGCACCGGCGAGCGGGATAACGACGCGATCTAAGGCCCATCACGCCGAACCAATCACGGGGGCATGGCCTGCCAGCCTCCAGGATAAGGGAATTGAGCATGTGCGGGGGTCCGCGCTCAATTCCTCGCTTTCAATCCCCCCATCCTGTGCCCGGGCGACAAGCCCACCGGCCAGACATTCTGGAGCAAGAAACCAATGGCAAGTGCAACCAGCATCCTCAAGCGCATCAAGGACGAAGAAATCGAGTGGGTCGACGTCCGCTTCACCGATCCCAAGGGCATCTGGCATCACCTGACGATGTGCGCCAGCGTGATTGACGAAGATTCGCTCGAAGTCGGCCTGATGTTTGACGGTTCTTCGATCGAAGGCTGGAAGGCCATCAACGAATCCGACATGATCCTGCGCCCCGATCTGGACGCGGTTTACATCGATCCGTTCTCAGCCACTCCGATGATGATTCTGGTCTGCGACATCGTCGAGCCGGCCGATGGTTCGCTTTACGCCCGCGACCCGCGCTCGACCGCCAAGCGCGCCGAGAGCTTCCTGCAGTCAACCGGCCTCGGTGATACCGTCTACATTGGCCCCGAGCCGGAATTCTTCATGTTTGACGACGTGAAGTTCGACACCACCTATGCGTCGAGCTACTATCACCTCAACGACACCGAACTGCCGACCAACTCTGGTGCCAGCATCGAAGGCGGCAACATGGGTCACCGTCCGCGTGCCAAGGGCGGCTATTTCCCCGTCGGTCCGGTTGATACCACCACCGACATCCGCGCCGAAATGGTCTCGACGATGATGGAAATGGGCCTGCCCATGGACAAGCATCACCATGAAGTCGCCGGCGCCCAGCACGAACTGGGTTTGACCTTCGGCAAGCTCGTGGAAACATGCGACCGCGTCCAGGTTTACAAATATGTCGTGAAGATGGTGGCCCATGCCTATGGCAAGACCGCAACCTTCATGCCCAAGCCGATCAAGGCCGACAATGGTTCGGGCATGCACACGCATATCTCGATCTGGAACAAGGGCAAGAACACCTTTGCCGGCAATGGCTACGCTGGCCTGTCCGACACCTGCCTGTACTTCATCGGCGGCGTCATCAAGCATGCCAAGGCGCTGAACGCCTTCACCAACCCCACCACCAACAGCTACAAGCGCTTGGTGCCGGGCTATGAAGCGCCAGTGCTGCTGGCCTATTCGGCTCGCAACCGTTCCGCCTCGTGCCGTATTCCTTACGGTGCCGGCGAAAAGGGCAAGCGCGTGGAATTCCGCTTCCCCGATCCGCTTGCCAACCCTTACCTGTCGACCTCCGCCCTGCTGATGGCCGGCATCGATGGCATCAAGAACAAGATGCATCCCGGCGAGGCGATGGACAAAAACCTCTATGACCTGCCGGCAGAGGAACTGGCTTTGGTGCCAACTGTCTGCGGTTCGCTGCGTGAAGCGCTCAATTCGTTGACCGCCGATCATGCGTTCCTGCTCGAAGGTGGCGTGTTTACCATGGACCAGATCGAAGCCTATATGGAGCTAAAGTGGGAAGACGTCGCCCGTTGGGAAATGACGCCAAGCCCGGTAGAATTCGACATGTACTACTCGGGCTGATTTCTCAGGTCTGCGTTAACGGAAAGCCCGGGCCGAAAGGTCCGGGTTTTTTCGTTAGCGCGCGGCGCGGCAGACGCTGTCCTACACGAGCCCATATGGTTAATCGCCCGGCCAGAAACGCACCAATGCGATTCGCCGCGAGGATGCAACCATGGCCAACACCGCCCCTCCCGCACGGCATCTGGCCCCAGCCGGCACCGCGCTGATCCAGCACTTCGAGGGTTGCGCGCATGCGCTTGGCGGGGGCCGCTTTGCCGCCTATCCCGATCCGGCCAGCGGCGGCGACCCCTGGACCATTGGCTGGGGCTCCACCGGCGCGGACATCAGGCCAGGGGTGGTCTGGACTCAAATGCAATGCGACGCCCGCTTTGCTCGGACC
>JANXUK010000019.1 GCA_025356275.1 Sphingomonadales bacterium | reverse complement strand
TCCGCGCCCGCGCGCTCGAGCTTGGCGTAAGCCTCAGCGAAGTCCGCCCCGCCGAGGACGGCCGCATCCGCCATGCCGATCTCGACGCGTTCCTGTCCTACAACGCGGGCGGCGGGTTCCGCGCTGCCGGTGTCAAAGGCCAGGACCAGCAGATAAAAGTCATCGGCCTGCGCCGCCGCATCGCCGAGAACATGGCCGCCGCCAAACGCGCGATCCCGCATTTCACCTATGTCGAGGAGATTGAGGTCACCGCGCTCGAAACCTTGCGCGCGCAACTCAACAGCGGCCGCGGCGGCCATCATCAGGATTCTCGGCCAAAGCTGACCATGCTACCCTTCCTGATCACCGCCATCTGCCGCATCCTGCCCGAATTCCCGATGCTCAACGCGCGCTATGACGACGAGGCCAATGTCGTCACCCGCCACGGCGCGGTCCATATCGGCATCGCCACCCAGACGTCCGGAGGCCTTATGGTTCCGGTGCTCCGCGACGCGCAGGACCTGAACATCTGGCAACTTGCCGCCGGCATCGCGCGCCTTGCGGCCGCCGCGCGCGACGGCACGGCAAAGCGCGAAGACCTGTCGGGCTCGACCATCACCATCACCTCGCTCGGCGCGCTGGGCGGGGTAGCGACCACGCCCGTTATCAACCGACCCGAGGTGGCGATCATCGGCCCCAACCGCATTATCGAGCGCCCGGTCTTCACCGGCCAAGGCAATGCGATCCGCCGCGCGCTGCTGATGAACCTCTCCATCGCCTGCGACCACCGCGTGGTGGACGGCTGGGACGCGGCCAGTTTTGTGGCGCGGGTCAAGGCGCTAATCGAGGCGCCGGGGTTGTTGCTGGCACCTTGATCCAAGGGTGGGGTTTTGCGATTCGCGGGCGGCCTCGGGGGCCCGGCCACCTGATTTGGCCTGACCTGCCTTGGGCCAGGCCGCGCCCGCGCCCCGCCGCACCCCCCGGCATTAACACTTCGCCCCCCGGCCCGCTCCAAGCCGGGACGCAGCTTGTTTCACCTCGGTTAACGCGATTTTTGTTCGGCCCGTGCGATGCTAGCCGCGGGTTCGAACGGAGATATTGATGCGTCCCACCCTGTTGCTTCTGATCCTGCTCAGCGTCGCGATGTCGGCGGCGGCGCAGCTTATGCTGAAACTCGGCGTCAGCACGGCGCAGGCCGATGCCGGCGTCGCTGCCCGGGGTACGGCGTTTATGTTCTCGCCCTGGGTGATGGGAGGGCTGGGGCTTTATGGGCTGGGCGCGATCGTGTGGCTGTTCGTGCTCCAGCGGGTACCGCTCAGCGCTGCCTATCCGTTCGTCGGCATAGGCTTCATCTTCACGATGCTGATCGGGGTATTCGTGCTGGGCGAGGGGATTTCGCCGGGGCGCATCCTCGGTACGCTGCTGATCGCGGCAGGCTGCGTCTGCGTCGCGCGGAGCGTCGCATGACCGCCGTTGCACCAGCGGCCCCGCCCACCGCCCCAACCCGCATCCGCGCCCGGCAGGTTCGAGGCCGCGAAAGCGCGTTCAGCTTTGAGGGTCTGCTGCTGCTGACCGTGGCGATCCGTATCGCCGCGCATTTCGCCACCCCGCAGAGCCTGCAAAGCGACGGCCTCGCCTATTATACCTTGGCGGCCAATCTGGCCGGCGGACACTGGCCGGTGGACAACCTGGGCCAGCATGCGTTTTATTCGATCGGTTATCCGCTGGTCCTCGCCCCCGCCTTTGCGCTGATAGGGGCCAGCGTCGGCGTTGCATTTCTGGTCAATCTGTTGCTCGCGGCGGTCTCGGCGATGCTGGTGCGCTCGCTGGCCCGGGCGCTGGGCATGGATGCCCGGCACCAGCAGCTGGCAATGCTGGGCCATGCGCTGTGGCTGCCCGGGATCTGGAATTGCCTGATGCTGGCGCGGGAAAATGTCTCGACGCCCCTCACACTGGCGCTGATGCTGCTGGGCTTGCGGATCATGCATGAGGGCCCCCGCTTGCGACTGGCGCTGATGACCGGCCTGGTGTGGGGCGCGGCGGTGCTGGCGGGCAATTCGGCGCTGGTGCTGGTGGCTGCGCCACTGCTGGCGCTGGGGTTCAGCGCGGGATGGCATCCGCGGCGGCTGGCGTTACGCCTGTCCGCGCCTGTGCTGGCGCTGGCGGCAGGGGCCGCGCTGATGATCGCGCCCTGGACCATGGCGACGCAATATATGCTGGGCCGCCCGGTGCTGACCACCAATGGCGGATTCAACCTCTATCTGGGCAACAACCCGAGCGCGACCGGCCGCTATCTCAGTATCGCCAAGACCCCGGCCGGCCCCGGCTGGCTGGCGATGCGCGCCAAATTGGGCGAGGTCGATGCCTCGGCCCGGCTGGGCCAGCAGGCGAAGGCGTGGATCGCCGCCAACCCGCAAGCCGCCGCCCGGCTGGCGTCGCGCAAACTGGCGCTGTTCTGGGCGCCCAACCTGCCCTCACGCGCTGATTTCGCCACCAGCCGCGCGATGGCCATCGTTCGGCTGGGTGAGGTCAGCCAATATGTCGCCTTCCTGCTGCTCGGTCTCGCCGGCCTGATCGCGGGCACTGCGCCGCCGCGCCGCCGGCTGGTGATCGGCGCCCCCATTGCCGCATACTGGCTGCTGCATGGCATGGTCTATATCATCCCGCGCTATCGCGACCCGATCATGCCCATCCTGATCATCTTTGCCGCCGGCATCGCCGGCCAATTCCTAACCGCGCGCCCAGCGCAGGAGAGCCCCCATGCGGTATGACAACATCGTTGCAAATGTCCCGCTGGTCGTCGATCTCGACCATACGCTGATCGCTGGCGATATTGCGATGGAGAGCCTGGTGCGGCAGGCGACGCGCGGATTGCGCGCGTTCCTGGGCGTGCTGTGGTGCCTGCTGCGCGGGCCGGCGGCGGTAAAATGCCATCTGGCGCGCCACGCCCCGGTCGACCCGGCCCGGCTAGCCTACCGCCCCGAAGTGCTGGCGCTGATCGCCGAGGCCCGCGCCGAACGCCGCCCGGTCATCCTGGCCAGCGCCGCGCATTGGCGTAATGCCCGCGCAGTGGCGCGCCATCTCGGCGGCTTCGACCAGGTCATCGCCAGCAGCGCGCGCAACAACGTCAAGGGGCGCGCCAAGCTGGCCGCGATCAACGCCGCGGTCGGGGGCAATACGCTGGACACGATGGATGAGGCGGCGATGCAAAGCCGCTTTACCGGACTCAGGCCATTGGTCGACGGGATCTACGGCTATGCCTTCGACTATGTCGGCGACGCCGCCGCCGACCGCCCGATCTGGCAGGCGGCGCGCACCGCCTATACCGTGGGCGTGGCCACCGACACCGCGCATGAGACCCGCCTGGCCCCGCGCCCCAATCTGGCGCGTACGCTGCTGCGCGCCGCGCGCCCGCACCAATGGGCCAAGAACGCGCTGGTGTTGGTGCCGCTGGTCAGCTCCGGCCTGTTGCTCAATATCGGCGCGATTGGCCGCTCGCTTGCCGCCTTTGCTTTCCTGTCGCTGATCGCCTCCAGCGTCTATCTGCTCAACGATCTGGTCGACATCGATTCCGACCGGCTGCACCCCAAGAAGTCCAAACGCCCGCTGGCCTCAGGCGCGATGCCGATCCCGGTGGCGGTGATGGCGGCGGTGCTGGGCGCGGGCGTAGGTCTGGCGGGCAGCTGGTTCGTGCTGGGCCCGATCGGGTTTGCCACGATGGCAACCTATTTCGCGCTGACCGTCGCCTACAGCCTGCGGCTCAAATCCGCCATGATCGCCGATGTGCTGACGCTGGCCTGCCTGTATACGATCCGCATCATCGCGGGCGCAGCGGCGATTGCGGTGCCAGTTTCGTTCTGGCTGCTGCTGTTCTCGGTGTTTTTCTTCCTCAGCCTTGGCTACCTCAAACGCTATGTCGAGCTATCGACCAGCCCGCGCGAGGACCACCAACTCCTGTCCGGGCGCGGCTATACCGGGCTCGACACCGATATCGTCGCGATCAGCGGGATTGCGGCGGCCATGGTCTCCGTGCTGACGATGGTGATGTTTGCCGAGGCGATGGCCAAGACCCAGAGCTATGGCACGCCGCAATTGCTGTGGCTGCTGCCGCTGCCGCTGCTCTATTGGCTCAACCGCATCTGGCTGATGGGCCGGCGCGGACATGTGGACAGCGACCCGGTGGCTTTTGCGCTGACCGACCGCAAGAGCATCGTCGTGGGCGGCATCATCGGCATCATCCTGCTGGTCGCCAAATTCGCGGTTCTGGCACCGGCGATGGGTGCCATCGGGATCAGCTAATCCGCCGCCTTCGCCCGCCGGGGTTTGGGGCGCGGGACCAGCGCGGCGACCTGTGGCGGCGGATTGAGGGCAGGATTGAGCGGCGGATTAAGCGGGCCGGGCACCGCGCCAATCCACTCCCGCCACAACAGCATCAGCGCCGCCATCAGCGCCGGTCCCAACACCAGCCCGATCAGCCCCCACGCCTCGATCCCGCCCAATATCCCCAGCAGGACCCACAGGAACGGCAGCCGCGTCGCCCCGCCGATCAGCGCGGGGCGCACGAAATGATCCGCCACGAACACCACCACCGAGCCCAGCACCAACAAAGCCACCGCCGGCCCGATACCGCCCCCCGCCGCGACCAGTCCCGCCGCCAGCACATAGGCCAGCACTGAGCCCAGCGGCACCGCCGATAGCAGGGCGGTCAGCAGCCCGAGCAAAGCCGGATGCGGCACTCCGGCCACGCCATAGGCGACGCCCAGGATCACGCCCTCGCCCAGCCCGACGATCACCAGCCCGTTCACCGTACCGCGTATCGCCTGCACCATCTGCGCGCCGACATTTTCGCCCGTCGGGCCAAAGGCGCGCCGGCTGCCCATCGCCAGACCCTGGGCGGCGCGCTCCCCATCGCGCAGCGCGAAAAACAGCGTCAGCAGCATGAAAACCACGATCAGCAAGGCATGCGCCACGCCCTTCAGCACCCGCCCGCCGCTGGCAATCGGCAGGGCGCTGCCGCTGCCATGCGATAGTTTGCCGATCATCCCTGTTTGGCTCAGCTCGCTCTGCCACCAGCTGGCGATATGGTCACCCATCGGCAGCTGGTGCAGGAATGCGGGCGGCGGTAGGCCCTCGGCCCGCACCTGCGCGCCCCATTGCATCATCGACGCACCCTCCCGCGCGATCGCCGCCACCACCATGCCCAGCGGCAACACAAACGCCAGCATGATCAGGAACGTCACCGCGCCGGGCAGCACCAGCCGGGCCTGACCCGGCCAGCGCGCGCATAGGCGCCGATACCACGGCCACAGCGAGATCGCCAGAATCGCCCCCCAGCCCAGCGCCGGCAGAAACGCGCGCAACGTCCACAGCACCGCCAGCGCCAACAGCCCCACCGCAACCAGCGCCGCGCGCCGCTGCCCCGGCGAAAGCGCATGCTGCGCCGGGAGGACAAAGGTTCCGGGCGGCGCGCTGGCAGGCGGTGTTTCGTGCATCGGCGCGGGGTAGCATGCCGAAAGCTTTGCCGCCAACACCCCGCTGGACATTCAGCCCAGGCGGGCCTGCAAATCGCGGTTCGCCGAGCTTCCGGTGCTGACGTACCGAAGTACGCTGCGCTCCGGTTCCCGGAAAATCACAATTTTGCCCTGCGTTCGCCTTCGGCTCGGCGACACCTGGACTGAATGTCGATCCACCCTTGGACCGCTAGTGGTCCGATTCTGACATTCGATACCGCTTGAGGCCAAGTCGCGCTCGAATGTCAGAATCTTTTCGGACCACTAGAAGATTTTGATTCTAGTGGATTTTACGATTTTGACATTTGCAGACCCATCCCAACCGCCAAGGGATGC
>JANXUK010000003.1 GCA_025356275.1 Sphingomonadales bacterium | reverse complement strand
TGTCGGCTACAAGCATCAATGTCCACTGTCACCCGGCTTTTTGCACCGCGCGCTCGGGCCACATTGCGATGGCTTCAGCCGTGGCTGGCGAACCTACCGGCATCAGCCGGTAGTCGTTCAGTTTGACATTCGAGTCCCGCTCGCGGCAAAGGGCGCTTTCGAATGTCAAAATCAATCCACTAGCATCGGAGACTGACTTGACCAAATGGCTGGGCGTATATTTCGCGATGCTGGTGGCGTTTCTGGCTTGCGATTCGGTATGGCTGACGCTGACCGCGAGCCGGCTGTACCGCGCGCAATTGGGCGATATGCTGCTGGAAAAATTCGTAGTGGCGCCGGCTGTTGCGTTTTACCTGATCTATCTTTTTGCGCTGATGGTGCTGGCGGTGGAGCCATCGCGCGCCGGCCCGGGCTGGTATGCGGCGATCCCGCGCGGCGCGCTGTTCGGTTTTGCCGCCTATGCCACCTATGATCTCACCAATCAGGCAACCTTGCGCGGGTGGTCGGGCACGGTGACGCTCGCCGATCTGGCCTGGGGCACGGTGATCAGCGCGATCGGCGCCACCGTGGGGCTTATTGCCGCGCGCAAACTTATAGCTTGAGGCGGCGCACGCGCGTCAGCTTCCACAGGATTACAAGGCAGAGGGCTGCGACACTATAGGCGTTGAGACGCCATAAATGCGTGTATTGCACATCGGTGAAATGCCCCAGCGCACCGCCCAGGTTGCGATCCAAGGCTACGCCCGCCGCCAAAGCCACGGCCACTACCGCGCGCGGCCGCAACTCGCCGGGCCAAAAGCCGAGCACCCCCAGCAATCCGCAAGCCAGTAGGAACATCTCCACCCCCGATGCCATGCCGAATGCCTTGGCGCTGAGCACTCCATTGGCGATCCCGGCCAGCGGCAGCGCGGCGCGCCCCCATGCCGCGTCGCGCCTGGCTATCGCCGGCACCGCCACAAAGAACGGCGTCGACAGCAGCGTCCACCACGCCACCTGCCAATCGCCGCCCACTGCGTAGCGAACGTAAAACGGATAGATCGGCTGGTTCGACGCCACCATCAGCGCGATCCAGTTACACGCCTCGGCCAGCGGATCGTTATTGCGGGCATATCGGTAGAGGGGGGCAAGCAGGCTCAGCCCACCGCTCCGACCGATGCCGGGCGCAGCAGATAATGGCTGACCCCCCATTCCTCGCCGTCGGCATGCCCGAACAGCCCGGCGGTGGCGAGATAGAACAATCGCCAGCGCCGCCGCCACAGCTTGGCGTCACCGCCATAGACGCTGCGCAATTCGGCATCGATGCCCGCGCCATTGGCGTCGAAACGCTCCAGCCAATGCTCGGCGGTGCGTTGGTAATGCTTGCCGCTCCAGCGCCATTGCTGTTCGACGCCGAAGCATTCGGGGAAGTGCCCGATCAATCCGTGGCTGGGCATGATCCCGCCGGTAAAGAAATGCTGCGCGATCCAGTCGGTCTGGTCATTGCGGTCAAACCGATACGGCTGATCTCGGTGCGAGAACACATGGATGAACAGCCGGCCATCGGGTTCCAGCCAGCCGCGCACCCGCTCCAGCAAGGCGCGCCAATTGGCCATATGCTCGAACATTTCCACCGAAACCACGCGGTCGAAGCGGGCCGCGGGTGCAAACCGGTTCATGTCGGCGGTGATCACCGTCAGATTGGTCAGCCCCGCCGCTTTGGCCAGCCCCTCGATATGCCGCCGCTGCGGCGCCGAATTGGACACGGCGGTGATCGCCGCATGGGGATAGCGGGCGGCCATATACAGGCTGAGCGAACCCCAGCCACATCCCAGCTCCAATATGCGTTGGCCATCGGCGAGGCCCGCGTGCGCGGCGGTCTCCTCCAGAGCCAGAACCTCGGCCTCGGCCAGCGTTTCCGTGCCGGTGGGATAGTAACAGCAGCTGTATTTGCGGCGCGGGCCCAGCGTCAGTTCGAAAAAGCGCGGCGGCAGCTCGTAATGCTGCTCATTGGCGGCATCGGTATGCTCGGCGATCGGGTAATCGGCCATGCCTTGCGCGAACACATGATCGTCGACCGGCGCCCCGGTGATGCCGCGCCGGCGCATGCCGACAAGGAACTCGATCCCGGCGCGGGTCAGCATATCGGGGAGGGGCGCGCGCTCGGCCGCGCGGATGGCAGCGCCGATAACGCTCATCGCGCCGCTACTTTGCTGCGCCGCGGCGGAGCCGGCCAGAACGCATTGATTCTCATCTGAACCTCCCGGTAAGCTTGGCCGCGCGACCGCAGCATATGTGCCTCCAACAGCGGTATGCCTGAGACATGGACCAGCAGCCAATACATGAACGTCGGCCCGGACAGCGCCACCCAGCCCCAGCCGAACATGCCATGCGGCCCGATCGCGATCACTGCATAGGCGCACCACCCCAGCCATTCGAAAAAGTAGTTGGGATGGCGCGACCACCCCCACAGCCCGGCCGTGCACACCCGATCGTGATTATAGGCGTTCTTGCGAAAGTTCTTCAGCTGATGATCGGCCAGCGCCTCGCCCAATATCGAAAAGATCAGCAGGGCGGTGCCATAGCGGTCGGTCCATACCGGAAACGAATCGGTGTTGCGCGCGGCGACCAGAATGCTGAGGCACAGCAACGCCGCCGCCGCCGCCTGCACCTGAAAGAACAGGAACAGCCGCGCGGGGTAGGCCTTGCCCCATTGGCGCCGCAGCTCGGCATAGCGGGGATCATCATGCGCCCGCGCGGACCGCGCGGCAATATGGCTGGCAAGCCGCACCGACCACACCGCGACCAGCACCGCCACTACCCATTGCCGACGATCGGGCCGGCCATAGATCGGCGCCAGCGCCACCCATACCCCGCCCATGCCAATCCCCAGCGACCAGATCGCATCGCCCCAGCCCGATTTGCCCGGGCGGTGCGCGACCCACCACGCGCCGGCCATTATCACGCTGAGCGCGATCGCTGCGGAAATCATCAGGTAAATGGGGGCCATCATATCAGTTACGCTTCTCAGGAAAAATGGATGCACGCCGTCATTTTATAAATCCAACGGCATTTTAGAAATCCAACGGCGATGCGCTGCGTATCTGTGTATGTCAGGCTTTGTTGAACTCACGCTGAAGGGATGCTTCGTCAATGCCCGCAGATGCGCCGGTAAAATTGGTGGTTGGCGTCCTATGACCGGGCATTCGCAAGGTAACAGCTCGGCGCTGTATACCGGACAGGTGATGCATCGGCGCCTGCGCCCGCGCAAGCATAGGCTGCGCTATCGCATATTCTCGCTGCTGCTGGATCTGGACGAGATCGATGCGGAGGCGGCGCGGCTGCGGCTGTTCTCGCGGGGGGCGTTCAACCTGTTTTCGTTTTACGACCGCGATCACGGCGATGGCAGCGGTGCCAGCCTGCGCGCGCAGGTCGAGACGCATCTGGCGCAGGCGGGGATCAGCGCGGGCGGCGCGATCCGCCTGCTGGCGATGCCGCGCATTCTGGGTTTCGGTTTCAATCCGATCTCGGTTTATTTCTGCCACCGCCCGGGCGGGGCTTTGGCGGCGATCCTCTACGAAGTTCACAACACCTTTGGCGAGCGGCATTCCTACCTGTTCCCGGTGGGGCAGGCCGGTGCGGAGGGACCCGGCGCAGATGGTATCCTGCGGCATGGCTGCGCCAAGGCGTTCCATGTCTCGCCGTTCATGGGCATGGACATGGATTATGCGTTCCGTGTGATGCCTCCGGGCGAGCGGTTGAGCATTGCGATCACCGGCGGCGACGCGGCGGGACCGATCATCACCGCGCTGCACACGGCGGAGCGCCAGCCGCTGACCGATGGCGCGCTGGGACGTATATTCATCACCCACCCGCTGCTGACCGCCAAGGTGGTGGGCGGCATCGTGTGGGAAGCGGCCAAATTGTGGATCAAGCGCGTGCCGGTGTTCGATCACCCGGCGCCGCCGCGCCATGCGGTGACGTTTGGCGCGGCTCAGCCGGCGGGTATTGTCCTGCCGGCGGCCAACGGAGAAATTGCATGTATCTGAGCGACGACACCGCCGCTGTCCTGCCCGCGACACCGGCGGCGCCGACAAATCGGGCCAGCCTGGGCGGGGCGATCATCCGGCGGCTGCTGGCCTCGGTTGTGTTCGGCCGGCTGACCGTGGTCCTGCCCTCGGGTGAGCGGATCGAGAACGCGCGCCCAGAGAACGGTCGGGGCGAGAGCGGTCCGCATGGCACCATCATCTTTCATCGCAAGCGGGCACTGCGCCGGCTGGTGATGCGCGGCGACGTGGGGCTCGCGGAAAGTTTCATCGACGGCGACTGGTCGAGCCCCGACCTGACCCAGCTGATCGCGGTTGCCGCGCACAATATCTCCAGCCTTGAATCCGCGATCGGGGGCATCGCGCCGGTGCGGCTGGTGCGGCTGATCGGCCATGCTTTGCGCCGCAATTCGGCACGCGGCAGCCGGCGCAATATCGCGTTCCACTATGATCTCGGCAATGATTTTTACCGGCTGTGGCTGGATGCTTCGATGACCTATTCCGCCGCCATCGCGGTGCCGCCGGGCACCAGCCTGGAGGATGCCCAGGCCGCCAAGCTGACCCGGATCGCCGATATGTTGCGGCTGGGCGCCAACGATACCTTGCTGGAGGTCGGCATCGGCTGGGGCGCTCTGGCGGCGCGGTTGGGGCAGGATTGCCGCGCGGTGACCGGGCTGACGCTGTCTCGCGAGCAACTGGCGCTGGCCCGCGCGCGGATCGCCGGGGAAGGGCTGGCCGGCAAGGTCGATCTGCGCCTTCAGGATTACCGCGATGTGGCCGGCAGCTTTGACCGCATCGTCTCGATCGAGATGCTGGAGGCGGTGGGCGAGGCCTATTGGCCGACCTATTTCGCGCAATTAAGCGCGTGCCTTGCGCCGGGTGGGCGGATCGTGTTGCAGGCGATCACCATCCGCGAGGACCGCTATGCCTCGTACCGGCGCAGCCCCGATTTCATCCAGCGCTACATCTTTCCCGGTGGCATGCTGCCCACGCCCGCGATCCTGAGCGCGCAGGCCGCCGCCGCCGGCCTGGTGGTGACCGAGGTGCAGACCTTTGCAGCGGGCTATGCCGACACGCTGGCCGAATGGCGCCGCCGGTTCGAGGACGCGTGGGAGAGCATTGCCGCGCTGGGCTTCGACCGCAAATTCCGCCGGCTCTGGATCTATTACCTGAGCTATTGCGAGGCGGGTTTCCGCACAGGCACGATCGACGTCGGGCTCTATGCACTGGAGCGCGCAGGCTGACGCTCCATCCGCTCAGGCGGCGGTCAATTTGCCCGACAGGATCACCGACCCGGTCGGCTTGCCGCTTGGCGATCCGCCCAGCGGCTCGACGGTGATGGCCATGGTGCCGCCCGCCGCAATCAGCGCCGAAGCAGGACGCGGCGCGGCACGCCATCCGGGCGCCGCCGCCGCGATCACGCCCAGCGAACGCGGTGTGCCATCGCCGGGGATAATCCACAATTCGGCCGAATGCTGTCCCATCACCAGGCCCTGCGGCGCGACGGTAAGGCGGCCATCGCCGGGGTTGTAGCTGATGGTGACGAAGCCTGAATCCTTGCCGGTCAGCACCGCCACCAGCGGCGCCTGCGCGGCGGGCACAGGGGCAATGATCGGGGGCGGCGCCGCGCGATCCAGCCCCAGCACCGCGAACACCAGCGCCGCCGCAGCGGCCAGCCCGGTCGCCGCCTGCCAGCCACGCAAGGCACGCGACGCCGGCGCTGCGGTGTCATTGGCGGGCAGGCGGGCCAGAATTGCGCCCCACAGCGACGGACTCGGCATTTCGCTGCCAGCGCCAGAAAACAGCGTGGCGGCATAATCCTGCCACTTGGCGCAGGCGGTGGCGAACCCGGCATTACCGACGGCTCGCGCCTCGGCAGCACGCGCCTCCTCGCGGGTCAACAGCCCCAGCGCCAGCTCCGCCGCCAGCACTTCGTCATCGTCGCTGAGCGCGCCGCCGGTCACGTCAGACAATTCCGCAAAGCCAGCAGCGCGCGCCGGATCCGGCTCTTGATCGTGCCCAGCGGCGTGGTGGTGCGCTCCGCCAGTTCGGCATAGGTCACGCCTTCGAAAAAGGCAGTCCGGATCAGCGTGGCGTCGCCGCCTGCCAGCTCGCTCAGGCATAGTGCCAAAGCCCGCTCATCCTGCGCCATCTCGATCAACGCGGTGGCGGGGGGGGCGGGATCGGGCACCATTTCGGCCAGCTCAATCGGGGCCTGCACCGCCCGGCCCCGCGCACGCAGCCGGTCCACCGCGCGGTTGCGGGTCAGCGTAATCAGCCAGGTCATGGCGCTGCCCCGGGCCGCGTCAAAGCTGCCCGCGCGTTGCCAGACCGACAGATAGGCTTCCTGCAACGCTTCCTCCGCTTCCTGGCGCACAGGCAAGATACGCAGGCAAACCGACAATAGCTTCACGCAGGTCCGGCGATATAACTCCTCAAACGCCGCGCGGTCGCCCCCGGCCACACGCTGTAGCGCGAGGGTCAGCTGGGTGGAATCACGGGCAGGCGTGGTAGAGGGCATGATCATCCGCGAATTGGCTGTTGCGTCAGGCGATTAACCCGAAATGCTGCGGCGTCAAAGCAGGATTGTGTGGGCGCGCGCGCGGCGGGGTCAATCGATGCGAAAATGGTGCCCGGGGACGGGATCGAACCGCCGACACCGTGATTTTCAGTCACGTGCTCTACCAACTGAGCTACCCGGGCATCGCGGCGGCAGTGGCCCTGTGGGCGACCGCGCGAATGAGCCCGCGCCTATGGCGAAGCGGCTGGCGCTTGGCAAGGATCAATCGTCGTGGCGGTTGTCATCCTCGGGTGCCACCGGATCGGTCGGGCGCCCCGGCACTGCATAGCCCTCGCCCAGCCATTGCAACAGGTCGCGGTCGCGGCACCGTGCCGAGCAGAACGGGTGATGCTCGGCGTGGCGCGGGCGGCCGCATATCGGGCATGAATGGAGCGAGCGGGTCATAACGGCACCGCCTGCGCGAAGCCGCCCGCCAGTGCAAGCCCGGCGTCGATCTGCCAGCGGCTCTGCCGCCCGGTCCTTGCTGCCAATTGCCCCTCCCACTCAGGACGAAGCGCGATGCGCACCGCCGGATGCGCGGTCAGCAGCAAAGCCCCCGGCTCCGCGACCGCCTCGGCATGGCGCAGCAACTGACGCGCCGCCGCGCCCGCCCGGTCCGCCGCCAGCCGGGCCAACAACGACGGCCGGCTGAGCCGCGCGATCATTTGCACAAAGCCAAAGCCGTTCATCGCGGTCACCTCATGCGGCCAATGCGCCAGCGCCGTTTCCAAAGCGACATCCACCGCGCGGCGGTCCGACTTGTCGGGCAAAGTGGGAAAATCCACCCCGATCGAGCCCGCCAGATCGAGCCGCCCGATCGCCTCGGCAACCGCCGGCACCGCCGCCAAGGCCAATGCTCGTGGTGGCAAAGTACCATCGATGTCGATCAGCGTCATCGCCGGGGTCGGGCACAGCGTCAGCGAGCCGCCGGCGAAAGCCACCACGCCGTCGGCCGCCTCTGCGATGATCGCGTCCCAGTCGTCAGGGTCGAACCGGCGCACCACACGGACATCCTCACCCTCGCCGCGCAGCATTTCGGCCAGGCCGGGCGCGGGGCGCGGCGCGGCGGTGCTGGACCGGCACTGCGCCAGTTTCAGCCGCCCGGTCTCGGCCAGCGCCGGGCGGGTAACGATGACGCGCAGCTCGGCGCCCTCGCTGGCATCCTTAGGCAGGTCATCGATCAGCGCCTGCTCACCGCTGGTAAAGCGCATCGTCCCGCGCCGCGAACCCGTGCCCCGCGCGATCAGCCGCGCATTTGCCACCTCGCCAGCCGCCAGCGACCCCGGCCAATCGAGCCGCGCCGCCGCCGCCACGCCATCGATAACCAGCATTGCGCGGGTCTCCGCAATGCCTTCCTCGATCTGCCATTCGCGCATCAGCCCAGCGCCAGCCCGGCAGTCCGCAGCAACGCGCGCACCTCATACAGCGGCAGGCCGATCACCCCCGAATGGCTGCCCGACAGAAAGCGGATCAAGGCCTCGGCACGGCCCTGAATGGCATAGCCGCCGGCCTTGCCCAGCCCCTCACCGCAGGCGACATAGGCGTCGATCTCGGCGGTGCTGAGCGGTTTGAACACCACTACCGTTTCGGCGACCCGGCTGCGCATCACCCCGGCCGCATCCACCACCACCACCGCCGAGATACAGCGATGCCGCCGCCCCGACAGCAGGCCGAGCAACCGCCGCTGAACCGCCTCATCATCGGCGGAGGGCAGGATGCGCCGCCCCAAAGCCACCGTGGTATCGCCGGCCAGCACCACTTCACCGGCACGCCTTGTCACCGCCAAAGCCTTGCCCTCGGCCATGCGCAGTGCATAGACGCGCGGGATTTCGCCAGTCAGCGCGCTCTCGTCGATATCGGGGCTGACGATGCGGGCCGGGGTGATGCCCAGCCGGGCCAGCGCCTCACGCCGTCGCGGCGAGGACGAGGCCAGTACCAGTTCTGGCACCAGTTGTGGCACCAGCGAAGGCGTTTTGCCGAGGGTCAAGACTGCCCCGGCCCGCCGCGTCCGGGCATAAAGCGATAGGTGACGCGGGCTTTGGTGAGGTCATAGGGCGTCAACTCGACCAGCACCTCGTCGCCGACCAGCACGCGGATGCGGTTCTTGCGCATCTTGCCGGCGGTATGGCCGAGAACCTCGTGGTCGTTCTCCAGCCGGACGCGGAACATTGCGTTGGGCAACAGTTCGACGACCGTGCCGCGCATCTCAAGCTGTTCTTCTTTCGCCATCCGCCTGTTCGTGGTTTGGGGTTTGGGGTTTGGGGTTTGGGGTTTGGGGTTTGGGGTTATTGCGCGCGCCCATACCCCCACGGCGGGCAAAAGCCAAGCCTCGGCAGGCCGTGCGCGCCGGCGCTTGCATCCCCTAGGGCGCATCGCCTATCGCCGGCACATGCCGCGCCGCCCGCCCGCCGATGATGCCCCGACCTCGGCGAACCGCTTCAGCGAGGAACGCGCCGCGACGACCCTGCGCGGCGCGGATCAGCCCGATCTGGAGGCGGGTATCGCTGCGATCCGTGAGGTCCAGGCGACCCTGCCGCTGCGCCCCGGTGTGTACCGGATGCATGATGCGCGCGGCGATGTGCTCTATGTTGGCAAGGCGCGCGCGCTGAAAAATCGGGTGGCGAATTATCTTCAGGTCAATCGGCTGCCCGGCCGGCTGCGGCGGATGATCACGCAAACCCGCAGCATGACCATCGTCACCACCAATTCGGAGGCCGAGGCGCTGTTGCTGGAGGCGCAGCTGATCAAGCGGTTTCGCCCGCCGTATAATGTGCTGCTGCGCGACGACAAAAGCTTTCCGTTCATCCTGCTGCGTGCCGATCATGCCTTCCCGCGCATCACCAAGCACCGGGGCGCGCGGCGGGCGGTCGGCAATTATTACGGGCCCTTTGCCAGCGCCGGTTCGGTCAACACCACGATCAACGCGCTGCAAAAACTGTTCCTGCTGCGCTCCTGCTCGGACAGTTTCATGG
Organism: Sphingomonadales bacterium; assembly: GCA_025356275.1. Lineage (GTDB taxonomy): Bacteria > Pseudomonadota > Alphaproteobacteria > Sphingomonadales > Sphingomonadaceae > Novosphingobium. The sequence goes on along the minus strand of JANXUK010000003.1, from coordinate 41,506 downwards.
CCCACCGCGACCGCCCGTGCCTGCTGTATCAGATCAAGCGCTGCTCCGCGCCTTGTGTCGCCCGGATCGACGAGGCGTCCTATGCCGATCTCGTCCGTCAGGCGCGTGATTTTTTGGGCGGGAAATCCAGCGCGGTCCAACGCGAGATCGAGACGCAGATGAACGCCGCCGCCGAGGGCCTCGATTACGAGCGCGCGGCGATGCTGCGCGACCGGCTGCGCGCCGCGACCTTCATCCAAGGCAGCCAGGCGATCAACGCCGAGGGGGTGGGCAATGCCGACATCTTCGCCATCGCCGCCAAGGCCGGCCAGATCGGCATTCAGGCGTTTTTCATCCGTGGCGGCCAGAACTGGGGCCACCGCGCTTTCTTTCCGGCGCATACCGAGGGGCTTGATCCGGGCGAAGTGTTGCAGGCGTTCCTCGCGCAATTCTATGCCGATGTGCCGCCGCCGCGCCTGATCCTGACCGACCGCGCTTTGCCCGAAAGCGACCTCCTCGCCGAGGCACTGCGCGAGGCAGCCGGCGGCAAGGTCGAGATCGGCGTCCCCCAACGCGGCGACCGGCGCAGGTTGATCGAGCAGGCGGCGCGCAACGCGGTCGAGGCGCTGGACCGGCGCATCGCGGAAAGCGGCACCAAGGCCCGCACTTGGCGCGAAATCGCCGAATTTCTCGAACTGGGCGAAGTGCCGGGGCGGGTCGAAATCTACGATAACAGCCATATTCAGGGCAGCAACGCGCTTGGCGCCATGGTCGTGGCCGGGCCCGAGGGCTTCCAGAAAGGCCAATACCGCAAATGGAACATCAAGCGCGAAGGCACCAAACCGGGCGACGATTACGCAATGATGCGCGAAGTGTTGGACCGCCGCTTCGCCCGCTTGCTGAACGCTTCCTCCGCAGCGGAGGGTGCCGCGCCAAGCGACGACGCAGCGGGAACGGGGACAGGCGTCTGGCCCGACCTGATCCTGATTGACGGTGGCAAAACCCACCTGTCGGCGGTGCGCGAAACCCTGGCCGAACTCGGCATCGAGGACATGGCCATGGTCGCCATCGCCAAAGGGCCCCACCATGGCCGCGATGGCCGCGAGGTATTCCACTTTCCCGATGGGCGTGAAAAACAGCTCCCGGTCAACTCGCCGATCCTGTTCCAGCTGCAACTGCTGCGCGACGAGGCCCACCGCTTTGCCATCGGTGCCCACCGCGACAAGCGCAGCCGCGCGATCACCACCAGCCCGCTGGACGAGGTGCCCGGCATCGGCCCGGCGCGAAAACGCGCACTGCTCCTCCATTTCGGCACCGCGGGCGGGGTCAGGGCGGCATCGCTGGAGGATTTATGCCGGGCGCCGGGGGTCAGCACAGCGGTGGCGCAGGCGGTGTATGATTTTTACCACCCGGGGGGGTGAGGGGGGCGGTTAGGTGGTAGACACCGCCGTCGCTGGCATCGCCCATAGCAAAACCCCGCCCGGATCGCTCCGGACGGGGTTCCGTCTTACCGCCGTCGCGGCAAAAGCTCAGTTCAGGTCATTCACACCATCAGCCGTTGTGTGCCGCCAGCGCCGCCAGCAGCAGCAGCGCCACGATGTTGGTAATCTTGATCATCGGGTTGACCGCCGGGCCGGCGGTGTCCTTGTACGGATCGCCCACGGTGTCGCCGGTCACAGCGGCCTTGTGCGCCTCCGAACCCTTGCCGCCGTGGTTGCCGTCCTCGATGTATTTCTTGGCATTGTCCCACGCGCCGCCACCCGACGTCATCGAGATGGCAACGAACAGCCCGCCGACAATCACGCCCAGCAGCAGCGCGCCGAGCGCAGCAAAGCCGTTCTCCTGCCCGCCGACATAGCTGACCACGAAATACACCACGATCGGCGCCAGTACCGGCAGCAGCGAGGGGATGATCATCTCCTTGATCGCCGCCTTGGTGACGAGGTCGACGGTCCGCGCGTAATCGGGCTTGACCTCATAGGTCATAATGCCCGGATTCTCACGGAACTGATCGCGCACGTCCTTGACGACATCGCCGGCCGCACGGCCGACCGCAGTCATCCCCATCGCCCCGAACAGATAGGGCAGCAGCGCGCCGAGCAGCAGCCCGACGATCACATAGGGGTTCTCAAGGCTGAAGCTGACCGTCAGATTCGGGAAAAACTCCCTGAGGTCGGTGGTATAGGCCGCGAACAGCACCAGCGCCGCCAGGCCCGCCGAACCGATGGCATAGCCCTTGGTGACCGCCTTGGTGGTATTGCCCACCGCATCCAGCGCGTCGGTCTTTTCCCGCACACTGTCGTCCAGCCCGGCCATCTCGGCGATGCCGCCGGCATTGTCGGTCACCGGGCCGTAAGCGTCGAGGGCCACCACCATCCCGGCCAGCGCCAGCATCGCGGTGGCGGCATAGGCAATGCCCATCAGGCCCGCCAGCTTGAAGGCGATGATGATACCGGCGCAGATCACCAAGGTCGGCAGAGCGGTCGATTCCAGGCTGATCGCCAGGCCCTGAATGACATTGGTGCCGTGGCCCGTCTCCGAAGCCTTGGCGATCGAGCGCACCGGGCGATAGTTGGTGCCGGTGTAATATTCGGTGATCCAGATGATCAGCCCGGTGATCACCAGGCCCAGCAGCGCGCAATAGAACAGGATGCGGCCCGAGAAGGCGACCTCATGCCCGAGGCTGGTATAGCTCATCGGCGCTTCCATATCGCCGTGCAGCGCATAGGACATCGCGAACCAGATCGCCGGAACCGAGGTGACGGCGGTGACCAGGAAGCCCTTGTACATGGCCCCCATGATGTTTTTGCCGCTGCCCAGCTTGACGAAATAGGTGCCCAGGATCGAGGTCACGATACATACGCCGCCGATCAGCAGCGGCAGCGCCATCATCGCCGACAGGTTCGCGGCGCCCTTCAGCAGCAGCGCGGTCAGCACCATGGTGGCGCCGACGGTCACGACATAGGTCTCGAACAGATCGGCGGCCATGCCGGCGCAGTCGCCTACGTTGTCGCCTACGTTGTCGGCGATGACGGCGGGGTTGCGTGGGTCATCCTCGGGGATACCGGCCTCGACCTTGCCGACCAGATCGGCGCCGACATCGGCAGCCTTGGTGAAGATGCCGCCGCCCAGACGCGCGAAGATCGAAATCAGCGAGGCGCCAAAGGCCAGCGCGGTCAGCGCCTGCACCACGGTGCGGTCACCCATGCCCACGGTGTAGCCCGCGATCTTGGTGAGATAGCCATAAAACACCGCAATCGCCAGCAGGGCCAGCCCCGCCACCAGCATGCCGGTGATCGCCCCGGCGTTGAATGCCAGCGTCAACCCGGCCTGCAGCCCGGTTTGCGCGGCGGCGGCGGTGCGCACGTTGGAGCGTACCGAGATGTTCATCCCGATAAAGCCCGCCACACCCGAAAGCACCGCGCCGATTACGAAACCGGCGGCCGAAACCCGGCCCAATGTGAAGAACACGATCACCGCGACCACCACGCCAACTATGGCGATGGTGCGATATTGCCGGCTGAGGTAGGCGTTTGCGCCTTCCTGAATGGCGGCGGCGATTTCCTGCATCTTGGCGTTGCCGGCAGGCTGGGCGAGCACCCAGCGGCTGGTGACGATACCGTAGAGCACGGCAAGCAGCCCCAGTACGATGGAAATGGTGACAAGATGCACCTGGCAGTCCCCTCTTTTTTAAGTTTGCGAACAAACAGCCCGGATTTCTACACGGTGCCAAAAACAGCGTCACCTATAGGCAGCGCAAAACCCGGCGCAAGCCCCAATCCCCGAATTGTCCCGTAGCCAGACGGGCGCAAACCCCGCTTGCTTGCGGGGGACGATGGTTTGTGCAAGGTTAACCTAGTGGATTGATTTTGACATTTGCATCCCCTGGCGGTTGGGATGGGTCTGCAAATGTCAAAATCGTAAAATCCACTAGAAACAAAATCTTCTAGTGGTCCGAAAAGATTCTGACATTCGAGCGCGACTTGGCCTCAAGCGGTATCGAATGTCAGAATCGGACCACTAGTGACAGCGGTCGGTTATTTGGTTGGCGGCCGCAGTCTGGTTCTGGTGTCTGAATTCTGGCGGGAATTGCGATGGGTAAGGTCGAACTGCTGGTCGCGCGCGCGGATGCCGGTCTCGGCGCTGATCTCGGCGTGCGCGGGGATGTTGCCGCGCCCTTCATCGGCCTCACGGCCCGCGACGGGCTCGACCGCTATACCCGCCGCGACCTGCGCCGCGAGGAGATCGCTATCGCGCGGGAGTTCCACGGCGGGGCGATGTGGCCCTATGCGGCGGCGGCGTTTGGCGGGTTTGCGCTGTGGCTCGCCCTGTTTCCTCTGGCAGTCTATGCGCTGGTCAGCTTGCCGCTGGCGTGCCTGATCGCCTGCGTGCTGGCCACCGGCGGTTATGTCACCAGCCATGAGGCGATGCACTCCAACATCGCGCGCATCGGCGAGAAGCGCCGCTGGCTGAACGAGGCGGTGGGGGCGGTTTCAACCATTCCGATCGTGTTCCCCTTCGGTATGGCGCGGCTGATGCATCTGGAGCACCATTACCATTGCAACGATCCGGTCCGCGATCCCGACTATACCGATGAGGCGCCGAACGCGCTGCTGGCTTTGTGGAAAACGTGGTACAATCGCCAGCCGGGGGTCGATGGCTCGATCCATCATTACAAGCGCATCCTGGGCGAGATGGCGACTTCCGAGGCGGAGCGGGCGCTGAAGGAAACCATGGCGTTGCAGATGATGTTCATGGCGGTGCTGTTCGCGCTGGCGTGGAGCGGGCATGCGCTGGCGGCGGCGGCGGTGTGGTGGCTGCCGCGCCATGTCGGCCTGTCGTATATCCGCTTTTACCTGAGCTGGGCGCCGCATCACCCGCGTGAGGGGCAGACCGGGCGCTATGAAAATACGCGCGTGTTCAAGAGCCGGCTGGGCCATGTGATGTCGATGGGGATGGAGACGCATCTGGTCCATCACCTCTACCCCGGCATCCCCAACCACCGGACAAAGCGCGCGTTTTACGCGCTGCGCGAGGTACTGGCGGCGCGCGGTGTCGATGTGTCGCCGCTGGGGAAGGGGTGATGCAGGCTGCGATGAAGCATTTGTTCCACTGGATGCCGGTGGTCTTCGGCCTGGGCTTTATCGCGCCGCTGATCGCGCAGAGCATGGCGGCGCTGGGGATTGCCGCGCCATTCGGGCTGAGCCGGATCGCGCTGGGACTGTTGATTGGCGGGCCCTGGGGGCTTTACGCGGTGTTGCGTGGGCGTTGGATATGATGTGGTCGGGGTTATGAACGCCGCGCCGGGACTGGACGCCTTTGTGCAGGATGGCGGCGCGGCGCGTACAACGCGGCCGGCGATGCCGCTGCCCGCGTCTCAGGCTCTCGACCGCCACGTCCGGCGCGATTCGCTTCAGCAGGAACGAGCCATCGCGCGCAAATTCTATGAGCTGGGCCAGCGCCAGACCTGGCCCTATGTCGCGGCTACGATCCTCGGGTTTATCGGCTGGGTCGCGCTGTTTCCGCTGACCATCTGGCATATCGTGCCGCTGTGGGCGGCGTGCGTGCTCTCGACGCTGGCAATCATCACCGGCTGGCTGATCGCGCATGAGGCGATGCATGACACGCTGGGCCGCAAGGGCACGCGGCGGCGCTTCTGGAACGAGCTGACCGGGTGGCTGGCGCTGTTTCCGCTATTGTTTCCGTTTAGCATCGGGCGGATCACCCATCTCCAGCATCACCTCCATTGCAACGATCCGTTGCGCGATCCGGATCAGCCCGATAACGCGCCCAGCTTCGGCGCGGCGATCGTCAAAGTGTGGCTTAACCGCCAGCCGAACCCCAATGCGCAGTTCCACCATGTGCGCCGCGTCCTGCTGGAGCAGCTGGGCACGCCCGAGGCCAAGGCCGCGTATCGCGACGCCGTGCTGGTGCAACTGGCCGGCACCGCCTTCTTTATCGGCATGGCGCTGAGCGGGCATGCACTGGCAGTGGCGCTGGTGTGGTGGCTGCCGCGCTGGCTGGCGCTGGTGCAGATCCGCGTGGGGTTCAGTTGGGAGCCGCATCATCCGCACACCGGCACGGGGCGCTATACCAGCACGCGGGTATTTCGCAGCCGCTTTGGCCGGTTCCTGTCGATGGGGATCGAAGGACACCTGGCGCACCACCTGTACCCCAATGTGCCGATGCACCTGACCCGCCCGATGCTGGTGGAACTGCGCCCGATGCTGGAGGCGCGGGGCGTGGATTACAGCGCGATCTAATGCTGATAGCCCAGACCGTCCGCCAGCCCGAGCCGCACACCGTCCAGTAACAGCGGCTTGTCCATCGCGGCCAGCACCGATCCGATCCGATACGCCGCCACCGGCAATGCCACATCGGCGGGCGCGGTGAACAGCAGCTGGTAATCGTCGCCCCAGCGCAAAGCCTCGCCCCGCCGCGCCTCCGCGGTGGCAATCGGCACCGCAACTCTGTCGATCGCCAGACAGACCCCGCTCGCCGCCGCCAGCCGCGCTGCATCGAGCAACAGCCCGTCCGACACATCCATCATCGCGGTGACCAGCGGCGCCAGCGCCCGCCCCTCCGCCATCAACGCGCGAGGGCGGCGATAGGGCAGGGTCAGCGCGGCATCCGTCGAACCCGCAAGGCAAGCCTCATACCCCAGCATCGCCGCGCCCACCGGCCCGGTCAGCCACAGCGCATCGCCCATCTGCGCCCCGGCGCGCGAGGGCACCAGCGGCGAGGTCGCCCGCCCGATCGCGGTTATGCCATAGGTCGCTGCGCCCGGCGCTGCTATCGTGTCGCCGCCCAGCAAAGCCACGCCATATTCGGCCAAAGCCTCGCCCAACCCTTGGGCAAACCGCGCATCATCACTGCCCAGAACCGCCCCCAGCAACACACCAATCGGCACCGCACCCTTGGCCGCCAGATCGGACATATTGGTCGCCACCAGCCGCCACGCGACATCGGCCGGGTCGGCGCCGGGCAGGAAATGCACGCCCTCGGCGATCATATCATGCGTCAGGATCAGCGTTTCGCCGCCAATCCTCAGCACCGCGCAATCATCATTGAGCCCGCGTGCCGCCGGATCGGTCGCCAGCGCGCGCAGGGCGGCGATGAAGGCCGCTTCCCCGCTCAGCGGACCGCCTCCCCCGCTCAGCGGACCGCTTTCGCGACCGCATCGAGCAGGCCGTTGACGAATTTCGCCTCGCGGCTGTCGAAAAAGGCATGCGCAACGTCGACATATTCGCTGATCGCGGTGGCGGTGGGCACGTCGGCGCGGGCGATCAATTCATAGGCGCCGGCGCGCAGGATTTGCAGCATGGTCTTGTCGAGCCGCTCGATCCGCCAGCCGGCAGCCAGCTTCTCGGCCAATACCGCGTCGATTTCGGCGCGCCGGGTGATCGTACCCCGCACCAGATCGTCGAAAAACGCCAGTTCTGCCGGCGCAAACTCATCGCCGTCGATTTCCGCGCCCAGCCGGTGCTGGTGAAATTCGTCGAGCAGGCGCGCGAGCGGCATCGCCTCCATCTCGTGCTGATACAGCGCCTGCACCGCGCCCAGCCGGGCCGCCGCGCGCGCCTGATTGCCCTTGGTCATGTCAGCAGGCTCACAGACGCACCGCGACCGAGCGGGCATGCGCGGGCAGGCCCTCGGCCTTTGCCAAGGCGACGGCGGCGGGGCCGATGGCGGCCAGCGCTTTGGGGCTCATGGCGATAAAGCTGGTCCGTTTCATAAAGTCGGGCACCGACAGCCCGGAGGCAAAGCGCGCGCGGCGCCCGGTCGGCAGCACATGGTTGGGCCCGGCAACGTAATCACCGATAGCCTCGGGGCTGTGCCGCCCGAGGAACACCGAGCCGGCGTGGCGGATCTGCGCGAACACAGCATCGGGGTCGGCGACCGCGAGTTCGACATGCTCGGCGGCGAGCGCATTGGCCAGCGCGGGCGCCTCGTCGAGATGCGCCACAGTGATGATGATGCCATGCGCGTCCCAACTGGCGCGGGCAGCAGGCTCGGTGGCGAGCGATGCCAGCTCCAACTCGACCGCCGCCGCCACCGCATCGGCGAAAGCGGCATCGTCGGTGATCAGGATCGCCTGCGCGGCAGGGTCATGCTCGGCCTGGCTGAGCAGGTCGGCGGCGATCCAGTGGGGATCATTGTCGGCGTCCGCGATCACCAGAATTTCCGATGGTCCCGCCACCATATCGATACCGACCACGCCGAACACCTGCCGCTTGGCCTCCGCCACATAGGCGTTGCCGGGGCCGGTGATCACATCGACCGGCGCGATGCGCGCGGTGCCATAGGCCAGCGCCGCGATCGCCTGCGCGCCGCCGAGCCGCCAGATCTCGTCGACCCCGGCGATATACGCGGCGGCCAGCACCAGCGGATTGACTGTGCCGCCCGGCGTCGGCGTCACCGCGACCAGCCGCGCCACGCCCGCGACCTTGGCCGGGATCGCATTCATCAACAGCGACGAGGGATAGGCCGCGCGCCCGCCCGGCACGTAAATCCCCGCCGCATCGACCGGCAGCCACCGCGCGCCCAGCCGCACCCCGGCCGTGTCGGTATGGTCGCGGCCCGCCGGCAGCTGGTCCAGATGATAGGCGCGTATTCGCGCCGCCGCGAGGTTCAGCGCATCCCGCAATCCGGGCTCCAGCGCGTCATAGGCCTCGCGGCACGCCTCGGGTGCGATGCGCCACGCGGCTTCATCGGCGAGCTTGTGGCGGTCGAACCGCTCCGTCAGTTCGGCCAGCGCCGCATCGCCGCGCGCCCGCACATCGGCGATGATGGCGGCCACGACCTGCGTGACATCGGCATCGCTCTCGCGGCGATCGGCCACCACTGCAGCGAACGCAGCCGCAAACCCGGGATCATGGCTGACGAGGCGGCGCATCAGGAGGTCACCGCCGCACGGAACGCCGCGATGAGCCCGGCCAGCCGCGCATCGGTCTTGAGCGCCGCGCGATTGACGATCAGCCGCGCGGATACCTGCAAAATCTCGCTGGTTTCGATCAGGCCATTGTCCTTCAGCGTGCGCCCGGTTGACACCAGATCGACGATCCGCCCGGCCAGACCCAGCCCCGGCGCCAGCTCCATCGCGCCGTTCAGCTTGACCACCTCGGCCTGAATGCCCTGCGCCTCGAAATGGCGGCGGGTCAGGCTGGGGTATTTGGATGCGACACGCAGGTGGCTTTCCGAGCCGGTATCTTGCGCTCCGCCCGCAGGTTCCGCCACCGACAGCCGGCAATGCCCGATGGCGAGATCGACTGGCGCGTAAAGATCGGCGTAATCGAATTCCTCGACCACATCGGAGCCGACGATGCCGATCTGCGCCGCGCCATGCGCCACGAAGGTCGCCACGTCGAAGGCGCGCACCCGGATCAGCCGCATGTCGCTGTCCACGCAAGCAAAGGATAGCGCGCGTGAGCCCTTGTCGTGGAACTCCGCCTCGGGCACGACGCCGGCACGCGCCATCAGCGGCAGCGCCTCGTCGAGGATGCGGCCCTTGGGGATGGCGAAGGTAAGCGGCACTGACATGGTCCGGCGCCCTTACGGCGGGCGGCGCGAAAGGGCAAGGAATGGCACAGCATCCGGCGGATATGATGAACGAACGCAGCCTGGAGCAGGCGATCGTCTGGCAGGCCGACCACAGCCGGCGCAACGATGCCCCGGTGACCGCGCATATCTGTCTGGCGCTGCTGGCGGTGATGCGCGGGCGTACCGCGACGGGCCGGGCGATTGCGGCGTGGCCGGGCAAGCCGGTGGAGGATGCGATGTCGCTTAGGCTGGCGGGCGGCCTGCACCATCTGCACCTGACCGGCGCGGAACAGCGGCTGGGGGCGATCTATAGCGGCGCCGTCACCGATCAGGCGGAGGTCGATGCGGTGGTCTGCGCGGTGGTGGCGGAGCATGATGCGACGCTGCTGCCGTGGCTGGACGGGCCGCCGCAGACCAATGAGGCGGGGCGCTCGGCGGGGATCATGGCGGGGCTGCTGTGGCTGTCCTCGCGTGTCGGGCCACGGTTTGAGCTGAACGAGATCGGGTGCAGCGCCGGGGCCAATACGATGATGGAGCGCTATGCCTATGATCTTTGCGGGGTGCGGCTGGGGCCCGAGGGATCGCCGGTGTTGATCAAGCCCGAGTGGCGCGGGCCTCCCCCGCCGGCTGAAAAGGTCGAGATCGTCAGCATTCGAGGCTGCGATCAGGCGCCGATCGATCTCGCCGATGCGGCGCAGGCGCTCCGCCTCAAGGCCTATGTCTGGCCGGAGAATGCGGCGCGGCTAGCGCGGCTCGATGCGGTGGTGGCTCTGGCGCGGGCCAAAGCGCCGGATTTAACGCGCGCCGATGCCGCCGATTGGGTCGAGGCTTTGCTGGGCGAGACGCAGGCCGAAGGGGCGACGCGTGTGCTGTATCACTCGATCGTGTGGCAATATATTCCGCAAGAGCGCCGCGAGCAGATCACTGCCGGCATGGATGCCGCCGGCGCGCGTGCCACAACCGAGCGCCCGCTGGCGTGGATCATGCTGGAGACCAACCGGGCGACATTCCGCCACGAATTGCGCGTGCGGTACTGGCCAGGCGGCGCGGAGCCAGCGCTGCTGGGCTCGGCACAGGCGCACGGGGCGTGGGTAGAGTGGGGCCCTATGGCGCGGTAAACCGCTTCGCCGCCTCCAGCAGTTCGGTCGGGAACATCGCGATGATCGTCGAATTGTGCTCCACCCCGATCTCGCTCAGCGTTTGCAGCCGCCGCAGTTCCAGCGCGCCGGGCACCGATCCGATGGTCCGCGCCGCCTCGGCCAGCTTTTGCGACGCCTCGTTCTCGCCCTCAGCCTTGATGATGCGGGCGCGCTTTTCGCGGATCGCCTCGGCTTCGCGCGCGATGGCCCGCTGCATCTGTTCGGGAATGTCGAGGTCCTTGATCTCCACCGCGTCGATCGCCACGCCCCATTGCGCGCAGGTCTTGCCGAGCAGATCAAGCAGGCGGGCATTGATCGCCACCCGGTCTTTCAGCATCTGGTCGAGGTCGCTTTGGCCGATGGCGTCGCGCATGCCGGTTTCGGCGGCCTGGATCACCGCCGATTGCCAGTTGACCACCGAGGTGACGACCAGCTTGGGCTCCACCGCGCGGAACCACAGCACCGCGTTGACCTTCACCGCCACACCGTCGCGGGTCACGGTTTCCTGCGTCGCCAGCGCGAAGGTGATGGTGCGCAGGTCGATCTTGACCACCCGGTCGATGATCGGGATCAGCCAGAACCAGCCCGGCCCCTTGGTATCGACCAGCCGGCCAAGCCGGAACACCACGCCGCGCTGGTACTCCTGATTGATGCCGAAGCTTTTGAGCGCCAGCACCAGCGCGATGACGATGAGAAATAGCGAGAAGCCCGATACCGCGTTTTGCATGGATGTTCTGCCTTATTCGCCCGGCGCCGAGGCCTTAATCGCCAGAGCATGGACCCTTTGGCCGGGGATGTCGCCCCCCGGAATATTGGTCAGCGCTGCATTGACCATCCGTTGCCGTTGGAGCCGGGCGATACCGGCAAATGCTGCGGCCTCGATCTTCACGGTGAAATGCGATTCGCCGGTGCCGTCGTCGCCGCTGTGCCCTGCATGGCTGGCGCTGTCATTGATGACCTCCAGCGTTGTCGGCGCGAACGCGGCGCTCAGCAATGCGGTGATTTCCTGCGCCAGCGGACCCATCATGCCATCTCCCTGGTCCCAACGCGGGGCCGATTTCCCTTGCCAAGCGCGGCGCAGAAAAGAAAGGGGAGCCAGCAATTTAAACCGGACGCGATTTTGCCCGACCCCATCAAACATGACCGGTTTCACGGACGGGTGCGCGGGGTGGAGCGCGGGTGCGACTGGCCGGGATGTGACCATCCCGGCGAATTCCGCGCGCCGGGCCTGCGGGCACCGGGGGCGGATGGGCCGGGCGATTACCGCTGGTTCTGCCTCGACCACATCCGTGCCTTCAACGCCGGCTACGATTATTTCGCGGGGATGAGCCCCGAGCAGATATGGCAGGCGCAATCGCCGATCCATGGCTGGGTCAGCGAGGCGCGTGCCTTCCGCCCCACCGCCGGGGTCGATGAGCCGCCGCGCTGGGCCGATTTTGCCGATCCGCTGGATGCCATTACTGAGCGCGCGCGGGTAAAGGGCAAGGCCAGCGCCGCCGCGCGCCGATTCTCGCCCGAGGAGCGCCGCGCGCTCGATGTGCTGGGGCTGGACGCCGAAGCCGACCGCCGGGCCTTGCGCAGCCGCTACACCGATCTGGTCCACCGCCTCCACCCCGACCGCAACGGCGGCGACCGCAGCCATGAGGTGCGCTTGCAAGCGGTGATTGAGGCCTATCAACTGCTACGCGGCGCTTCAGGTTTCTCCTGAGCGGGGGGCATTCGCCTGATCAGCCCGCCCGTGCTGCTTCGATTGCGGCGACGTCGATCCTGATCATGCCCATCATCGCGCCGAACACCCGCTGGGCCACGCCGGGCGCGGGATCGCTCATTGCCGCGGTCAGCGCGTGGGGGAGGATCTGCCATGACAGTCCCCAGCGGTCGCGGCACCATCCGCATTGGCTCGCTGCGCCGCCATCGGCGATGATCGCATCCCACAGCCGGTCAATCTCGGCCTGGGTGTCGCAGAACACCTGCACCGAAAAAGCATCGGTAAAGCCGGCCTCCTTGCGGCCATTGAGCGCCAGATAGGCGCGGCCGGCCATGGTGAATTCCACGGTCAGCACGTCGCCGGCCTTGCCGCCGGGGTAGTCGGCCGGCGCGGTCTGAACCTGGTCGATCCGGCTATCGGGCAGCAAGTCGCAATAGAACCGCGCCGCATCCTGTGCCGAGCCATCAAACCACAGGCAGATCTTGGTCTTGTCCGCCATCGCCTCAGCCCGCACGCGCGCCGACCAATGAAAAGCCGGCGCTCTCAGGATCGATGCCGTGGATGATCCAGTCGCCACCCGGCACCTCCTGCGGTCCGAACACGACCTGCCCGCCGTGGGCCTTAATGGTCGTGATCGCGGTATCGATGCAGGCGACGCGGAAGTAATGCGTCCAGTGCACCTGCCCCGGCGCGCCCGGCATCTGGCCCATGATCGCGCCGATCGTCACACCGTCATGGTCGACAAACTGGTATTTGCCCATGGCACCTGTAATCCTTCTTTATTATTCAAGCGTTTGCCGCTGGCCATCAAGCCCCGCAATTTGCCCGCCACCGCATGCGCGTGGGCTTGTCCAGCGAACACAGCCTAGCGCATGGTGTCGGCCTCCTATGCCGGCTGGGGTGCCCTGTTCGCCGAAGCGTGGGCCGCCGCTTGCGCCACCACCGATATCCACGCCGGACGCGCGCTGACCCGCGCATACCACGCTGCTATCGCCGGATAGGTCGCTGCGTCGGGGCCCGCCTGCACCAGATCGCAGGCGCACAGCTGCACCGCGACCGCAATATCGGCCAGCGTGAATGCCTCCCCCGCCAGCCAGGCCGGCCCCGCCGCCGCAGCTTCGAGGTAATCGTAAAAGCGCGGCAATTCCGCAATACCTTTCAGCGCCTCGGCCTCGTCGCCCGGAATGCCGAGGATCTTTGGCCCGACAAAGCGGTTGAACAGCACCTTGAGCCCGGACCCCGCCAACAGCGTATTAGCATATTCATCGAACCAGATGGTGCGGGCGCGCGCCTCCGCCTCGGCGGGGATCAGCGCGGGAGTGGGGCATTTCGCCTCCAGATAATGCGCGATCGCCGACGAATCGGCCAAAGTGAAGGTGCCGTCGCGGATCGCCGGGATCTTGCCGAATGGGCTGGCCTCCGCGAAATCGGGGTTCGCGCGGGCATTGCTCTCAAGGGTACAGGCGATGCCCTTTTCCGCCACGACCAGCGCCACCTTGCGCACGAAGGGCGACAGCAGTGCCCCATAGAGCATCAGCATCCCATCCTCTTTCCCGCCAAACGACTCAGCCGCTATGCATCGCAAACTGTTGCAGCGCCGCGCGCCCGCGTATAGGCGAAACCGCGATGACCAAACCTTCCCCCATTCCGTCCGCTGCTTCCACCACCGTGCTGGCCGCGCCCGATCAAAGCGTATCGGTGCGCGACCTGTTCGGCATCGACTCGGATATGAAAGTCCCCGCGTTCTCGCTGGCGGATGAGCGTGTGCCCGACCGGGATGACAGCTATGTATTCGATCCGGACACCACGCTGGCGATCTGCGCGGGATTTGCGTTCAACCGCCGGGTGATGGTGCAGGGCTATCACGGCACCGGCAAATCGACGCATATCGAGCAGGTGGCGGCGCGGCTCAACTGGCCATGCATCCGCATCAATCTCGACGCGCATATCAGCCGGATCGACCTGATCGGGCGCGACGCGATCGTGCTGCGCGACGGGTTGCAGGTGACCGAATTTCGCGAAGGACTGTTGCCATGGGCGCTGCAGACCCCCACCGCGCTGGTGTTCGACGAATATGACGCGGGGCGCCCCGACGTGATGTTCGTGATCCAGCGCGTGCTGGAGGCCGAGGGCAAGCTCACTCTGCTCGATCAGAACCGGGTGATCCGGCCCAATCCGTATTTCCGCCTGTTCGCCACCGCCAACACCGTGGGTCTGGGCGATACCAGCGGGCTGTATCACGGCACGCAGGCGATCAATCAGGGCCAAATGGACCGCTGGAACATCGTCGTCGGCCTCAATTACCTGCCGGCGGCGGTCGAGGCCGAGATCGTGATGAAGAAAGCCACCGGCGTCGCGGACAAGGTCGTGTCCGACATGGTGAAGGTCGCCGACCTGACCCGCGCCGGCTTCGTGAACGGCGACATCTCCACCGTGATGAGCCCGCGCACCGTGATTACCTGGGCGCAGAACGTAGCGATCTTCGGCGATGTCGGCTTCGCGTTCCGCTTGTCGTTCCTCAACAAATGCGACGAGACCGAGCGGATGCTGGTCGCCGAATATTACCAGCGGGTGTTCGGGACGAATTTGCCTGAGAGCGTGGTGGGGAAGGGGTGAGGGGGATCTTTATGTCAGCTTTTCCTGCCAACGTCGTCGCGGGGGACCCAGCACGCACCCGATGAAAATAGCTTTCCCGGTACAGAGCGTTGGTTGGCCTTTACATATCCCGCGTCGCGCATGATCCTGGCTACATAATCACCAATATTTTGCTTCACGTAATTGCGATCTCTCGTTTCGGTCACCTCGAATTTTTTCAGCAGTTGCGTTGCTTCGGAGACCAGTGCGGTCAACGCCGGATATCCTTCGCGCGAAAACGCCTTGAACTCAACCAAACGCTCCGGGCCGTCGATTAAATTTTTCAGCGCCTGACCCAACGCGCTTCCTTCGAAATTGACATACTCGATAACCATAGTGGACCCCTGGTTCGATTGCTGATTTGCCTGCCATGCCGCATGACATTGAATAATTCAACATCAATTTTCGCGATGTCAAAAATCTCGACATCGGAATTGAGCATAGCCACGATCCTTAGAGCCGTCACACCAACAACCTCACCCTGGCACCACCAGATACTTCTCCCCCGTCCGCCGCGCATTATACTCCAGCACCGCCTCGCGCGTCAGCATCGCCTCCAGGCTGACCCGCGCCTTGTACTGGCTGGCGAAGGTGGTGGTCAGGCTGGCCAACACGCGCGCCCGCAAACGCGACGCGCCCTCCGCGCCGATGCGGGCCAGGAACGGCATCAGCAGCCACCCCGAAACCCCCCAATTAAACCCATAATTGCGCGTCAAAGTACTCGGCCCGGTGTCGAGCATGCCGTAGATATGCACCTGCTTGAAAACGTCCGAGCCATAGCGGCTGTAGGCGGCGCCATGGCTGGCCACGGTCTCCATCGCGGCCAGGATCTGGTTGGCGAGCTTGCCGCCGCCGATCGCGTCGAAGGCCACGGTGGCGCCGGTGGCGGTCAGTGCGGCGATCAGCGCCTCCATAAAGCCATCCGCCGACGAATCGACCACATGAACCGCGCCGATCCCGCGCAGCAGCTCCGCCTGAGCCGCGTTGCGCACGATGTTGACCAATCCGATGCCATCCTCAAGGCAGACCCGCACCAGCATCTGGCCCAGGTTCGAGGCGGCGGCGGTGTGGACGATGGCGGAGTGCCCCTCGCGGCGCATCGTCTCGACAAAGCCCAGCGCGGTCATCGGGTTGACGAAGGGCGCGGCGCCGGCCTCGGCACTGATCCCATCGGGCAGCGGCATACAACCGCGCGCATCGGCGACCACATGGCTGGCGTACATACCCCCCGCGATGCAGGCCACCCGCCGGCCCATCAAGGCCTGTGCCGCCGGAGCCTCGCCCGCCGCGATCACGGTGCCGGCGCCTTCATTGCCGACCGGCATCGCGGTACCAAGGCGCGAGGCCATGCCGCGCAGCACCCCCGCTGGCATCGTCGCGGTCATCTTGCCGGGCTCGTATTGCGCGCCCGCGAGGTCCGCCGGGCCGAACAGCAGCGCCAGATCGGACGGGTTGATCGGCGCTGCCTCGATCCGGATCAGCACCTGATTTCCGGTCGGCGCCGCCAATTCCAGCGGCGCGATCCGGACGGTTAGGGTGCCATCGGCATCAAGCTGTGAGAGCAGTTGTCGGGCGTGGGTGATGGTCACAGAATCATTCTCCCGGATAGGTCGCATGCACGAAATAGAGACCGTGCGCCGGCGCGTTAAGCCCCAGCGTAGTGCGGTCGCGGGCGGCCAGGGCCTCGGCAATCCGCGCCTCGGGCCACCGCCCCATGCCGACCAGCGCCAGACAGCCTACCATCGAGCGGACCTGATGGTGCAAAAAACTGCGCGCCGCTACCTCTATGTGCATGCCGTCGTGGTCCTGCGTCACGCTGAGCAGGTCGAGCGTCTTGACCGGGCTGGTTGATTGGCAATGGGCGGAGCGGAAGGTCGTGAAATCATGGGTGCCGATCAGCGCCTGCCCGGCGCGTTGCATCGCCTTGCCGTCAAGCTTCTGACGAATATGCCACGCGCGCCCGGCCTCCAGCGTGGGCGGCGCGCGGCGGGTGATGATGCGGTAGCGATAGGCGCGGGCGGTGCAGGAAAACCGCGCGTGCCAGTCCGCCGCCACCTCGGCGCAGGCGATCACCGCGACCGGCGCCGGGCGCATCACGGCGTTGAGTGCCTCCATCAGGCGGAACGGGGTGATGGCATAGGCAATGTCGATATGCGCGCGCATGCCCAGCGCATGGACCCCGGCGTCGGTGCGCCCGGCGGCGTGCATCGTGGCGGCCTCGCCGGTGATGGCAAGCACCGCCGCCTCGACCGCCGATTGCACCGTAAGGCCGTGCGGTTGACGCTGGAGGCCCATAAACGGGCCACCGTCATATTCGAGGGTGAGCGCGATGCGGCGCATCAGGTGAGACGCGTGCCGGCGGGGATGGGGAAGCCGCGCAGCATGTCCCGGGCGTCCATGACGGGCTTGCCGGCGCGTTGGACACGGGTGGGGCGGATCGCGCTGTCGCCGCAGCCGATGGCGAGGTGCTCGTCAAGAATTTTCCCCGGATCGGCAGAGAATTTGAACCGTGGTGGCTGCTGTCCGTTTGCACCCGAAGGTTCCGCATTCAGCACCTTGATCCGCTCGCCGGCGAAATCGAAGAACGCGCCCGGAGCGGGGTTGAACGCCCGTATCTGTTGTAGCACCAAGGCCGCACCCAAGCTGAAATCCAGCCGCGCCTCTGATTTCTCGATCTTGCGCGCATAGGTGATGCCTTTGGCGGGCTGTGGCACCTCGGGGAAGGCGGTCAGATCGGCCAGCACGCGCACGAGCAGCCGCGCGCCAATATCCGACAGGCGCTGCGTCAACACCCCAGCCGTATCGTGTTCGCCGATCTTCGTGGGCTCCCGCGCCAGCACCGGCCCGGTATCCAGCCCGGCCTCCATCCGCATAATGCACACGCCGGTCTCAGTGTCCCCCGCCAGGATTGCCCGTTGCACCGGCGCCGCACCGCGCCAGCGGGGCAGCAGCGAGCCGTGGATGTTGAGACAGCCTTGCCGAGGCGCATCCAATATCGCGTGCGGCAGGATCAGGCCATACGCCGCCACCACCGCTATATCCGCGCCCAGAGCTGCAAACTCCGCCTGCGTCTCCGCACCCTTCAGCGATACCGGATGCCGCACCGCGATGCCCAGAGCCTCGGCGCGGCGGTGCACCGGCGAGGGGGTCAGCTCGCGCCCGCGCCGCCCGCCGGGGCGCGGCGGCTGGGTATAGGCGGCGATCACGTCATGCTCTGGCGCCAAAGCCAAAGCCTCCAGCGCCGGCACCGCAAAATCGGGGGTTCCCATAAAGATCACGCGCATGACGGCTTCCTTAAGCTGGGTGCAGCCCCTATCTCCCCCCACATGGCATCGCAAGAGATCGAGAAGCTGACCGGGGCGTTGGCCCGCCTGCCAGGGCTGGGGCCGCGTTCGGCGCGGCGCGCGGTACTGTGGCTGCTGAAGCGGCGCGAGACGGCGTTGCCCGAGCTGATCGCTGCGCTGGAGGTGCTGCGCGAGCGGCTGATCGAGTGCCGGCATTGCGGCAATGTCGATACGTCGGACCCCTGCGCGATCTGTGCGGACCCGCGCCGCGATTCGCGCGCGCTATGCGTGGTGGAGGATGTGGCCGATCTGTGGGCATTGGACCGGTCGCGGCTGTTCACCGGCCGGTATCATGTTCTGGGCGGGCGGCTCTCTGCGCTGGACGGGATCGGGCCGGAGGATCTGGCGATCCCGGCGCTGCTCAGCCGGGTGTCGGCGGGCGGGATCGACGAGGTGGTGCTGGCGATGAATGCCACGCTGGAGGGGCAGACCACCGCGCATTATCTGGCCGAACGGCTGGAGGGCATGGCGGTGCGCGTCACCCAGCTGGCGCATGGATTGCCGGTGGGGGGTGAGCTGGATTACCTCGACGAAGGCACGCTGGCGCAAGCATTGCGGGCGCGGCGGCCGATTGGCTGAAGCCGGCTTGATAAGGCGCCCCGATCGCCCTATCTGGCCGCCATGGCCATCCGCACGATCATCGAAGCCCCCAATCCGCAACTCAAGCGCATCTCTGCCCGGGTCGAGACTTTCGACGCCGACCTCAAAACGCTCGTCGATGACATGTTCGAGACGATGTATGACGCGCCCGGCATTGGCCTGGCCGCGATCCAGATTGGCGTGCCGCTGCGGGTGGTGGTGGTCGACCTGCAGGAGCCGGAAGGGGAGGCAGCGAGCGAGGGGGCGGAGGATTGCGGCGACGAAAGCTGCGGTCACGACCACCGCCCGGTCAAGCGCGACCCCCGCGTATTCATCAATCCCGAGGTGCATGATCCCTCCGCCGATCACTCGACCTATTCCGAGGGCTGCCTGTCGGTCCCGGACATCTATGCCGATGTCGAGCGCCCGGCGGCGGTGGTGCTGCGCTGGCAGGATCTGGACGGCACGGCCCACCAGGAGGCGATGGAGGGCATGATGGCCACCTGTATCCAGCACGAGCTGGACCATCTGGAGGGTATTCTGTTCATCGATCACCTGTCGCGGCTGAAGCGGCAGATGGCGCTGAAGAAGCTGGAAAAAGCGCGCAAGGCGGCTTGATTTTGGTGGCCGGGGAATAAATGCTAGCGGGGGTGGCGTTCTCTCTCCGTTCTCTATAGGCTCTACCGATGGATTCGGGCCTGCCTTTGATAATCGCGCTATGTGTTGGCTTGGCTGCCGGCGCGGGCTTGGCGTGGACGCTGGCCGCGCGGCGCACAGCTGACTGGGCAGCGCGGTTTGCGGCGCGCGATGCCGAGGCGCGCGAGTTGGACGGCAAATTCCGCACTGCGATCACTGAACTGGCGGGCGCCACGGAACGCGCGGCGCGCGCCGATACGCTGGCCGATGAGCTGAATGTGGTACGGGCCGGGCAGGCGGCGCTGGTCGGGGAGCTGGCGACGTTGCGCGCCAATGCGCTGCATTTCGATGAGCAAAAGCGTCTGTTGGTCGACGCGCAGGAGGTACTCCGCAAGGAGTTCGAGAATGCCGGTAACAAGGTGCTGCACAGCGCGCAAGAGGCTTTCATGGCCCGCGCGCAGCAGCAACAGGCAGCGTCCGAGGCCAAAAGCGCCGCCGAAATCAAGTCGCTGCTGGCCCCGGTGGGGGAGCGGCTGAAGTCTTATGAGGATCAGGTCGGCGCACTGGAAAAGGCGCGGATCGACGGGTTTGGCGAATTGCGCGGGGTGATCGCCGAAATGCGCGCCGGGCAGGAGCAGGTGCGGGCCGAGGCGGCGCGGCTGGGCAATTCGCTGCGCAATGCTCCCAAGGCGCGGGGGCGTTGGGGTGAGCAGCAATTGCGCAACGTGTTGGAGCAGTGCGGGCTCGCCGAGCATACCGATTTCATCACCGAGCATTCGGTCAACACCGAGGATGGCCGGCTGCGCCCCGATGCGATCGTGCGGGTGCCGGGCAACAAATTGCTGGTGATCGATGCCAAGGTGGCGCTCAACGCCTATCAGGATGCGTTCGAGGCGGTGGACGAACGCACGCGAAATGCGGCGCTCGATGCGCATGTCGCGGCGATGCAGAACCACATCCAGACGCTGGCCACCAAAAGCTATCAGAGCCAGTTCGAGGAAGCGCCCGATTACGTGCTGATGTTCGTGCCGGGCGAGCATTTCATCGCTGCCGCGCTGGAACGCGCGCCACAATTGTGGAACTTCGCCTTCGAACGCCGCGTGCTGCTGGCCAGCCCGACCAACCTCGTCGCAATCGCGCGCACCATCGCGCAGGTATGGCGGCAGGACGGTTTGGCCAAGGAAGCGCGCGAAATCGGGCGGATGGGCGGCGAATTGTATGACCGGCTGGCGGTCGCGGCCGAGCATCTGAAGCGGGTCGGGGGCGGGTTGGCCAGCGCGGTGGACAATTACAACAAATTCGTCGGCAGTTTTGAGCGTAACGTACTCTCGGCCGGGCGGCGCCTGCGCGAGAAGCATATCGAGATCGGCAAGCGCGAGATTGAGGAGACGGCGCTGCTTGATGCGCTGCCGCGCTATTCGGAAACCGCCAGTGGGGCCGAAACCGTCAGTGGGGCCGAAACCGTCAGTGATGATGCCCCCGCGCTACCGCTCCCCGATGCCACAGATCAACCGGGGGCTCAGCCGGCTGCTCAGCCCAGCCTGTCGATCACCTCATAGGCCAGCACCGCGCCGGCGACGGCGGCGTTGAGCGAATCGGCGCGGCCCTTCATCGGCATGGTGACGCGCAGGTCGCATTCGGCCTCATATGCTTCGGGCAGCCCGCGTGATTCGTTGCCGACCAGCACGAAGCACGGCGCCCGGTAACCGGCGTCCCGGTACGGCACCGCATCGCGCAACGATGCCGCAACCAGCTGCCCCGCTCCGCCGCGCAGCCAGGCGATGAACTCTTCCCACCGCGCCGTCGCTACCCGTTGCGTGAAGATCGCGCCCATGCTGGCGCGCACCGCCTCGGCCGAGAACGGGTCGGCGCAATCGTCGAGCAGGATCAATCCGCCCGCGCCCACCGCGTCGCCGGTGCGCAGCATCGTGCCCAGATTGCCCGGATCGCGCATCGCCTGCACCACCAGCCACAGCGGCGCGGCAGCGCGGTCAATCGCGGCGAGCGATGTGTCGAACTCTGTGAAAACCCCGCAAACCGCCTGCGGATTGTCCTTGCCGGTGACTTTGGCGAGGATGTCCTCGTCCATCTCGATGATGTCGCCCCCCGCCGCCGCGACCGCCGATTCCAGCTCGGCCAACAGCGGATGCGGCGGGCGCCCGCGTGCCATCACCAACATCTCGGGCAGACGGTCCATCGTGCGCGCATCGGTCAGCAGCCGCAGACCTTCGGCGAGAAATTTCCCTTCGGCGCGGCGGTGTTTTTTGTCGCGCAGGCTGCGCAGGAATTTGACGGTCGGGTTGGAAAAGCCGGTGATCAGGCGGCGCTCACCGCCTTTGGCGCCCGCGTTCACCACCGCTCAATCCTCGCCAAAGCCGTCCTTGACCAGCCCCGCCAGCTTGGCCAAGGCGGCGTCGGCGCCCTCTTCGCCGGTGACGATGATCTCGATCTCGTCACCCCGCGCCGCGCCCAGCATCATCAGCCCGAGGATCGAGCCGCCGGCCGCGTCATTGCCGTCCTTGACCACGCGCACATCCAGCCCGTCTGGCAACATCGCGGTCATGTTGACGAATTTGGCACTCGCCCGAGCGTGCAGCCCCTTGGCGTTGACAATGCGGATGGTTTCGCGAAATTCGCTCACGATTGCCCGCCTCAGCCCAGGAATTCGGAGGCGACGGTGATGTAATTGCGCCCCGCGTCGCGCGCCGCCGTGACCGCGCAGATCAGATTGTTGGTCTTGCGCGCGCCGGCCAGCCGGATCAGCATCGGCAGATTGATGCCGGCGATCACCTCGATTTTGCCCGCCGCCATCAGCGATATCGCCAGATTGGATGGGGTGCCGCCGAACAGATCGGTGAGGATGATCACGCCTTCGCCGCTGTCGACGCGGGTGATCGCCTCGGCAATGTCGCGGCGGCGGCGCTCCACATCGTCGGCGGGGCCGATGCAGACGGTGGCGACGGCGTCCTGCCGGCCAACCACATGCTCCATCGCGTTGACGAATTCCTCGGCCAGCCGGCCATGGGTCACCAGGATCAGACCGATCATGCCGAAAACACGCTCCGAATATGCATTGTCAGAGAATAGGGGGGTGCCACAAGTATGGTCGCCTGCCGCCGGTTACTCATCGCGCCGCGCCCCCCTCGACCAGATCTGCCGCGCGTGAGGCCAGATTGCGGTGCACCAATGTGAGGGAAAATCCACCAGTTCGCAAGGCGGCCGCGATTTGT
Source organism: Sphingomonadales bacterium (assembly GCA_025356275.1). Lineage (GTDB taxonomy): Bacteria > Pseudomonadota > Alphaproteobacteria > Sphingomonadales > Sphingomonadaceae > Novosphingobium. The sequence goes on along the minus strand of JANXUK010000003.1, from coordinate 18,717 downwards.
TCGGCCATGAATACCGAGCGGTGGCGCCCGCCGGTACAGCCAAACGCGATGTTGACATAGGCCTTGCCCGCCTCACGGAAGCGCGGCAGCAGCATCAGCAGCAGGTCGCGGATGCGGGCAAATGCCTCCTCAAAGGCGGGGTCGCGGCGGATGAACGCGCCGACCGCCGCATCCTGCCCGGTCTGCGGCTTTAGCACCGGGTCCCAATGCGGATTGTCGAGAAAGCGCATGTCGAACACGAAATCGGCGACCGGCGGCATGCCGCGCGCAAAGCCGAAGCTGCTGATCGTGATGGTCAGCGCGGGGCCGGCCACCGGCGCGAATTGCTCGCGGACGGCCTGGGTCAGCAGGTTGGCCGAAAAGGCGGTGGTGTTGACCACGATGTCGGCCCAGCGGCGCAGCGGCTCCATCAGGTCGCGCTCGGCGGCGATGCCGGCGGCCGCGGGCATGTCGGCGGCCAGCGGATGGCGGCGCCGCGTCTCATTATACCGCCGCTGAAGTTCGTCGGCCGAGCAATCGAGATACAGCGTGGTCAGCGACAGATCGCTACGGTGGCTGAGCTTTTTGACCAGCGTGATGATCCCGTGCGGATCGAAGCCGCGTGTGCGCGAATCGAAGCCGATGGCCAGCGGGGCATGGCCGCCACCGACCAGGTCGGACACCGCCTGATCCGGGCTGTCGATCAGGCGTTCGAGCAGGCGGATCGGGAAATTGTCAATCGCCTCCCAGCCGAGATCCTCCAGCGCATGCAGCGCGGTGGTCTTGCCTGCGCCGAGCACGCCGGTGACCAGCAGCACGCGCTGCGGCTCAGGAATATCGGCGGGAGGGGGGGAGTGGGCGGGCATGCGCGCCCGCTCTGCGCCCATGGGTGTCAAAAGGGAAGGGGGATGGTGCCTGGTGTGTCCGGCAATTGGACGCCCGTTTTGCGCTAATCCAGCCCGTGCCGCGCCAGCGCCATTTCCGCCCGCAGCGCCAGCGCCGGCGTATCAGGCCATAGCATGATGACCGGCACGCCGACCCCCGCGATGATTTCGCGCGGCGCGACCTCGACATAGCGCGGCGCGTCGGGGCTCAGCCGCAGCAGCAGGGCCACGCGCGCCTCGCACACCGGGAGGGTAAGCAGCCCGACATTGCGCACCTCGATCAACCCGCGCGTGGCGGGCGGCGGGCTGGCGGTCAGCCGGCCTTTGTCGAGGCGCAACGCCACCCCATCATCGCCCACCAGCACCGCGCCGCGATCGATCAGCGCCAGCGCAAGGGAGGATTTGCCGCAACCCGGCGCCCCCTCGATCAACACGCCGCGCCCGCCGATCGCGACGCAGCCGGCCTGACGCAGGATCATTCCTCCGCCTCCGCGCCGCGATAGGCCGGGATCGCCACCACCAGCCGCGCACCGCCGGTGCGCCCCGAGCCCTCATCACCCGGAACCGGGTCGAGCGCAGTGAGAGTTCCGTCATGCGCCTCGACGATGGTGCGCGCGATGGCGAGGCCGAGCCCGCTGTGGCTGCCGAAATCCTCGCTGTCGGGGCGCAGCGAGTGGAACCTCTCGAACACCCGCTCGCGCGCCTCGGGGGCGATACCTGGGCCCTGATCGCGGAATTCGGCGAACACGCGCCCGCCGCTGCTGCTGACGTCAACCGCGATCACCCCGCCCGCCGGCGAGAAGGACACCGCATTGTCGAGCAGATTGCTGAACACCCGCTCCAGCCGCGCCGGATCGCCCGCGACCACGGTATCCCCGCTGCCACGGTCGTCTATCCGCACCACGCGCCCGGCATTGACGCCGCGCGCCTCACGCGCGCCGACCAGCGCCACCGCCAGCGCCAGCAGGTCGACCGCGACGAAGGTGGTGCGGCTCAGTTCGGCATCGACCCGGCTGGCGTCAGCGATTTCGGTGACCAGCCGGTCGATTCGCTGTACGTCATGTGCCGCGATGGCCGCCAATTGCCGGCGCAGATCGGCATCCTCCACCTTGTCGAGCGATTCCAGCGCACTGCGCAGGCTGGCCAGCGGGTTCTTGATCTCATGCGCGACATCGGCGGCGAAGCTTTCCACTGCGTCGATCCGCTGGCGCAGGGTGGCGGTCATGTCGGAGATGGCGCGGGCCAGCAGGCCGATCTCGTCGCGGCGGTCGGGCAGGCGCGGTACCACGACGGCACGGTCGCGCCCGCGCCGCACCCGCACGGCAGCGCGCACCAGCGTGCGCAGCGGCTTCACAATGGTCCGCGCCAGAAACAGCGACAGCGCGATCGTAGCCAGCAGCGCGACGCCCAGCACAATGCCCAAAGTCTGACGCGCATCGCGCACGCTCTGGGTGATATCGGGCGAATTGCGCAGGGTCAGCAGCATCGCGCCGTCGCCCCCGACTGGCGCGGCGGCGGTGATTACCGGGGTGCGGTCGGGGGCATAGCGTTCAAAGGCGATGGCGATGCCGGCGGCGCGCGCGGACGCAACCTCGGGCCAATGCGCGGCGGTGGTTTCCGCCGGACCGGTACGGTAATCTGCAACCGCCGCCTTGCCGAGCAGCGCGTCCATCCCCCGGTCGAGCAGCCGCGCGGCGCTTTGCAGCGCCGGCTGATGCGCCGGATCGGCAAAGGCAAAGGACGGCGGCGCCAGCGCGAAACTGTCCGCCAACAATCCGCCGCCCGGCGCGAACAGCCGCAGCCTGATATGCTGGCTGGTGCCGATTCCGGCGATCAGTGCGCCGCGCTCATCGGGCCGCACCCGCGCCAGCGCAACGGCGGCGATCTCGGCCTCCCCACGCGCACGGCCCAGCCGTTCGCGCACCAGCTGATTGCGGTAGGAATCGAGATAAAACAGGCTCGACGCCATCAGCACCAGCACGATCAGGTTGAGCGTCAGGATGCGCGCGGTCAGCGATCCCAGCCGGCCAGACAGGGGGCGGCGGGCCCGATAATGGCGCGCGCCCAGCTCAGCCATCGGCAAAGGAATAGCCTGCGCCGTACAGGGTCTCGACCGCGCCGAAGCCCGGATCGACGCTGCGGAATTTGCGCCGCAGCCGCTTGATATGGCTGTCTATGGTGCGATCATCGACGTAAATGTCGTCGCTATAGGCGGCATCCATCAGCTGATTACGGCTTTTGATCACCCCGGGCCGCGCCGCCAGCGCCTCCAGAATCAGAAATTCGGTAACCGTCAGCGACACCGGCCGCCCGTCCCAGCGGACCTCGTGCCGCGCCGGGTCCAGCGTTAGCCGGCCGCGCCGCACCGGATCGGGCAGGTCGCCAGCGGGAGCGGCGGCGTCACTGCGCGCCGGGGTGTGGCGGCGCAGGATGGCGCGGATGCGCGCGACCAGTAGCCGCTGGCTGAACGGTTTGGCGATGTAATCGTCGGCGCCCATCGCCAGCCCCAGTGCCTCATCGGGCTCGCCATCGCGCGAGGTCAGGAAGATCACGGGCAGCGCCGATTTGGCCCGCAGCCGCTGGAGCAATTCGTACCCGTCCATACGCGGCATCTTGATGTCGAAGATCGCCAGATCGGGCGGGTTCTCCAGACAGGCCTTGAGCGCGCTGGCGCCATCGGCATAGACGCGGGTGACGAAGCCCTCCGCCTGAAGCCCGATAGAGACGCTGGTCAGGATATTGCGATCATCATCGACCAGCGCGATGACCTGCTTGGCGGCGGGCGCGGCGGCATCGCCCGCCGGCCCGTCGCCAGCCGGGGCGCTGTGGGCTGGGGCGCTGCGGCTTGGGCCGGGATATTCGGGTGGTTCGCCCATGCCGGCGGCGGTCCGTTCGAAAGCGGCGCCATGCGGGGATGGCGCCATTTGGGAGAGGCGGGGAGCGCTGGGGTAGCCGCTTGGCGCCAGCGTGGCAATGGGCCGGGCGCGGGCCACGATGTTGCGGCGCACATGCTGGATAACGCGGATAAATGCGCAAGCGCCCGCGCGCGGCAATCGCCGGATTGATCGCATCTCGCCCTTTGACGCCAGCACAGGCCGGCTGGGCGCAGGGCGACAGTGCATCCGCACGCATGCCGCGCCGCAGCTAACAGCGCTGCTTGCCCGGCGCACAGCATGGCTCGCGGCCCCCGCCCCGATCCGGCCCGCTTTTGCGGCGCAGCGAATTTCGCTTGGGCGCGGGGCCGGGGCCGTGGCATGAAGCGCGGGTCATTTGGAGGGCTAACGCATGAGCTTGTTTGATTCGCTGCTGGGGCAGCTTGGTGGAAATCTCGATGTTGCCGGCATCGCGTCGAAGGTCGGCATCGATCCGGCGACGGCAACCCAGGCGATCTCGGCGCTCGGCGCGGCGCATGCCGCACCCGGCGATACCGTCGATACCGCCGCGCAGACCAGCGGCATCAGCACCGATACGCTGAACCAGGTGCTGGGCCATCTGGGCGGTGAAGGCGCGCTAGGCCAGATCGCATCGGCGTTGCAGAACAATCCGCAGATCGAGCAGAGCATGCTGGGCATGGCGAGCAGCTTTTTCAGCAAAAGCTGAATGCGTACCAGACTGTTGTCCGTATTCGGCGAGATTGGCCGGGCGCTGGCGGCGGCGCATTGATACAATTGTTGCACTAAATTGCATTGGTGCTTGCGCCCGCATTCCGCCGGATTAGAGTGGCCAAAACAATGGTCGCAAATTAATCCGGATCGGAATTCGGGATGCTAATGCTTGCCACGCTGCGGCGTAGCGGCGGCATAGACGCGCTGGCGCGGCACCTGGGGGTGGCGCCGCCCGCCGTGGATGATGTCGCACAGGCGCTTTTGCCGATAATCCTCGGCGGCTTTCGTCTGCGGTTCGATGAGCCAGTTGACGGTCTCGGGGGCTTGCGCGAAATTCTGGGCGAATTCGGCGGCGGAGCGATGGCGGTGGAGCTGTTGTCGCCCGCACCCGCCGATGCGCCACGCGGCTGGCGGCTGACCGACCGGGTGCTGGGCGGGCGCGACGTTGCGGAAGCGGTGGTGGCGCATGTGGCGGCGACATCGGGGCAGCCTGTGCCATTGCTGGGCGCGGCGCTGCCGCTGCTGGTGATGCTGGTCGGGGGCTATTTGGGCGCGCGTGCCGACAGCGAGGGTGTGATCACCAGCGATGACGATACCGGGATTGCCGAATTGCTCGGCCATGATGGCACGGCCAATGCGTTGACGGCGTTGATCGCTGTAATGATCTCTGGGCGCGGCGCGCGCTGATGGCCGCAGCGTTGTCGCTGCTGGTGCTGGGCGCATTGGCGCTGACGCTGGGCGGCATTGCCTTGTGGCGGCGCGGGATGCGGGGCAAGGCGGCGTTAATGTTGGTGATGGCGGCGGTCTGTGCGGGTAATGTCGCGATCTGGACGATGCCCGACGCCGGGGGCAGCGCGCCTCTGCTCCGCGCTGCGCCCCAATAATTCAGCGGATCGGACAATCCGGTGCCCGCCCGGTTATCTGATCGGGCAATCCGGAGACAGCCGCATATCGAGGTAATTGTCGACCGCGCGCATCATCTCGCTCAGCTCGTTCTCGTAGAAATGGTTGGCGCGCGGGATTTCGTCGTGGTGGATGGTGATGTGCCGCTGCGTGCGCAATTTATCGACCAGTTTTTGCACCGCGCCCGGCGTCACCACCGTATCGGCGGCGCCCTGCACCACTATCCCTGAGGCGGGGCACGGTGCCAGAAAGCTGAAATCATACATATTGGCCGGCGGCGACACCGAGATAAAGCCGCGAATCTCGGGCCGGCGCATCAGCAATTGCATGCCGATCAGCGCGCCAAAGCTGTAACCGGCGATCCAGGTGGTCACCGCCTCGGCATGGATCGACTGCACCCAATCTAGCGCGGAGGCGGCATCGGACAATTCGCCCACGCCATTGTCAAAGCTGCCCTGGCTGCGCCCGACGCCGCGAAAATTGAAGCGCAGCGTGGCGAAACCGCGCGCGACGAAGGTCTTGTACATCGCCTGGGTGATGCGGTCGTTCATCGTGCCGCCGGCCTGGGGATGCGGATGCAGGATCATCGCCACCGGTGCGCGCGGGCGGGTACCGGGCTGAAAACGCCCCTCTAGCCGGCCTTCAGGGCCCGGGAATATGACTGATGGCATCGGTTCAAAGTCCTGAAATAATCTCTCAGCCGGCCCCTTGGGGCGCATGAAACGGCCGGACCTGCGGGGAGGGTGAGAAAGGGCAAGCGATGCGCTATATAGAAAGCGCTATCGACAAAGCAACTTTTGCGCGAAACAGCGCCGTGATGACCGCGATTTACCTCGACCCGATTTACCTCGATCACGCCGCCACCACCCCGATCCTGCCCGAAGTGCGCGAGGCGGTGGCGGAAGGCATGGCGCGCTGGGCCAATCCGTCGAGCCAGCATGCGGCGGGCCGCGCCGCGCGCGCCGCGCTTGAGGATGCGCGGGGGCGGGTGGCGGCTGCGCTGGGCTGGGGCGGCGAGGTGATCTTTACCGGCGGGGCGAGCGAGGCCTTGGCGATAGGGTGGTCGGCGCATACGCAAGGTGCCCGCTATGCCGGCGCCGGCGAACATGCGGCGGTGCTGCGCCATGCCGGGGCGGCGCTGATCGCGCTGGATGCGCGGGGGATGGTGAATGCCGATGCGCTGCCGGTGGCTGGCCTGATCGCGGTGCAGCAGGTCAATAACGAGACTGGGGTGATCCAGCCGCTCGCCGCCATCGCCGCGCGGACACACGCGATGGGCGCGCTGCTGCTGGCCGATTGTGCGCAGGGCGCGGGCAAATTGCCGCTGCCGCCGGCCGATCTGATCGCGATCGCCGGGCACAAGATCGGCGCGCCGCCCGGCATTGGCGCGTTGTTGGTGCGCGACGTGGCGATGTTGCCGCCTAGCGGCGGGCAGGAGCGGGGGTACCGGGCGGGGACCGAGAACCTGCCCTATATTCTCGGGCTGGCGGTCGCGCTGGAGACTATGGCTCTGGAGGCGGCACGCGGATGGCTGGCGCGGGCCGAGGCATTGCGCGCGTGGTTCGAGGGCGAGCTGGCCGCGCTGGGGGCCGAGGTGATCGCTGCCGATGGCCCCCGCCTTGCCACCATCGGCGCGTACCGGCTGGCGAGGGTCAATGCGTCGCTGCTGCTGATCCGCGCCGATGCCGCCGGGATCGCGATATCGGCGGGCAGCGCCTGCGCTTCGGGCAGTATCAAGCCCAGCCATGTGCTGCTGGCGATGGGCATGGGCGAGGCGGCGGCACGCGAAGTGTTCCGCGTCTCGATCGGGCGGGATACCAGTCGTGAGGATCTGGCGGCCTTGCTCGGCGTGATCCGCGCGGTGGTAGAGGGGCGCCGGCGCGCGTGATCTACCTCGATTATCAGGCGACCACTCCGCTGGCTCCGGAGGCGCGCGCCGCGATGTTGCCGTGGCTGTCCGGCGCGGAGGACGAGGGTTTCGGCAATCCGCATTCGCCGCATCGTTATGGCAGGGCGGCGGCGGCGGCGGTGGAGATGGCGGCGGAGGATGTCGCGGCGCTGCTGCCCCCCGGCGGGCGCGTGGTGTTCACCAGCGGCGCGACCGAGGCGCTCAATCTGGCGATACAGGGCCTGACGCCGCGACGCATTGCGCTCTCCACCATCGAGCATGCCGCGGTGATCGATACCGCACAGGCCAGCGGCGCGGCGCTCGACTGGCTGGCGGTGACGGGCGAGGGTGTGCTAGCGGATTTCGCCATCGCGCCGGGGACAGATCTGATCTGCGTGATGCAGGTCAACAATGAGATCGGCACGATCCAGCCCATCGCGGAGGTCGCGGCGCGGGCGCATGCGCAGGGCGCGCTGGTGCTGTGCGATGCGGTGCAGGGGGCGGGCAAGATCGCGGGGCCTGCCAGTGACTTTGGCGGCGCTGACCTGATCGCGCTGTCGGCGCACAAGCTGTATGGCCCCAAGGGCATTGGGGCCTTGTGGGTGCGCGATGGCGTGGCCCTCGCGCCGCAGATCCACGGCGGCGGGCAGCAGGGGGGGCTGCGCTCCGGCACGCTGAGCCCGGCGCTGTGTGCGGGGTTTGGGGCGGCGGCGTTGCTTTGCGCAAATTCGCGGGAAGCCGACGGCGCGCATGTTGGGAACCTATGGGCGATCGCGCGCGACGCCATGCAGGGCTGGCAACTCAACGGCAGCGCCGAACATCGCTGGCTTGGCAATCTCAACCTGCACCGCCAAGGCCTCGATGTCGCCCGGTTGATGTCCGACTGCCGCGACATCGCCTTTTCGGCGGGCAGCGCCTGCGCCAGCGGATCGGGCCGGCCCAGCCATGTGTTGCGCGCCATCGGCCTGTCGGAGGCGGCGGCGAAATCCTCTATCCGGTTGGGATTTGGCCGCTATACCAAGGCCGGAGCGTTTGCCGAGGCGCTGGCACGGATCGATGCCGCCGCCCGTCAGCAGGGCTGAAAACGCGGGATATTGGATGGCAGATTTGATCAGAGTCAATTTCATTACTGCCAAAGGCGCAGCTATACCCGTCGATGCCGCGCCGGGTGCCAATTTGCTGGAGGTGGCACAGGGCGCCGGACTGTCGCTGGAGGGTACGTGTGAGGGCCAGATGGCCTGCTCGACCTGTCATGTCATCATCGGCCCTGAGTTTTTCGCCGCACTGCCCGTCGCCAGCGAGGAGGAGGAGGACATGTTGGACCTCGCCGCCGATGTGGCGCGGACCAGTCGGCTGTCCTGCCAGATCGTGCTGACCCCGGCGCTTGACGGGATCATCGTCCACATCCCAGGCGACAGCCACAATATGCAGGGGCGGTAAGGGGAGGAGCTGCAAGCTGCCTCCCCTGCGACCGTCAGTGCGCCGCCGCCTCGACCTGCGGCGCGGCATCCGCGCCGCCGCCGCCCAGCGCCTTGATCAGCGCGGCGCTGAACGCCGGGATGTCGTCGGGCTTGCGGCTGGTGATCAGGTTGCCGTCCACCACCACGTCGCGGTCCACCACGTCGGCGCCGGCGTTGCGGAGGTCGGTGCGGATCGACGGCCAGCCGGTGACGGTGCGGCCCATCACGATGTTCGCCTCGACCAGCAGCCACGGCCCGTGACAGATCGCGGCGATCGGCTTGCCCGAGGCGTCGAACGCCTTGACCAGATCGACCGCGCCCTGCTCCATGCGCAATATATCGGGGTTGATCTGGCCGCCGGGCAGCAGCAATGCGTCGAAATCATCCTCCGAAACGTCGCCGAGCGCCTTGTCGACCGTGACGCTTTCGCCCCATTCGGTGTGGCTTAGCCCCCGGATCGAACCTTGTTTGGGGCTGGCCAGCACGGTCTCAAAGCCGGCTTCGTTCAGGAGCCGGCGCGGTTCGGTCAGTTCGGAGGTCTCGAAACCGTCGGTGGCGAGGATGAGGATGCGCTTGGTCATGGGGAAAGTCCTTTGAGATCGTATGCTTCCCCAATGCCGGGCCGGCGCGAAGGTTCCTTGCCTGCGTCAGGCCGTTGCCGGGGATGATAGCGTTTTGGCGATAGCGGTTTGCATCCCCCTGCCTTTGGTTTACGGCGCGGGCATTATGATGAACGCGCTTCTCCATCCGCTGCCGGCCCCGACCACCCCGCTGACCGAGCAGGATATTCGCGCAGCGGCGGCGCGCATCGCCGGGCAGGTGGTGCGCACGCCTACACTGTACAGCGCGACGCTGAGCGCGCTGACCGGCGCCGAGGTGTGGCTGAAGTTCGAGAACCATCAGTTTACCGCATCGTACAAGGAGCGCGGCGCGCTCAACGCGCTGCTGCACTTGACCGCGGAGCAGCGCGCGCGCGGCGTGATCGCGGCGTCGGCGGGCAATCATGCGCAGGGTCTGTCGCATCACGGCACGCGGCTGGGCGTGCCGGTCACCATCGTCATGCCCAAGACCACCCCCACGGTGAAGGTGATGCAGACCGAGGCGGTGGGCGGCAAGGTGGTGCTGGACGGTGAGACCTTCGATGACGCCTATGCCACCGCGCGCAGCATGGAAAAGCAGCTTGGCCTGACGTTTATCCATCCGTTCGACGATCCGCTGGTCGCGGCGGGGCAGGGGACTGTCGCGCTGGAGATGCTGGAGGATGTGCCCGAGCTGGACATGCTGGCGATCCCGGTCGGCGGCGGGGGTCTGGCCTCGGGCATGGGCACGGTAGCGCGGGCGATGAAGCCGGGCATCGGGCTGGTGGGTGTGGAGGCGGCGCTGTTCCCCTCGATGTATAACCGCCTCAAAGGCCTTGCAGAGCCGATCGGCGGCGACACGCTGGCCGAGGGTATCGCGGTGCGCGCGCCCGGCACGTTCACCTCTTCGGTGCTGGCCGCGCTGCCGCTGGATGATTTCGTGCTGGTCAGCGAATCGGAGATGGAGACTGCGCTGGCGCTGTTGGTCCAGATCGAGAAAACCGTGGTCGAGGGCGCGGGCGCGGCGGGGCTGGCCGCGGTGATGACCCACCGCGCGCTATTTGCGGGGCGCAAGGTCGGCATCGTGCTGACCGGCGGCAATATCGACACGCGGCTGCTGGCCAACGTGTTGCTGCGCGATCTGGCGCGGTCGGGGCGGCTGGCGCGGCTCAGGCTGACTTTGCAGGACCGGCCCGGGGCGCTGTTCAAGGTGATGGAGCAGTTCAACGCGCATAACGTCAATATCATCGAGATCTGGCATCAGCGCATTTTCACCCACTTGCCGGCTAAAGGCTTGATAACTGACATAGAATGCGAAGCGCGGGACCGCGATCAGCTCGAAGGGCTGGTCATGGCGCTGCGCGGCAAGGGCTATGCCGTTAGCCAAGTGGAGATCAACTGACCCGTTTTGGGCCAGAGAGGGCGACGGCGCGACCAATTGCGTAAAATTCCAGTCCGAAATGTTTTAAGCTTGGTTAAAGGGCTTTCCCGGGCCGAATGGCGGGAGCATAGATCGTTTACGCCGCGTTAACCCCTGACGCTGCCCCAAGGAACGATCTGGCCCGTGACGGTACCTGTACGCTTCCCCCGGTTCTTCGTGACCAGCCCGGCGCCCTGCCCCTATCTGCCGGGCCGCAGCGAGCGCAAGGTGTTCACCGAGCTGAAAGGCCCGGCCGCCGACCCGCTCAACGACGCGCTGGGGCGGATCGGTTTTCGCCGCAGCCAGACCGTCGCCTATCGACCGTCCTGCATCGATTGCAGCGCCTGTGTCTCGGTGCGCGTCGTCGCTCAGGAGTTCGCCGCATCGGCGACGCAAAAACGCAACCTGCGCCGCAATTCCGATCTGGTCGCCCATATCTGCGAGCCGTGGTCCACCGCGGAGCAATACGCCTTGCTCCAGCGTTATCTGGGCGCACGCCACCCCGGCGGTGGCATGACCACGATGGACGAGACCGATTTTGCCGATATGGTGGAACATACGCCGGTCACAAGCTATGTGATTGAATATCGTGAGCCCGGTGACGGGCAGACGCTCGGCCGGCTGGTCGGCGCCTGCCTGACCGACCGGCAGGGCGATGGACTTTCGATGATCTACAGTTTCTATGATCCTGAACATGAGACACGGACCGGGCTTGGCAATTATATCATCCTCGACCACATCCGCCGCGCCGCCGAGGACGAGCTGGAGTACGTCTATCTCGGCTATTGGGTCGATGGTTCGGCGCGCATGCAATATAAGGTGCGTTATCGCCCGCTTGAAAAGCTCGGCCGCGATGGTTGGCAGCGGATGTCCGCCGAAGAGCAGGACGCGCTGGTCACTGTGGTCGCCAGCCAGAAACGCGGCAGCGTGCTTTTGCCCGATGGCGGCGGCAAGGACGGCGTCATGGGCGTGTGCCGCCCCGCCGATTAGGGCGCGGGGGGATTTGGCTCAGGCGTCGCGGAGCCGATTGGCGATCTGCCCTGTGGTGCTCCTCGTCCCGGCATTGTTGCTTTGCGCCGAACCGTTGATGGCGCAGCAGGCCAGCGATGCCGACCTCAAGGCGCTGATCCCCGATAGCGCGGTGGCCAATCCCGAGGGTTGGGCCAAGGCGCCCCAGCCATCCCCGCTCGCCGACCCCCAGCCGGATAGCGCCGCGTCCCTGCCCCTGCCGCCCCCGCCCCCGCCCCCGCCGCGGGTGACACCGGGAACGCCCGCGCCGGTTGGCGCCGTGCCGCTGGCCCCCGCCGCTGCTGGCAACGCCGCATATTCCGCCCCAGCACCGTTATCGCAGGCCACCGCCGGCATCGAGGGGATGATCGGCCCCGATTCGCCGCTGCCCGAATTGCCCGGCATCACCCTGCCGTGGCCCGATCAACAGGGCGATCTGCCTCCGCTGCCGGTGATCGCCCCCGAGACCGATGCCGCGCTGGTGGCCGGCGAAATCCCGGCGCTGCCCGATATCGCCAGTATCGATGCACGCCAGATCGACCGGCTCGATTCGGGTAGGCTGGTGCTGGTCTGGCCCGCCGATGCCAGTGCGATCCCTGAGCGGCATGTGTTTGAAAAGCGGTTCCGGACCCTGTCCTCGCTGCAAAACCTGCCCGGCAAGGAGCAGACCGATATCGGCCAGGTCGCGGTGCGCGCTGCCGCCGATCGCGTGCTGCTGGAGCAGATGCTCAAGGTCTATGGCTATTACGATGGCGATGTGTTGCAAAGCCTGCGCGGCGCAGACCCGGCCCCGGCCCCAGCCCCAGACCCTGCCGCAACGCCGGGCGCGCCGGCCATCACAACCCCCGCCGCCATCGCCGCCCCGCGCGTGCGCTTCACGATCAGCCCTGGCGCGCGCTATCGGCTGGGCACGGTCGAGTTACCCGGCCTGACCAGCGCCGGGCGCGACACCGCGATGCTGCGCCGCAATTTCGGTCTGTCGCCCGGCGATCCGCTGCGCAGCGACGCGATTGTCGCGGCATCGGCGCATCTTGGCCTGACGCTTGGCGAGACCGGCTATGCCTTTGCCAAGATCGATCCGCCGGTATTGACCGTTGACCATGAGCGCGCGGTCGGCAATCTCGACATGCCGGTGACGCCGGGCGACAAGTTGAATTTTGGGCCGATCACCAGCCTGCGCAACGATTTCCTGAGCAGCCGGCACCTTGCCGAAATCGCGCGATTCAAGCCGGGCCAGCTGTACAAGCGCAGCCAGACCGACGATCTGCGCTCGGCGATCCTGGCGACCGGCCTCGTCTCGAATGTCACCATCACCCCGCGCGAGACCTTGCCGCAGGTTGCCGACACGCCCGGCACCGCCGCGATCGACATCGCGATCACCCCGGCGCCGCAGCATACGGTCTCGGGCGCGGTCGGCTATGACACCGCCGAGGGCTTCCGGCTGGAGGCCAGCTGGGAGAACCGCAACATGTTCCCGCCCGAGGGGTCGCTGCGGCTGCGCGGCGTGGCGGGCACCAATGAGCAACTGGCGGGTGCCACGTTCCGACGCAACAATTTCCATGGCCGTGACCGGGTGCTGACCTTCGACCTCTATGCCGACAATGCCACGCTGACTGCCTATGCGGCGCGCAAGGTGGCATTTGCCGCGACCTATGAGCGCCTGACGACGCTGCTGTTCCAGAAGCCCTTCGTATTTTCGCTGGGCGTGCAGGCCGAGGCTTCGGATGAGCGCGAGGGGCTGGCCAGCGGCATCACCACCGGGCGCACGCCCTATTACACCGTCGCGCTGCCGGCGCGGGTGGCCTTCGACCTTAGCGACAGCCTGCTCGATCCGCATCACGGCTGGCGCGCGTCGCTGATGGTTTCGCCCGAGGTTTCGGAATCGCGAGGGAGCTTTCACAATTATGCGCGCATTCAGGGCGATGCCAGCCTGTACCTGCCCACCATCGCGGGCATCGTCATGGCGTTGCGCGCCCGGCTGGGCAGCATTCCCGGCACCGCGCTTCAGAATATCGCGCCGTCGCGGCGGTTCTATGCCGGCGGTGGCGGCTCGATCCGGGGATATGGCTATGAGTTGGTCGGGCCTCGCAATGCACTGAACGAGCCTGAGGGCGGGCGCTCGCTGTACGAATTGTCGGCCGAGGCGCGGATCAAGACCGGCTTTTTTGGCGGGGCGCTGTCGCTGGCACCTTTCCTCGATGCTGGTGGTGCGGATACCGGGCCGGTGCCGGGATTCAAGGACCTGCGCTATGGCGCGGGCATGGGCTTCCGGTTCGAGAGCGGGGTCGGGCCGATCCGGCTCGACATCGGCACGCCGCTCAACCGCCGGCCGGGTGACAGCATCATCGGCGTCTACGTCTCGCTGGGGCAGTCTTTCTGATGGCCGAGGAAGGGCCTCCGCCGTCCCGGCCCCCCTCAGCCCGGCCCCCCTCAGCCCAGCCCGCGCGCTTTGCGTGGCGCAAATATGCGCTGGCGCTGCCGGTGATGCTGGTGGCGGTGGCGGGGTTGGGGCTGGGGGCTCTGGACACGCGGATCGGGCACCGGCTGGTCGCGGACTGGATCGGCGGGACCGAGGCGAGCAATGGCCTGGGGGTCAGCATTGGCCGGATCGAGGGCTCGATCTATGGCACCGCGCGGCTCGACGATGTCAGCGTGCGCGACGGGCAGGGTGTGTTTCTGCGGGTGCCGGTGGTCGATCTCGACTGGCGGCCCTTCGCGTGGTGGGATCGCAAGCTCGATATCCGGCAATTGGCGCTGCGGCGCGGGGTATTGCTGCGCGCGCCGGCGCTGCGCGTGGCGGCGCCGGATCAGCCGATCCTGCCCGATTTCGATATTCGGCTGGACCAGCTGGTGGGGGAGCGACTGACTATTGCCAAAGGCTTGGTCGGGGTGGAGCGGCGGGTCGATCTACGCGGCATGGCCGATATTCATCATCGGCGCGCGCTGATCACGCTGGACAGCCGGCTGGGCGGCGGCGACCGGCTGGCGTTGAAGCTGGATGCCGATGAGGCGCAGGACCGCTTCGTGCTGGGCGGCGATTATGCCGCGCCGAAGGGCGGGCTTCTGGCGGCATTGACCGGCGCCGGCGCCGCGCGCGAGGCCAAGCTTTCGGGACAGGGCAGTTGGCACGATTGGCACGGCAGTTTGATGGCGCGGCAGGATGACCGCCCGCTGGCGGCGCTGGCGCTGACCGCGGCGTCGGGGCGGTACGGCCTCGACGGGACGGTGCAATCGGCGGTGCTCAGCAATGCCGATATGCGGCGAGCGATCGGCCCGGAGGTGCGTCTGACCGGCGAGGGCCGGCTGGCCGGCGGCACGCTGACCGGGCGGATGGGCGCCACTGCTACGGGGCTGCGGATGGCGGCGGTGGGCGTGGTGGATATGACGGCGGGGGCATTGCACGGCGTTGTGGTCGATGCCGCGAGCGCTGGCGCCTTGCCGCTGCCGGGCGGGGCCAGCATCGTCGGTGCGCGTGCACATGTGACGCTGGATGGGGCGTTTGCGGCATTGACGGTGCGCGGGCATGCAAGCGCGGATGGCTTTGCGCAGGGCAAGACCCGGCTGACGGGGGTGACTTTGGACGGTTCGGCGGGGCCGGCGGGATCGGGCTGGCGCGCGCCGCTCAGGATGACCGCTGCCAGCGTGGTGACTGGCAATCCGGTGTTCGATGCGCGGCTGAAAGGCCTGCGCGCGTCGGCCGATCTGGCGCTCTCGGGGAGCCGGCTGACCAGCGACAATGTGCAGCTGTTTGCTCCCACGCTGGCGGCGCGGCTGCGGCTGGGGGGCGATATGAAGCGCGGCGAATATACCCTGGCCGGGCGGATCGCGGCGCGCGGGCTGGCGCTGGCGCCCCTGGGCAATACCGATGCCGATGCCGATGTGCAGGTCACGCGGACTGGCGGCGGGGGCCTGCGCTTTACGGGCCGCGTCAATGGCCGGGTGGCGCGGGTGCAGAGCGCCGGCATCGTGTCGCTGGTCGGCCCGGCGCTGGCGTTTTCGGGTGATATCAGCGGTGGGGGCGCGCCGCTGGCGATCAGCCGCGGATCGCTGTCGGGCGCCAATCTGACCATGGCGCTGTCGGGCCGGGCGGGGGCGGATGGCGCGGTGCATCTGGTCGGCGGCGGGCACCAGGCGACCTATGGCACGTTCACCGCCGATGCGACCTTTGCCAGCGATGGCCCGCATGCGGTGCTCAATTTCGCCGATCCGCTGCCCGCCGCCGGGGTCACCGATATGCGTCTGACGGTCGATCCGGCGCCGGGCGGGTTTGCGCTGACCACCAATGGTGGATCGACGCTGGGGCCGTTTGCGGGCACGCTGTTGCTGGCACTGCCGGCGGGCGCGCCGCCCCGGCTGGAGGTGCAGCATTTCACCCTATCGCAAACCAGTGTCACCGGCACGCTTACTTTAGCCAGCACAGGTGGGGCCAGCACCGGCGTGATCGGCGATCTTGCGGTGGCGGGGGGCGGTATCACCGGTACGATTGCCGTAAAACCGCAGGGCGAGGGCCAGCAGATCGCCGCCAATCTCACCGCGCAGGACGCGCGTTTCGGTGGGCGCCAGCCGCTGGTGATCGGTGCCGCCAAGATCGAGGCCAACGGTCTGCTGGTGAAAAACCATTCGACGCTGACCGCCAGCGCGTCGCTGCAAGGCATTGGCATAGGGCGGCTGTTTATCGGACGCGCGGCGGTAAACCTCAAGCTGGCCGATGGGCGCGGGCAGGTTGTCGCCTCACTGGCGGGGCAGCGCGGCAGTCATTTTGAGCTGCAATCGCTGGCCGATATCGCGCCGGGGCAGGTCGCGCTGATGCTGCACGGCACCTTCGCCGGCCAGCCGATCAGCATGCCGCGCCGCGCGCAATTCAGCCGCACCGCGCCGGGCGCGCTCGGCGGGTGGAGCCTTGCGCCCAGCGAGGTGGATTTCGGCACCGGGCGCGTGGTCGCCTCCGGAAGCATCGGCGGGGGGGGCACGAAGCTCAGCCTCGCGCTGGCCGGCATGCCCTTGGCACTGGGCGATGTGGTGGTGCCCGATCTGGGGCTGGGCGGGGTTGCCTCGGGGCTGTTCGAATACGGCCATATGCGAGAGGGTCAGCCGACCGCCGATGCCCGGCTGTTGATCAAGGGGCTGACTCGCTCGGGCCTGGTCACCACTTCGCGGCCGATCGATCTGGCGCTGACGGCGCAGCTCGCGTCATCGGCGCTGGAATTCCGGGCAGTGGCCAGCGATCGGGGCAAGCCGATCGGGCGGGTGCAGGCGCGTATCTCCGGGCTGCCTGCCGGCGGCGATCTGCTCACCCGGCTGCGCGGCGGCAATCTGGCGGCTGGTGCGCGCTATTCAGGGCCCGCAGAAGCCCCGTGGCGGATGATCGGCATCGACGCGTTCGATCTCACCGGGCCGGTCGACCTTGCCGCCGATATCACCGGCACGCTGACCGATCCGCATATCCGGGGCTCGCTGGCGGGCGACGCGCTGCATCTGGAGAGCGCGATCACCGGCACCGATATGACCCAGGTGCATGCGCGCGGCGTGTTTGCCGGATCGCGGCTGACGCTGAGCGAGTTGTCCGGGCGGACCGCCGGCGGGGGCAGCGCGGCGGGCAGCGGAAATGTCGATTTCTCCGGCATCGGCGGCGGGCGCGGGCCGGGCATCGATCTGGCGCTGTCGGTGCGGCGGGCGATGCTGCTGGCGCGGTCGGACATGGCGCTGGCGGTGTCGGGGCCGCTGCGGATCGTCTCGGACGGGCTGACTGGCACGGTAGCGGGGCGGCTGAGGATCGACAGTGCCAAGTGGCGGCTGGGCGCGGCGCCGTCTGCTGCTGCCTTGCCCGACATCCGGGTGCGCGAAATCAACCAGAGCGCCGATATCGCCCAGCCGGCCAGCAAGCTGGTGTGGAATTATATGATCGACGCTGCCGGGCCGGGCGGCATCCGCGTGATCGGGCTGGGGTTGGACAGCCAGTGGTCGGCCAAATTGCATCTGCGCGGCACGTTCGATGCGCCGGCGATCTTGGGGTCGGCCGATCTGGTCAGCGGCAATTACGAATTTGCCGGGCAGCATTTCGACCTGACGCGGGGCCATATCGGCTTCGACGGGAGCAGCCCGCCCGATCCGCTGCTCGACATTGCGGCACAGGCCGATGTCAACGGCCTTTCCGCCACGGTGACGGTGCGCGGCACTTCGCTCAAGCCCGATATCGAGTTTTCATCGATCCCGGCGCTGCCCGAGGAGGAATTGCTGTCGCGGCTGTTGTTCGGCGACGGGGTCAGCAAGATTTCCGCGCCCGAGGCGGTGCAATTGGGCGCGGCGCTGGCGGCGCTGCATGGCGGCGGGGGCCTCGATCCGATCAACGCGCTCCGCTCCGCGATCGGCCTCGACCGGCTGCGTATCGTCGGCGCCGATCCGACGCAGAACCGGGGGACCGGGGTGGCTTTGGGCAAATATCTCGGCCGGCATTTCTATGCCGAGATCATCAGCGACGGGCGCGGCTATTCGGCGACCAATCTGGAGTTCCGGGTCACGCGCTGGCTATCCCTGCTGGGCAGCGTGTCGACGGTGGGCCGGCAGAGCCTCAACGCGCGGGTTAGCAAGGATTACTGATTTGGCGTGCCATACAGCGCGGCCTCGGCGGCGCGGCGCGTGACGAGACCGGGCAGGACCCTGCCCGCAGCATGAACCCACAGCGCGAATTGCGCCAGCGCCTGATCGAACTCCCCGGCGACGTGCAGGCGCAGCAGCGACGAGCCCGGCAGTTGCCCGGTGTTGTAATGGAACGCGGTCATCGCATCGAACTGGTTCTGGGTGGTCGCTGCGGCGCCGATGGCGGCGGCGACTTCGGCAACAAAGCGCTGGATGGTCCGAGCAAAGCGGGCGTCGCATTGCATTTGAGTCCAGACCACCCCTGGCCTGATGTCCGCGCCGGTGGAGCCCCAGCCAATGGTCCAGGGGTCGCCGCCGCTGGCCGGATCGGGATAGGCGGCAAAGCGGCCCCCGCC
>JANXUK010000066.1 GCA_025356275.1 Sphingomonadales bacterium | reverse complement strand
TCGCCGCCCGCGTCATCGAAAACACCACTCGCATCCGGGTCGCCTTCGCATCAGCATGCCCCGATGCCGCCATCTTCCAGACCATCGCCGCCGCGCTCAAACCGGCTCCAACCTGACCCGCGCGGCCGTGCCGCAGAACCTGTGAGCCCAGAACTTCAAACCCCAAAAACTCATTGAGCCTTCGCGATGCAATAGGCGCAACGGGACAGATCGTCCTGGTCAGGCCCGCTGCTGCTGTGCGCATCGGTCACGCCAGAATGCGCGACCGTCAGGAATAAGCCGGGCTAGATATTATGGTGTTTCTAGTGGATTTTATGATTTTGACATTCGAACACGCCTTTGCCGCAAGCGGAACTCGAATGTCAAAATCAATCCACTAGCTTAGCCAGCCCCGCGCCGCACTCCGCCGTGCATACCACAGCAGCCCCGCCAACATCGCCAGGATCAGAGCCGGAAACGCCAGATTTTGCAGCATATTGGCCATGTACTGGTAGAAAAAGCCCACCAAAGCCCCGACCAGCGACAGCGCGAACGCCGGCACCGCGACGCTCCGCCGCGCCAGCAGCAACAGCGACCCGGCCAGCGAGGCCCACACCCCGATCGCCCAGCCGGCAACCGCCCAGGCCGGCATCGCCGCGACCTGCGCCGCCATCGCCGGGGTCATCCGCGCCAGCCAGGCCGGGTTGTGCGACACCACCATCACATAATCGACGCAACCATAGCCGTTCCACAGCGTGCCCACGCCGGCGACCAGCCAAAAGGTTGTCGGAACCCGCGTGCCATTCGTATCCATATCACTCTCCCCCTTATTCCCAGGGCCAGCGTAGACAGTGCGGGACCTGCGTGCAAATACCCCGCTTTGCGGCTAGGCTGGCACAATGCCCGACCTGTTCGCCGATGATCCGCCGCCCGCCGCAGGCGCCCCAGCTGCTCCTGCCGGCGACACCCCGCTGGCCGACCGTCTGCGCCCGCGCGCGCTCGATCAAATCATCGGGCAGGAGCATCTGACCGGGCCGGAGGGCGCAATCGGGCGGATGGTGGCGGCGGGCCGGCTCGGCTCGATGATCCTGTGGGGCCCGCCCGGCACCGGCAAGACCAGCATCGCACGGCTGCTCGCGGGCGCTGTCGGCATGCGCTACGTGGCGATCAGCGCGGTGTTCTCGGGCGTCGCCGATCTCAAGAAGACCTTTGCCGAGGCCGAGGCGCGGCGCAGCGCATCGGGCCAACGCACGCTGCTGTTCGTGGACGAGATCCACCGCTTCAACCGCGCGCAGCAGGACGGGTTCCTGCCCTATGTCGAGGCGGGCGTGGTCACGCTGGTCGGCGCGACGACCGAGAACCCGAGCTTTGCGCTCAACGCCGCGCTGCTCAGCCGGGCGGCGGTGCTGATCCTGCACCGGCTCGATGCGGCGGCGCTGGATGCGCTGCTGGCGCGGGCCGAGGCGTTGGAGGCACGGGCTCTGCCGTTGACCGATGAGGCGCGCGCCGCGCTGATCGCGCAGGCCGATGGCGATGGGCGGTTCCTGCTGGGTCAAGCCGAGACGCTGTATGCCGCCGCGCTCCCGGCGCCGCTCGATCCGGCTGGGTTGGGGGCATTCCTGCAACGCCGGGTGGCGGTCTATGACAAGGATCGTGATGGGCATTACAACCTCATATCGGCGCTCCACAAGGCGCTGCGCGGTTCGGACCCGCAGGCCAGCCTCTATTACCTCGCGCGGATGCTGACCGCAGGCGAGGAGCCGCTGTATGTGCTGCGCCGGCTGACCCGCTTTGCCTCGGAGGACATCGGCCTCGCCGATCCGCAGGCGCTGACGCAGTGCCTCGCGGCGAAGGACGCGTATCAGTTCCTCGGTAGCCCCGAGGGTGAGCTGGCGATAGTGCAGGCGTGCCTCTACCTCGCCACCGCGCCCAAATCGAACGCCGCATATGTGGCGCAGAAGGAGGCCTGGGCCAGCGCGCGTGAGACCGGATCGCTGAGCCCGCCGGCCCATATCCTCAACGCCTCGACCAAGCTGATGAAGTACATCGGTTACGGCAAGGGATACGCCTATGACCCCGATGCCGAGGACGGTTTCTCGGGCGCC
This sequence comes from Sphingomonadales bacterium, assembly GCA_025356275.1. Classification (GTDB taxonomy): domain Bacteria; phylum Pseudomonadota; class Alphaproteobacteria; order Sphingomonadales; family Sphingomonadaceae; genus Novosphingobium. The sequence continues at coordinate 2,388 of JANXUK010000066.1, read as the reverse complement.
GATTACTGGCCCGAGGAGATGCCGCCGCAGACCTATTACCGCCCCGTCCCGCGCGGTTTTGAGCGGCAGGTGATCGAGCGGCTGGACTATTGGGACAAGAAACGCCGGGAGGAGCGTGGGGATGGCTGAGGCGCTCGACAGCTGGGAGGCGGCCGCCGCCTTCGCCCTCACCCTGCCGGGCAGCGAATTGGCGCGCCATTACGGCCAGCCGGCAGTGAAGATCGCCGCCAACGGGCGCGCCTTCCTCAATGTCGGGCACGAGTCGGATACGTCCTTCGTCGTTCAGATCGACCTTGCGACCGTGGACACGCTCCTCGCCACCGCCCCTGAGAGCTTCTGGCAGACTCCGCATTACGCGGGCTATGGTGCGGTGTTGGTGCGCTATGCCAGCCCGGACCCGGCGCGGGTGCGCGCCATCATCACCCGTGCGCACGCGCAGGCCGCCGCCAAAACGGCAGCGCGCGCCCGCAAGGCATGAGGCCGGGCCGCTTTCGCCATTTCGTCGCGATCGACTGGTCGGGCGCCAAAACCCCGCGCCAGCCCGGCATCGCGATTGCGCTATGCGGCGCAGGCACAGCAGCGCCCCGACTGGTCGCCCCGCCACAGCACCGCCTGTGGTCGCGGGCCGAGGTCTTGCACTGGCTGCAATCCAGCCTGCCCGAGGATGCCCTCATAGGCCTCGACCTGTCGCCGGCGCTGCCCTTTGCCGATGCCAGGGCGTATTTTCCGGGCTGGGACCGCTCCCCCGCCGATGCCAGACATCTGTGGCAGATGGTGGATGCAATAGCCGCGGACGATGCGGATCTTGCGGCCCACAGCTTTATCGCCCACCCGGAGGCGCGTCGCCATTTCCGCCACGGCAAAGGCGATTGCGGCGACCTGTTCACCCCCGGTGCCGGCCGCATGCGCAAAACCGAGCAGCGCCAGCGCGCCCATCGCCTTGCCCCGACCAGCTGCTTCAATCTGGTCGGGGCCGCGCAGGTCGGCAAATCCAGCCTCACCGGCATGCGGCTGTTGCATCGGTTGGGCGGCGCGGTGCCGGTCTGGCCGTTTGACCCGCTGGCCGATGCCGGGTCGGTGATCGTCGAAATCTATACCAGCCTGGCCGCGCGCGCCGCCAGGATCCCCGCTGGCCGCTCGAAAATGGGGGATGGCGCAGCGCTCGATGCGGCGTTGCGCGAATTGGGCAGCGCGCCCCATATTCCGCTGCCCCGCTATAGCGACCACGCGACCGATGCGATCCTGACTGCGGCCTGGCTGCGCACCGCCGCGCACACGCCCGAACTGTGGCATCCGCCCGGGCTTGACGAGATAGCGCAAACCGAAGGCTGGACCTTTGGCGTAACCTGAGGCTATGCGCTGTCGGGACAGCCGTGAGCGGCGCGTCACGCCGGCTTAGCTCAGTTGGTAGAGCACCTGATTTGTAATCAGGGGGTCAGGGGTTCGAACCCTCTAGCCGGCACCATATTTATACAATTAAACCAATGCGTTGCTGCGCATCATTTTGCGCCGCCTGACCAGATTCCTGTATCTTCTAGCGTATTTCCAGCCGCGCGTAGCAGTGTGATCGGCGTGCAATTTCGGCTCTGACGCACATTTGATGACGGATTGGTTATGGTGCGCCGATTAGCCGGGCTTGGAGCAGATCGAGCTTACCTCGGCCGTACATTTGGCGCTTTACCAGTTTCAGCTTGGTGATCTGCCCTTCGGTCTGGCCGTTTGACCAGTGGGACACGATTGCAGCCCGGACGGCTGCGATATCCTTCGCGACGCCGTTCGCGAACGAGGCGACAAGGCTGACACGTGCTCGCTCAACCCAGGGATCGAGGTCCGCTTCAGTCTTGCGGCGGATCATGACGTGAAAGCGGTCGACGATTTCGCGCGCTTCCACGAGCGACGGCACGCCTGCTTCCACTGCGGCGACTGTCACGGTCTCGGCCTTGGACAAGTCATCACGGGCGATCGTAAGCAACCGCGCAATGGTCCTGGCCGAGGGAACGCGGTGCAACGTCTCGGCATCGATCTTCTCTGCGCGCCGCCGGCGGGTGGCCCATTCTGTCACGACCCGCAGCGAGCCGCGGAAACCCTGCGCCTGCAAGGAACGCCATAGCTCAGCGCCATTGTGGCGACCTGCTGCCCATTGTTGGTCGAGCCATGGCAGATGGGGTTCCAGGGACGTTTCGCGCGTTCTGAACACGTCGCTACGTTCACCGCGCAAGACCCGTCGTACCAGACCCCGGCTGTAGCCAGTGCGCCGGCGGATCTCCCTGATGGCAATGCCATCTTTGGCAAGGGCCAGGATTGCGGCGTTGGTGTCTTCCCGATGGAGATAGCCCTCGTACTGAAGTCGTTCGGCGGCTGTGAGCAAAGCGGGATTGATAGTCATTG
>JANXUK010000052.1 GCA_025356275.1 Sphingomonadales bacterium | reverse complement strand
CGCAAACGGGACGCAGCTTTTGACCTCGCGCCGGTGTCCACTAATGCGTTGTATTTACTAGGACAATATGGTGGACGCACTTGGGCTCGAACCAAGGACCCGCTGATTAAGAGTCAGCTGCTCTACCAACTGAGCTATGCGTCCATACCGGGGCAGCGAGGGCCGGTTGAAGGCCTGATTCGTTGCGAGCGCCCCCTATAGCGACTGCGCGGCGCGAGGGAAGGGGATATTTGTTGGGGTATCCTATGGGGTCTTTGCCGCGTTATGGCGGGTAAAGCCTGTTCCATCCGCGCCCCCTCCCGACCTCCCATCCAGTATGTAACCTGTGGGAGGTCGGGAGGAAGCGCGGGATGGAACAGGCTTCCTTCACGAAAAGCGTTCTCCCGCGCTTTTCGCTACACAAGCTTCTATCCCCCCCGCCGGCTCCACCGGTCCACCGCCATGATCGTGCCGATGCAGCCCATGTTGGTCAGCATCGAGCTGCCGCCGTGGCTCATAAAGGGCAGCGGGATGCCGACAACCGGCGCCAGGCCCATCACCATCATCATGTTGATCGCGACATAGAAGAAGATCGTCGTCACCATCCCCGCCGCCAGCAATTGCGAAAAGCGGTCGGGCGCGCGGCGCGATACCGCCAGGCCCCAGCGGAACAGCACCACGAAGAACACCGCCAGGATGAATAGTCCGCCGATCATGCCCCATTCCTCGGCCATGGTGGCGAAGACGAAATCGGTTTCCTTCTCGGGCAGATATTCGAGGTGGCTTTGCGTGCCATTGCCAAAGCCCTTGCCGAACAATCCGCCCGAGCCGATCGCGATCTTCGACTGGGTGATGTGATAGCCGGCGCCGAGCATATCGGCCTCCGGGTTGAGAAACACCGTCACCCGCTTGCGCTGATAATCATGCAGCACGAAGAAGAACGCCAGCGGCGCGGCGATGGCCCCTGCCGCCCCCGCGCTGATGAACCACCACATCGGCACGCCCGCCAGAAAGATGATCACCGCCGCGCCCAGACAGATCGCCATCGCGGTGCCCAGATCGGGCTGGAGCATGACCAGCGCTGCCGGCACCGCCATAAGCATCGCGGCAGGCATCAGCGCGCGCCAGCTGCGCGTCATTGCCGGGGGCAGATTGTCATAGAAATGCGCCAGGACCAGCACGATGACCGGCTTCATCATCTCGGAGGGCTGAAGCGTCATAAAACCGAGGTTGAGCCAGCGCTGGCTGCCGCCGCCGATCCTCCCCACCGCCTCGACCAGTACCAGCAGCACCAGCAACACGCCATAGAGCGGGTACGCCGCCTGCTTGAACGTCTCGCGCGGCAGCCGCGACATCACCACCGCCATCGTCAGGAACAGCGCGTAATGCACCATATGCATCGCCGCCCACGGCCACATATGCCCGCCGCGCGCCGAATACAGCACCGCCGAGCCGAACAGCACCAGCGCGGTGAGTGGGCCCAAAACCGGCCATGGCAGACGGCGCAGCGGATCGGGGATGATCGAGCGGCTCATCGCGCCGGGCCTGACGCAGCGACGGGAGTTGCGGCGGGCACGGGTTCGGCGGCGGCGCCCGGTTCGGGGGCGGGGGCGGCGGCATCGCTGGCCAAAGGCGCGGGCGCGGGCGCGGGGTCTTCGCTTTCGGCGGCGGTGACGGCGGCATCGCGCTCCCCGACGCTGGGCACCGCCACGGTGGTTTGCCGCTCAAACAAGGCGTATTTCGCGGCCATCCGTTGCTGCGGAGTGCCGCCCCACCCGGCCTCCAGCGGCAGCAGCGCGTCCCACGCCTTTTGCTGATCGAACAGGAAGGTCATCACATCGCGCGCAATCGGTATCGCCGCGCCCGAGCCGCCGCCATGCTCCACCAGCACATGGCACGCATAGCGCGGGCTGGCAGAGGGGCCGAAGCAGATGAAATGCCCGTGGTCCCGGCGTTTCCACGGCACGTTCTTGCCATTGCCATAGTTGAGCCCGACCACCTGCGCGGTGCCGCTTTTGCCTGAAATCTGCACGCCCTCCACCGGCACCCGCGCTTTCGAGCCAGTGCCGCGCCCGTTGACCATTTCCCACATGCCGTTGCGGATCAGGTCGAGATGCTCCTGCTTCACCCCCAGCGGCGCGGCATCGGGCAGCAGATCATTGGCCATCAGCCGGGGCGTCAGGCTGCGTCCGCTGGCAAGACGGCTGGCCACCACCGCCTGTTGCAGCGGGTTGACCAGCATATAGCCCTGACCGATCGTGCAATTGACGGTGTCATAGATCGCCCATGGCTGGTGATAATGGCGTTCCTTCCATGCCGGCCCGGCCACGGTGCCGAAGGACTGACTGCCCAGCGGCAGCGCGAATTTCTGCTCCAGCCCGATGCGCCGCAGCATCGGCACGATCACCTCCATCCCCATCTTCTGCGCGAAATGATAGAAATAGACGTCGCAGCTCTGATAGATGCCCTTCAGCATATCGACGCGCCCATGGCCGCCTTTGTGCTGCCAGCAATGGAACACGCGGTTGCCGACCTGCAGGCCCCCGTTGCAGATGACGCTTTCATCGGGATCGAGCCCGGCCTCCAGAAACGACAGCGCCACGGTGGGCTTAACCGTCGATCCGGGGGGATAGAGCCCGTGCAGCACCTTGTTGCGCAGCGGCACATGGTCATCCTGCGACAGCATCTTCCATTCGGTCCGGCCAATCCCGTTGGAGAAGGAATTGGGGTCGAAGCTGGGCATCGAACACATCGCCAGAATGTCGCCGGTATGCGTGTCCATCACCACCACCGTGCCCGATTCGGGGCCAAGGCGCCGCGCCGCATATTCCTGGAGCCCGGCGTGGATGGTTAGCTTGATCGGATTGCCGGGCACATCCTCGCGCGTCTCCAGATCGCGGACGATCCGCCCGGTGGCGGTCACCTCGGCCCGGCGCGCGCCCGGCACCCCGCGCAGATCCGCGTCGAACCGCTTTTCCAGCCCGTCCTTGCCGATCTTGAAGCCCGGCGTGATCAGCAGCTGGTTGTGCTCCTTCTCGTAATCCTTCGCATTGGCGGCGCCGACATAGCCGACCAGATGGCCAACGCATGGCCCGGTGGGATAATACCGCGAGAAGCCGCGCTGGGGCACCACACCGGGCAGTTCCGGCGCACGCACGCTGATCGCGGCATATTTGTCGGCATCAAGATGCGCGGCGACCTCGACCGGCTGGAACCCGCGCGCGTCCTTCAGTCGGTCCTGGAGGTCCTCCAGATCGGCAGGGTCAAACGCCAGCAGCTTGCCCAGCTCGGCAATCGTGCGCCCGACATCAATCAGCTTTTCGGGGACCAGATCGACGCGGAAATCGGCCCGGTTGGAGGCCAGCGGCGTGCCCATCCGGTCCAGAATCCAGCCCCGGCGCGGCGGGATCAGCGACAAGTTGACCCGGTTGCTCTCGGCCATCAGCCGGTAATGCTCATTCTCGACCAGCGCGATATAGCCCATCCGCGTCGCCAGAACCAGGCCGATGCCGCCCTGGATCGCGCCCAGCACGATGCTGCGCCGGTCGAACGAATTGCGCAGCATGCCCGAGGATATGTGCTTTTCGCGGGGCTTGCGCGCCATCAGCGGACCGCCCGGCGCCGCAATACCCGGTAGCGCATCAGCCGGAACCGGTCGAGCCACGCCACCAGCCGGCCCACGACCGGATAGAGCAGCACCGTCAGCACCATCTGCGGCGCCACCAGCCACAGCGACACCACAGCGCCAGAGGCATTGGCGAGTCCGGTGGTCGCCGCCAGATACGCCGTCAGAATCCCCGCCGCGACCAGCCATTCGATCGCGAAATTACGCCACGGAAACCGCCCCTCGATCACATCAAGCATCAGCATTATCAGCGACCACAACAGCACCGCGCTGCCCATCGGTTGACCGCTGAACATATCATCGACCAGCCCCAGCGGCAGTCCGGCCCAGATCGGCAGCAGCCCGGGCTGCAATTGCCGCCAGCCGATCAACACCATCAAGCCCAGTGGAGGCATTACCGGCGCGCCGGAAATCAGCGGCAGCGACACTGCGAAAGACGCCGCCGCCACCGCCAGCCACGGGATCAGATAGGCCATCACCGGCGATGGCGCGCGCGCGAGCTGATGCGAGATCGGATGCGCCGGGGTGCGCTCAAGGCGGTAGGCAGTCACCGAGGTCTGGAGCCCGGTTTGGCGCCGATCTTGATTTTACCCTTGCCCTTCGGTTTGGCCTTCGGCTTGGGCGGAGCGGTATCCAGCGGCGGGGGCAGGGTGGTATCGGCGGCGGGGTTCCACTCGGGCTGGACCACCACCATCTCGCTCGCCGCCGGATCGGCCAGCACCCGGCCGATGGCGCCGTCATGCGTCAATTGCCCAACGACAGCTATCGGCGTGCCGGGCCAGAACAGCCCGCCCGAGCCCGAAGTGACAAAGGCGTCGCCGGGCTTCAGCGGGTTGATCCCCATGGTCAGCAACCGCAATTGCAGCGTGCCATCGGCGCGGCCCGAAGCGAAGCCGGGCAGGCCGTCGCTGGCCCGGCGCACCGGCACGATGCTCTCGCTGTCGGTGATCAGCAGGACGCGGGCCGAAACCCGCCCAACCTCCAGCACCCGGCCCACCAGCCCCAGCGGGGAGCGCACCGGCATGCCTTGCTGCACGCCCTGCGCCGCACCCGCCGAGATCACTGCATAGCGCCGGACGCTGCTGCCGCTCGACGCGATCAGCCATGCGGTGGCCACTGGGCGCGGCGCGGCGGCGCTGAGCCCCAGCAGCGCTTTCAGCCGCCGGTTCTCATCGGCATCCGCCGCCGCGCCGACCAGCCGCACCCGCGCCAGCGCAACCTCACGCCGCAGCCGCGCATTCTCGGGTCCCCATGTGGCATAGCCGGCCAGCATATCGCCAAGCGAACTGGTGGTGCTACGCAGCGTCGTCGCGGTGCGCGCGGCCGGCGCAGTGATGTCGCTGCCCAATGCCCGCAGCCAGCCATACGCCGACCGTTCCGCCAGCGAGGCGATCAGCAACAGCGCGCCAAGACCCGCGCCGACGACACAGGCCACAACGCCCAGAAAGGCGGAATATTGCGCCCTGCGCGAATTGCCGGAGCGCCGGTTGGCGGGCGGCGCCATATCGGGCCTCTTCCTCCTTTGCCAGCCCGCCAGCACCCCTTCGGCAGGGACGCATGGGCAAAAACCGGCTATTGCATCAGCGCGCTGCGATTACGCGGTCATCAACACGCCGCGGTAGATCGGATCTTCCATCGCCCGGCCGGTGCCCAGCGCGACGCAGGACAGCGGATCCTCGGCGATGCTGACCGGCAGGCCGGTTTCCTCGCGCAGGCAATCGTCCAGCCCCTTGATCAGCGCGCCGCCGCCGGTCAGCACGATGCCCTGATCGACGATGTCGGCGGCCAGCTCGGGCTGGGTGTTTTCCAGCGCGATGCGTACGCCCTCGATGATCGCGCCAATCGGCTCGGAGAGGGCTTCGGCGATGTTGGCCTGATTGATGGTTATCTCTTTGGGAACGCCATTGACCAGATCGCGGCCCTTGAGGTGGATGGTCTCGCCCGCACCATCGGCGGGGACGATGGCAACGCCATAGTCCTTTTTGATACGCTCGGCGGTGGATTCGCCGATCAGCAGATTGTGATGGCGGCGCACATAGCTGACGATGGCCTCGTCCATCTTGTCGCCGCCAACGCGCACCGATGTGGTATACGCCAGCCCGCGCAGCGACAGCACCGCGACCTCTGTCGTGCCGCCGCCGATGTCGACCACCATCGAGCCCACCGGCTCGGTCACCGGCATGCCCGCGCCGATGGCGGCCGCCATCGGTTCGAGGATCAGATAGACCTGGCTGGCCCCCGCATTGCTAGCCGCGTCGCGGATGGCGCGTCGCTCAACCGAGGTGCTGCCCGAGGGGACGCAGATCACGATCTCGGGATAGCGGAACAGGCTTTTCTTGCCGCCGTGCACCTTCTGGATGAAATATTTGATCATTTCCTCGGCGATTTCAATGTCGGCGATAACCCCGTCGCGCAAGGGGCGGATGGCCTCGATATTGCTGGGGGTCTTGCCCATCATCATCTTGGCGTCATCGCCGACGGCCTTGACACTTTTGATGCCGTTGATCGTCTCGATCGCCACCACCGAGGGTTCGTTGAGAACGATGCCCCGATCCTGAACATAGACCAGCGTGTTGGCGGTGCCGAGGTCGATCGCCATATTCTGCGAGCCGAATTTCAAGAATCGGGAAAGGAACGAGGCCATCACAATATCCAAATTATTTCAATGAAATGTCCAATGCGCGACGGGTTTGGCGTAGGCCGCGCGCAGGGGCAACGCAGCCCCTTAGCCCAAGGCGCGGAAAAGGCCAAAATTTTTGTGCCGGGAGTCGTTTGATTGGCGACCTGTGTGGGTCGCAGCCTGTTCCATCCCCCGCCCCCTCCCGACCTCCCAGCCAGTATGTATTGCTGTGGGAGGCCGGGAGGGGGCGCGGATGGAACAGGCTTCATCGCCGCAAGGTGATCAAACAAACAGACTCGGCACAGGATTGCATCAACACAGACTCCCCTCCGGCGCATAATCCCGTTATGGCCAGTTGATGCCCATCATCCGCCGCCTGCCCGAAGCCCTGGTCAACCGCATCGCGGCGGGCGAGGTGGTGGAGCGGCCGGCATCGGCGCTGAAGGAACTGGTCGAGAATGCGATCGACGCCGGCGCCACCCAGATCACCATCTGCATCGCCGAGGGCGGGCTGGCGTCTGTCGAGGTGACCGACGATGGCTGCGGGATGGGGCCCGCCGACATCGCGCTGGCGCTGGAACGGCATGCCACGTCGAAGCTGCCCGAGAGCCTGATCGGCGAAGATGGCGGGCCGGAGCAGGTGGTGACGATGGGCTTTCGCGGCGAGGCTTTGCCCTCGATCGCCAGCGTGGCACGGCTGACGGTGGAGAGCCGGGTGCGCGGTTCTGACGAGGGCTGGCGCGGAATTGTCGACCATGGCGTCCTGACCGGCGAGGGGCCGGCTGCGCTGCCGCCGGGCACGCGCATCCGGGTTGAGGACCTGTTTGCCCGCGTGCCGGCGCGGCGCAAATTCCTGCGCTCTGCCCGCTCCGAATATGCCGCCTGCCTCGATGTGGTGCGGCGGCTGGCCATGGCGCGGGCCGACATCGGCTTCACCTTCGAGCACGACGGCCGCCGCGTGCTGGCCGTACAGGCGGGCGAGGGCGAGGCGGCGCGGGTGGCGCGGATCATCGCGCGCGAATTGGCGCAGGATGGCGTGCTGATCGATCTGGCGCGGCCCACGGCGGAGGGTGAGTTGCGACTGACCGGCGTGGCCGGGTTGCCGACGTTCAATCGCGGCGTGGCCGATCATCAATTTCTGTTCGTCAATGGCCGCCCGGTGAAGGACCGCCTGCTGGTGGGGGCAGTGCGCGGCGCCTATGCCGAGATGCTGGCGCGGGACCGGCATGCGGTGCTGGCGCTGTTCCTCAGCGTGCCGCCGGGCGAGGTCGATGTGAACGTCCATCCCGCCAAGACCGAGGTGCGGTTTCGCGATCCGGCGCTGATCCGGGGGTTTATCGTCTCGGGCTTGCGTCATGCGCTGGACAATGGCGGCGGGAGGAGCGCGCAAAGCGCCTCGGCGGCGGCGATGGGCCGTTGGCGGGCCGAACCGGTTGCGCCGGCATCAAGTTTGGACAGCCTGTTCGCACGCTATGCCGCGCCGGCGCAGGGCAACCGGGTGAGCGAGGCCTATGCCGCTCCGTTGCGGAACCACGGCGATCTTGCCCCCTCCGCGCGTGCCGAGATCGCCAGGGATACGCCCGACATCGCCTTTCCGCTGGGCGCGGCGCGCGGTCAGGTGGCGGGGACCTATATCGTCGCCGAGGCGGCGGATGGCCTGGTCATCGTCGATCAGCATGCCGCGCATGAGCGCATCGTGCTCGAACGCTTGCGCGCCGCCGGCACCGGGCAGGGGCTTGGCGCGGCGCAGGCGCTGTTGCTGCCGCAGGTGATCGAGCTTGAGGAGCCAGCCTGCGACCGGGTCGAGGCGGCGGCAGAGGCTCTGGCGGCACATGGCCTCGGAATCGAAAGGTTCGGCCCTTCGGCGCTGCTGGTGCGCAGTGTCCCTGCCGCGCTGGTCGGGGGGGACGTAGAGGCGCTGGTCCGCGATGTTGCCGATGATCTGACGGCCAATGGAACTGGCGTGGATGGCAGCGCGTTACTGCTGGGCGAGCGGCTCGATTCGGTGCTGGCGACGATGGCCTGTCATGGGTCGGTGCGGGCCGGGCGGCTGCTGGCGGTGGCGGAGATGAATGCGCTTCTGCGCGAGATGGAGGCGACGCCGCGCTCCGGCCAATGCAATCATGGGAGACCGACGTGGGTGAAGCTGGCGCATGCCGATATCGAAAAGCTGTTCGGGCGGCGATAGCACTGCCGGCCTTGGTGGGCGCGCTGGCTGCTTGCCATCACGCGCCCACCCCGCAGGAGCAGGCCGAGAAGGATGCGCGCGCGGTCGCCTATGTCAAGGCGGCGCAGAACCACTTTCCGCCGCCCCAGCCGATCCATCCGCAGGCCATGACCGCCAGCGAGCTCACCGCCAAGGAGATGCTGCGCCAGCAATGCGCGTTTCGCGCCGACAGCGCGCCCGGCAATGTGGTGCTGGTGGTGACGGCGCGGCGCGCGGTGCTGAAGCTGGATGATGGGCTGGTGGTGTTGGCCTCCGACCCGGGAGGCCCGGCGTTGATAAATGGCGCGTGGCAGCATTATGTCGGCAAGGCCTATTCGCTGCATATCGAGCCGATGGCCGATCCGGTGGTGGGGGGCGCTTTGCGCGCGCGGGCCAGGCTGCGCGATGAGCATGATAGGGTGGTCTATGAACAGACCGGCGCGCTGACCTGCGTGTCGTAAACGGCCCCGTTAGGGCGCGGCGGGATCGCGCACCGCCGCCATGCCCGTGCTGGTAAAGCGCATCACCGGCTGATCGTGCTGGTTGAACACGCTGGTGGCCATGCGGAACAGGCCAATTTCGGGACGCGAGGCGCTGCGGCGCTTGCTGAGGATCTCGCATTCGCAGCGCAGGGTGTCGCCGGGGTAGACCGGGATCAGCCAGCGCAGATCCTCGATCCCCGGCGCGCCATAGCCGACATGGCGCTTGGCTTTCATGTTCGCCACGACCATCGCCATGGTCATCGCGCAAGTATGCCAGCCGCTGGCCGCGAGGCGCCCGAAATGGGTGGCGGCGGCGGCTTCGTCGGAGAGATGGAAGGGTTGGGGATCGTATTTGGCGGCAAATTCGATCACCTCGGCGCGGGTGACCTTGTAGGCGCCAAAACGCTCGATGGTTCGGGGGGTAATGTCCTCGTAATAATGGCCATCGGGGGTCGTTGCCTGGCTCATTTTACCCTCACACATTGAATTTGAAGTGCATCACGTCGCCGTCCTGCACCAGATATTCCTTGCCCTCCTGCCGCAATTTGCCCGCCTCGCGCGCGCCAGCTTCGCCGTTCAGCGCGATGTAATCGGCATAGGCGATGGTTTCGGCGCGGATGAAGCCGCGCTCGAAGTCGGAGTGAATCGCGCCCGCGCCCTGCGGTGCCTTGGCCCCGGCGGTGACGGTCCAGGCGCGCGCCTCTTTTGGCCCGACGGTGAAGAAGGTGATCAGGTGCAGCAGATCGTACCCCGAACGGATGATGCGGGCGAGGCCGGTTTCGTGGAGGCCCATTTCCTCCAGGAACACCATCCGTTCTTCGGGTTCCATGCCGACCAGTTCGGATTCGATGGCGGCCGAGACGATTACCGCATTGGCGCCCTCGGCCTTGGCCTTGGCATAGACCGCGGCGGAATGGGCATTGCCCTCGGCGGCGGCGGTTTCCTCTACATTGCAGACATACAGCACTGGCTTGGCGGTCAGCAATTGCGCCTGCGCAAAGACCCGCGCCTCCTCCTCGTCCTTGGGCCTGGTCATGCGGGCTGGCTTGCCTTCGCGCAGCAGGTCCAGCGCCTGACCGAGGACAGAGGCGGCGATCTTCGCCTCCTTGTCGCCCTGCGTGGCCTTTTTCTGCGCCGCCGGTACCCGCTTTTCGAGGCTTTCGAGATCGGACAGCATCAGCTCGGTTTCCACCGTATCGGCGTCCGACACCGGATCGACGCGGTTTTCGACGTGCTGGATATCGACATCCTCAAAGCAGCGCAGGACATGGATGATCGCGTCCACCTCGCGGATATTGCCGAGGAACTGATTGCCCAGCCCCTCACCTTTGGACGCGCCGCGCACCAGCCCGGCGATATCGACAAAACCCAGCTGGGTCGGGATAATCTTGGCCGAATGCGCGATCGCGGCCAGCGCATCCAGCCGCGCATCGGGCACGCCGACATTGCCGACATTGGGCTCTATCGTGCAGAACGGATAATTCGCCGCCTGCGCCGCCTGCGTTTCGGTCAGCGCGTTGAACAGCGTGGATTTGCCTACATTGGGCAGTCCGACGATACCGCATTTGAAACCCATACCGCTTCTCAATCCTGTAATCTGAGCGCCACATCGCTCATAAACCGCACATCGTCGCCCTTGGCCAGCCATGCTGCCTCGGCGCTGACCGCGCCCAGCATGTCGGCCAGCGCGTCCTGCTCCGCCTTGGCGTAATTGCCCAGCACATAGGGCGTGACCCGGTCCTTGTGCCCCGGATGGCCGATGCCGAGCCGGACCCGGCGGAACTCGCGGCCCAGATGCTGGTCGATGTTGCGCAGGCCATTATGCCCGGCGGTGCCCCCGCCCTGCTTCACCTTGACCTTCATCGGCGCCAGATCAAGCTCATCATGGAACACGGTCAGCGCCTCGACGCCCAGTTTGAAGAAGCGCAAAGCCTCGGCCACCGCGCGGCCGCTTTCGTTCATAAAGGTAGCGGGTTTGAGCACGATGATGCGCTCATCCGCAATACGGCCATCCTGGGCCCAGCCCGAGAACTTTTTGGAGATCGGGCCAAAGCCATGAACCGCCGCGATGGCATCGACCGCCATAAACCCGACATTATGCCGGTTCAGCGCATATTGCCCGCCGGGATTGCCGAGGCCGACCCAGAGCTGCACGCGTGCTCCCCTCCCGCTTGCGGGAGGGGCTGGGGATGGGCGCGGCATAAGCAGCGCTTGGATCCGGCCCACCCCAGCCCCTCCCACAACCGGGAGGGGCTTTCGCGTCGCCTTATGCCGCCGTGACGGCGGTGTCGCCTTCTTCGCTCTTCAGCGAGGATGGGGCGACGATGGTGGCGATGGTGAAATCGCGGTCGGTGATCGCGCTGACGGACCCTGCCGGCAGCATCACATGGCTGATATGGATCGAGGCACCGATGTCGAGCCCGGTGACATCGATCGAGATGTCATCAGGGATCTTGTCGCTCTCACAGATCAGCTCCAGCTCGTGGCGCACGATGTTGAGCACACCGCCGCGCTTGAGGCCGGGGGACGCCAGTTCGTTGACGAAGATCACCGGAACCTCGACATGGACCTTGGAATCGGCCGAGAGGCGCAGGAAATCGGCGTGCAGCGCGCGGCTGGAAACCGGGTGGAAGGCAACGTCCTTGGGGAGCGTGCGCAGCTTTTTGCCGTTCAGCTCGATCTCCACGATCGAGTTGAGAAAGTGGCCGGTGCCAAGCTGGCGGGCCAGCTCCTTGGCTTCGACGTGGATCGAGATGGGGGCTTCATTGCCGCCATAGATCACGGCTGGGACGCGGCCTTCGCGGCGCAGGGCACGGGAGGCTCCCTTGCCTGCCCGTTCACGCGCCTCGGCCGGCAGGGTAAGCGTATCGCTCATGGTCTTGCCTTTCGAAAACTGGATTTGGTATATCGGGGAGGCGCCGATCTGCGCCCATCCCTCCCGTCACGCCTCCAGGGATGACCATGACGGGAAGCGGGCGCCGGTAGCGGCATTGGGCGCGCAATGCAAGCCTACTCCGTGCGACGGACGGTGAAGCCACGCGCCGCGAGGAGCGCGGGGAGGCCCTCGGGCCCGGCCATATGCGCTGCGCCGACCGCAACGAAGGGGCGTTGGCCGGCGGTGAGGTCGCGCGTGATGGTGGTCGCCCAGCGCTGGTTGCGGCCCGTATAGAGCGCGGCGCGCAGGGCCGGGTCGGCCAGCAGGCCAGTGCCGTTGTGGGCGTCGGTTTGTGCGGTGATCGCGGCCATATCGCCGTTGCGCCACGCCTCGGCGAGGACCTGCGCGTCGGCATCGGCGGTGGCGGCGCCGCGCACCACTTGCGCCAGCAAGGCGCGCTGGCTGGCCTCGGGCAACGCCGCGAACAGCGCGAACTGGGCCGCCGCGCCTTCGAGTTCGGCGACAGGCTTGCCGGTGTTTTGCGTCAGCAGCGCGCGGTCTATGCCATTACCGCTATCCTCGCCGGCTTCGCTGATCTGAGCCAGACGGATCGCGGCAGCCCAGGTTTTGAGGCCCGAGAGGCGGGCGGGATCGCCATGCCCGCGCGCCAGCAATGCGGTGAGGGCGGGCCGCAACGAAGCCGGCAGGCGATCGGCCAGTGCAGGCAGGCCGGGCGCTGAACTTTGCGCCGCAAAGGCCCGCGCGGTGGCGCCATCGTCGCGCAGCCCCGCAACCTCGACCACCAGCACATCGGCATGGCTCAGCGCATCCGCCACCGCCGGCGTCCGCCAATCGACCGGGCGGGGCAGCGCATGGACCGTGCCGAACAGCCAGCCATGCGCGCCATGCGGCCCGGCAATCTCCCACAAGGCCGGATGCGCCGGCAAAGGCTTTGGCGCGCAGCCGGCAAGCAGCAGCGCCAGCGCCGCCGCCGCGCGCATCCTCACTGCACCCGGGTCGCGGCGATGCCCAGGGCGCGCAGCTGATCCTGCACGCTGTCACGCCCGGCCAGATGCCCGGCGCCCACCGCGATGAACACCGTCCCCGGTTTCTTTAGCCGCGCGCGAATCCACGCCGCCCACGCCTTGTTGCGGTTGACCAGCAGCACCTGTCGCAGCGCCGGGTCATCCTCGTCGGCATTCATCAGCCGGGCGAGGCGCAGCGCATCCCCCGCCTCCCACGCGGCGATCATCTGGCCCAGCTCGCCCTTGATATGCGGCAGCGACCGGACCACCTCGCGCAAATAGCGCTTTTGCTGAACCATCGGCAGCGAGGAGAACAGGCCGAGCTGATATTCGGCGGTTTCCAGCGCCTCGTGGGTTTGGGTATGCGCCTTGGCGCGGTTGGCCAGTTGTGCATCGGCGCCATTGGCCGGATCGTATCCCGAATGCAGCAGGGGCAAGGTGGACAGCGCAACCGCTGCATACCACGGCTGAAACCGGTCAAACGCGGCGACCGGCAGCGCGTTTTTCACCATCGCGCGCTCAAACGCCCGGCGCTCGGCGGGGGTCAGCATCGCGCGCAATGTCGGGCCGGCCGGCAGCATCGCCTTGGCGGTGACGATGGCGCGCATCTGGTCGGGGCTTTGCTCGATGATTTCGGTGACCAGCTGATCGGCGCTGTCCGCCGCGCCAGTCAGCTCTGGCGACTGCCAATCCACCCCCGCCGGCAATACATGGACCGTGCCGAACAGATAGATTGTGGTGGCACCCTTGCTGACTTTCCACAGCGCCGGATGCGCAATGATCTTTGCAGCGGGCAACTTTGCCGTAAGGGGGGGCGCGTCGGCCATGGCAATGGGGGCCCACAGCGTGGTCGTAACGGCGAGCAGGACGGCGGTGATATGTCTCATGGCCCGCATATATAGAGCCAAAGCGCCTCAGTCGATAACCAGACTTGCCGAAGACCAGGTTGATGTTTTGCGCGCGTCAAAGCGGCGCCGGGCATTGACCCGTCCGGGCGCTTGGGTCAAAGGCGCGGGGGATGAGCGCGCCCACCTCCCGCCCCCTGTCGTTTCAGGAGATGATCTTGCGGCTCCATGCGTTCTGGAGCGCGCAGGGCTGCCTGATCCTTCAGCCCTATGACATGCGGATGGGCGCGGGCACCTTTCACCCGGCAACGACCCTGCGCGCGCTGGGGCCGGAGCCGTGGAGCGCCGCTTATGTCCAGCCCTCGCGCCGGCCGACCGATGGGCGCTATGGCGAGAACCCCAACCGGCTCCAACATTATTACCAGTATCAGGTGATCCTGAAACCCTCGCCGCCGAACCTGCAAGAGCTGTATCTGGACAGTCTGGCCGCGATTGGCGTCGATCCGCTGGCCCATGACATCCGCTTCGTCGAGGACGATTGGGAGAGTCCGACGCTGGGCGCCTGGGGCCTCGGCTGGGAGGTGTGGTGCAACGGGATGGAAGTGACCCAGTTCACCTATTTTCAGCAGATGGGCGGCTTCGACTGCAAGCCGGTCGCGGGCGAGCTGACCTATGGGCTGGAGCGGCTGGCGATGTATATTCAGGGGGTGGACCGGGTTTACGACCTGCGGTTCAACGATGCTGGCGTTTCGTATGGCGACGTGTTCCTGAAGAACGAGCAGGAGCATTCGAAGTACAATTTCGAGGTGGCGGACACCGGCGCCCTGTTCGAGGGCTTCGCCCGGGCCGAGGCGGAATCGGCGCGCTGCATCGATGCCGGGGTGCCGCTGGCGGCCTATGATCAGGCAATCGAGGCGTCGCACCTGTTTAACCTGCTCCAGGCGCGTGGGGTGATTTCGGTGCAGGAGCGGGCGAGCTACATGGGCCGGGTGCGTGATCTGGCCAAGGGCGCCTGCGCCGCGTGGATCGGCAAGAACGAGGCCGACTGGCAGGCGCGGTTTCCGGGGTGGACGGCGTGAGCGACTTTCTGCTGGAGTTGCGCTGCGAGGAAATCCCCGCGCGAATGCAGGCCAGCGCGCGCGCCGAGCTGGAGAAGCTTTTCCGCGCCGGGTTGGCGGGGCTGGCGGTTGGCGGGGTCACGGTGTGGTCGACGCCGCGCCGGTTGGTGCTGATCGCGCGGGATTTGCCTTTGGCGACCGAGGCAGCGCGGGAGGAGGCCAAGGGGCCCCGCACATCGGCGCCAGAGCAGGCGCTTGAAGGGTTTTTGCGCAAGACGGGGCTAGCGAAAGCCGATCTGGTAGAGCGCGATGGCGTATGGTTTGCGATAGCCGAACGCCCCGGGCGCGCCACTGCCGATCTTCTGGCCGAAGCGATCCCGGCGATCATTCGCGGCTTTGCCTGGCCTAAATCGATGCGCTGGGGCGCGGCTTCTGCGGCCAGCGACAGCTTGCGCTGGGTGCGGCCGCTGTCGGGGATCGTGGCTTTGCTGGGCAGCGAGGTGGTGGAATGCAGCGTGGACGGCATCGCGGCGGGGCGGGTGACTTTGGGCCACCGTTTTCACCATCCCGGCGCGATCACCATCGGCGGGGCGGAGGATTATCAGGAGAAGTTGCGCGCCTGCCATGTGATCGTCGATCATGCCGAGCGGGAGGCCCTGATCCGGTCGGGCGCGGCGGCGGCGGCCGAGACGGCGGGGCTGGTGCTGGTGGCCGACGAGGGCCTGGTGGTCGAGAATGCGGGGCTGACCGAGTGGCCGGTGCCGCTGCTGGGGCGCTTTGACTCCGAATATCTGGCGGTGCCGCCTGAGGTTATCCAGCTGACCGCGCGGACCAACCAGAAGTATTTCATCTGCCGGGATGGGGCGGGGCAGCTGGCCGATGCCTTTGTTTGCACGGCCAATATCGCGGCGAAGAATGGCGGGGCGAGCATCGTGGCGGGGAACCGCAAGGTGCTGGCGGCGCGGCTTTCGGACGCGCGGTTTTTCTGGGAGCAGGACCGCAGGAAGTCACTGGCGGACCATGCCGGGGGCCTGTCGCGGATCGTGTTTCACGAGAAGCTGGGCACCGTCGCTGACAAGGTGGCGCGGGTGGCGAAGCTGGCGGAATGGCTGGCGAGCGAGGGCATCGTGCCCGGTTGCGACCCAGCGCTGGCGCGGCAGGCGGCGGAGCTGTGCAAGGCCGATCTGGTGACCGAAATGGTCGGCGAATTCCCCGAATTGCAGGGGGTGATCGGCGGCTATTACGCCCGCGCCGAGGGGCTGGACGATGCGGTGTGCGATGCCATCCGCGATCACTACAAGCCGGTGGGGCAGGGCGATGATGTGCCGACTGCGCCGGTGACGGTGGCGGTTAGTTTGGCGGATAAGCTGGATACTTTGGCAGGTTTCTTTTTTATCGACGAAAGGCCCACCGGCTCAAAAGACCCGTTTGCGCTCCGCCGTGCCATGTTGGGCGTCTTGGCGCTCGTGCTCGAAAACGGCCTGCGCGTGTCCTATCGGGAACTTCTCATGCATGCGCTCGACGGGTGCGGCCCGTGGTTTCAAGATCGTTGTGATGCCCTGTTGGCATTTGCGGTAGACCGCCTCAAGGTCCGGCAACGCGAAGCCGGCGTCCACCACGACCTCATCGACGCCGTATTTGCCCTTGGCGGCGAGGATGATCTTGTCCGCCTTCTTGCGCGCGTTCACGCGCTGCAATCCTTCATCACCACCCCCGATGGCGCCAACCTTCTGGCCGGCTACAAACGCGCGGCGAATATCCTCAAGAAGGAGGGCTGGAAGGCCGACGAAGTCGCAATCCCCGCCACCGGCGAGGAAGACCCGCTGGCCATGGTCGACGATCCGGGCGTCGCCGAGGCCGCCCGCCAGCACGCCGAACTGCGCCGTGCGCCCGCGCACCCAGCCGAGCCTGCCGAGGCCGCGCTGATCGCCGCGCTCGCCGCTGCCGAGCCGCGTGCCGCCGCCGCCATCGATGCCGAGGATTTCGCCAGGGCCATGGCGGCGCTCTCCACTTTGCGCGCGCCGATCGATGCGTTTTTCGAAGGCGTGACGGTCAACGATCCCGCCCCCGCCATCCGCAGCGCAAGGCTGGTGCTGCTTGACCGCTTTCGTGCTGCAGTGCACAAAGTTGCCGATTTTAGCCGGATCGACGGCTAGAGTGCTTTTCGTGTTTTCACCTGCGGTGACTGACGTTCCCGAGTCGTTCAGTGTTCCACCTCACCCGAAAACACTCCGACATTCCAAGGGGCTTATCCGGTGAAGCAAGTCTATACCTTTGGCGGCGGTGCCGCGCATGATGATGCCCGCGCCCGCGACAGAAACGTAGTGGGCGGCAAGGGTGCGAATCTTGCCGAGATGGCGGGAATCGGCCTGCCGGTGCCGCCGGGCTTTACCATCACCGCCGAGGAATGCGTGCGCTATCTGGCGGAGGGGGCCAATTTCTCCGACGCCTTGCGCGGCGATGTGGCCACGGCGCTGACGCATATCGAAAGCGCGGTGGGCAAGGCGTTTGGCGACCCCCAGGAGCCTCTGCTGGTCTCGGTGCGATCGGGCGCGCGGGTTTCGATGCCCGGCATGATGGATACGGTGCTCAACCTGGGCCTCAACGATGCCACGGTGGAGGGGCTGGCAGCTTCATCTGGCGACGCACGGTTTGCTTGGGATTCATACCGGCGCTTTATCCAGATGTATGCCGATGTCGTGCTGGGGCTCGATCACCATGCGTTCGAGGACGCGCTGGAGATCGCCAAGGAGGACAAGGGCTACTTCACCGATGTCGAGATGGGCGCGGAGGATTGGCGCGCGCTGGTGGCGCAGTACAAGGCGCTGGTCGCGCGCGATCTGGGCCGGCCGTTCCCGCAGAATGTCCATGAGCAACTGTGGGGCGCCATTGCGGCCGTGTTCGATTCTTGGGATTCGGACCGGGCCAAGGTTTACCGGCGGCTGAACGATATCTCGGGCGGCTGGGGCACGGCGGTCAATGTGCAGGCGATGGTTTTCGGCAATATGGGCGATACCAGCGCCACCGGCGTGGCGTTCACCCGCGATCCGGCTACCGGTGAGCGGGCCTATTACGGCGAATGGCTGGTCAATGCGCAGGGCGAGGATGTCGTCGCCGGCATCCGCACGCCGCAATATCTGACCCGGGCGGCGCGTGAGCGGGCGGGGGCGAAACCGCTGAGCATGGAGGAGGCGATGCCCGCCGCCTATGGCGAGTTGGCGCAGGTGTTCGACCTGCTGGAGGCGCATTATCGCGACATGCAGGACATCGAGTTTACTGTGGAGCGCGGCGCGCTGTGGATGCTGCAAACGCGCAGCGGCAAGCGGACCGCCAAGGCCGCGCTGAAGATGGCGGTCGATATGGTCGGTGAGGGCCTGATCGACGAAAAGACCGCCGTGCGCCGGATCGATCCGATGGCGCTGGACCAGTTGCTGCACCCGGCGCTCGATCCCAACGCGCCGCGCGATCTGCTGGGCAAGGGGCTTCCGGCATCGCCGGGGGGTGCGTCGGGGGCGATCGTGCTGGATGCCGAGACGGCGCAGGCGCGGGCCGAGCGCGGCGAGGCAGTGATCCTGGTGCGGGTCGAGACCAGCCCTGAGGACATCCACGGCATGCATGCGGCGCGCGGCATCCTGACCGCGCGCGGCGGCATGACGTCACACGCGGCGGTGGTGGCGCGGGGGATGGGGCGGCCCTGCGTGTCGGGGGCCTCGGCGCTGTCGATCGACATGGCGAGCCGGACGCTGACCATCGGCGGGCGGGCGCTGAAAGAAGGCGATATTATCACGCTGGACGGCGCCAAGGGTGAGATCATGGCCGGCGCGGTGGCGACGATCGAGCCCGAGCTGGTGGGCGATTTCGGGGTGCTGATGGGCTGGGCCGACCGGCATCGCCGGATGAAGGTGCGTGCCAATGCCGAGACGCCCGAGGATTGCCGGATGGCGCGGCAATTCGGTGCCGAGGGCGTGGGCCTGTGCCGGACCGAGCATATGTTCTTTGACGAGGGCCGGATTTCCGCCGTCCGCCAGATGATTCTGGCCGAGGATGAGGGCGGGCGCCGCGCCGCTCTGGCCAAATTGCTGCCCGAGCAACGCGCCGATTTCCATGCGATATTCGAGATCATGGCCGGATTGCCGGTGACCATTCGCCTGCTCGATCCACCGCTGCATGAGTTTCTGCCGCATGAGGAGCATGACTTTGTCGAGCTGTCGCGCGCGATCGGCGTGGGCGTGGACCGGCTGAAGCGGCGGGCTGGCGAATTGCATGAATTCAACCCGATGCTGGGGCATCGCGGCTGCCGGCTGGGGATCACTTTTCCCGAAATCTACGAGATGCAGGCGCGCGCGATTTTCGAGGCGGCCTGCGACGTGGCCGAGGCCAGCGGTGCAGCGGTGGTGCCAGAGGTGATGATCCCGCTGGTGGCGACGGGGCGCGAATTGGCGATCCTCAAGGCTTTGGTTGACCGGACGGCGGCAGCGGTGTTTGCCGACAAGGCACGCGTGCTGTCCTATCAGGTCGGCACGATGATCGAACTGCCGCGCGCCGCGCTCATGGCGGGCGAGATCGCCGGGGAGGCGGAGTTTTTCTCGTTCGGGACCAATGACCTGACCCAGACCACGCTGGGCGTATCGCGCGACGATGCGGCGCGGTTTCTGGGCGTCTATGTCGAGCAGGGAATTTATGCCCGCGATCCCTTCGTCAGTCTGGACATCGAGGGTGTGGGGCAATTGGTCGAGATGGCGGCAGAGCGTGGGCGCGCGGCGCGTTCGGGCATAAAACTGGGGATTTGCGGCGAGCATGGCGGCGATCCGGCCTCGATCGCGTTCTGCGAGAAGGTTGGGCTGGATTACGTCAGCGCCTCGCCCTACCGGGTGCCGATTGCCAGGCTGGCCGCGGCGCAGGCGGCGTTGGGTTAGAGCGTGATGGCAAAAAGTGCGAACCGGTTTTTGGCATTAAGCGATGCGACAACAGAAACTAGCGCCAGCCGCTGAGAGTAAGGATTTCGAAATGTTCGGTGGTGCGCTGGCCGTCGCCGGCTTTGACGAAATGGGCTTTGGCTGCGGCGTATTGATGGCGGCTTAGTGGGGGGCCGGGGCGGGCCAGCACGTTGGTGAGGCCCTGCGCCCGCAAATCGGCGATCAGCACGGCGAGACTGCGGAAGCTGACATCGAGGCCGCGTGCATCGGCGACCGGGTTCGCCAGCCCGGCGCGTTGCAGCAATTGCCCGCCGGCGCGAACATCGACCATCGGGTGCAGACGCGGCGCCGGGCGGTCGCCGTCCGCGGCGAGCATGGCGCTGCGCAGGACCGGCAGCGAGCCGGCGGCCATGAAGGTGGCGATCAGCAGGCCCCCGGCACCGAGGGCGGCGCGCAGGTGGATCAGCGCGCCGGGGAGGTCGTTGACGGTATCGAGCGTGCCAAGGCTGGCGATAAGGTCGAACGGGCCGACGTTACACGGGCGCTCCTCGTCCAGCGCCAGCAGGCCCGGGCCGCCCGCCGGATCGGCGCGGATCACCTCGCAGGTCGGCGCAAGAAACGCGGCAAGCGCGCCGGTGGTGTCGCCGATCAGGAGCGCGCGGGCCGGCGCGTGGCGCAGGAACGCAAGCCGCTCGATGACATCCTCGGCCATGTCATCGGCGATATAGCGCGCGGCATTGGACCGGGTTTGCAACGCCAGCATCCGACGGCGCGCTGCAATGCGCCGGACGGGGGCGAAGATCAGCGGTGGGGCGGGCGCATTCACATCAGCGCCCTGCCGCGCCGGGCGGGGATGCGCAAGAACTTGCGGCGCGGGGCGGGCTGGCTATGGTGACGCGATGGCCCTGCGCGACGCCCTGACCGAAGGGCTAAGCCCGGTGATCGACCTGATCTATCCGCCGCGCTGTTCGTTATGCGGCGGGTGGTTGGCGCAGGCCGGGGGGCTGTGCGGCGCGTGCTGGGGTGAGCTGGCGTTTCCTGGGAGCCCGGCGTGCCGCCTGTGTCAGGCGCCGTTTATCGATGGGCGCGCGGCCGGCATGACCTGCGTCGCCTGCGCCGCGCAGCCCCCGGCGCATGACGGGATCGCCGCTGCCACGCTGTATAATGAGGCGTCGCGGCAGCTGGTGCTGGCGTTCAAGCATGGCGGACGGGTGGCGTTGGCGCCTTTGCTGGCACGGATGATGGCGGCGCGATTGCAGGTCGGCGGCGGCTGGCTGGACGGGGGCTGGCTGGACGAGGGCTGGCTGAACGGGGGCTGGTTGCTGGTGCCGGTGCCGCTGCATCGCTGGCGGTTGTGGGGGCGGGGGTACAATCAATCGGCGCTGCTGGCGGACGAGCTGGCCGGGCTGACCGGGGCGGCGGTGGTCGTCGATGCGTTGGTGCGGCGGCGGCGGACGGTTTCGCTGGGCGGATTGGGTGGGGAGGCGCGGGCGGCAGTGCTGGACGGGGCGTTCGCCGCGAATCCCCGCCGGTCGGCGCGGCTGGCAGGGGCGAAGGTGGTGCTGGTCGACGATGTGCTGACCAGCGGCGCGACCAGCAACGCCTGCATCGCCGCGCTGCGCACCGCCGGGGTGGAGCGGGTGCGGGTCGCGTGTTTCGCGCGGGTGGCCGGCGGCGTGCTCCCCGCAGTTTAGAGCATCTTACCCAAAAGTGGGAACCGCTATTTGGCATTAAACGATGCGAAAACAAAGACTCTAGAGCATGATGTTATTCTGGTTTATCGCATCATTCTCTAGGTACGCGTGGCGCGCAATTGGGTCAGTTCGGCGCGGGTGTCGTGGAGCAGCTGGGTCAGCTCGGCAACCGCGCCGGTCAGTTGCAGCATCTCGCTCTCCCGCAAATGGTCCAGCTTCTGGTGGACAAGCTCGATCTCCAGCTCGGCCTTGATGTTGATCTTGTAGTCGCTTTCGGCGGCCTCGCGATCGATGTCCTGCTGGCGGTTCTGGCTCATCATGATGAAGGGGGCCGCATAGGCCGCCTGGAATGACAGCGCCAGATTGAGCAGGATGAACGGATACGGGTCCCAATGCTGAACCCAGGCGGTGATGTTCAGCGCGATCCACGCCAGCAAAAGCGCCGACTGAATGATGATGAAACGCCACGATCCCATCGTGGCCGCCACCGTATCGGCGATGCGCTGGCCGACGGTCAGGTTGGTCGTGCCGGGAACCGGCGTCGGCGCGTTGTGCAGGTGCATCCGCTGCGCCCGGCGCAGCACGCGCATCTCATGCAGCATCGATTCTTCGGCCTCATTGATGAAATGCCGGGTGGTCTGGATTGGGGTCATCGTCGGCGTCCCTCACGTCGTGCATTGCGCGGACCGCTTTACGGGTTTTATCCGGTGAGGGCACAAAAAACTGCGCAAGCACAAAAAAGCGCCCGTAGCGTTCGCCACGGGCGCTTTTCTGACGAAAATCGTGGGTGTTTCTGCCGCGCGGACTGGCACAGGGCCAATCCGCCGCGTCCGAATGGCGCCTGCGTATAGCAGATGCCCACCTGTCCCTCATGGAACAGCCGGCACTTGGTGCCTGACTGCATTTTCCCTGAACCCTGACGCATGAAGCGCCGATGGTTCGGCTGGCGGACCCTGAAAGGCCGCTGACGATGCAATGTCATTCAAATGCGGAATTGATAAGCGGCATTGCGCCCGATGGTGGATTTTGGCCCGCATATGTGGTTATCCTGCAACATCGCCGATGATGATGGCCGATGACGGGGAACACGCCGAATGTCCGATAAACCTACTGTTTCGGCGGATGGCGCCGCCACCTTCGTGCCGCGCTTCGATGCGGCGGGGCTGTTGACCGCGATTGCGGTGGATGCCGTCAGCGGCGCGGTGCTGATGGTGGCATTCATGGATGCGGAGGCTCTGGCCAAGACGCGCGCCAGCGGGTTGGCACATTTCCACTCGCGGTCGCGCGGGCGGCTGTGGCTCAAGGGGGAGAGCAGCGGGCATTTCCTGCGGGTGCGGGAGATTCGCGTCGATTGCGATTCGGATGCGCTGGTGTTGATGGTCGATCCGGCGGGGCCGGCCTGCCATACCGGGGCGGTGAGCTGTTTCTATCGGCGGCTGGACGGTGACATGCTGGTGCCGGTTACGGATTGACGTTTACGTAAAGGGAAGCTATTTCGACGGGGTGGTCTACGCTCCCTCCAATTCTGCGCCCCCGGGGGCGCATGTCGACCTGCCCGATGCCCGGGCGCGGGAGAGATACACGATAGCCGAACTGGCGGGCGAATTTGCCGTCACCCACCGCGCACTGCGGTTTTACGAGGACGAAGGCCTGATCGCACCGCGGCGGGCCGGCGCGGCGCGAATTTACTCGCGGCGAGATCGCGCGCGGTTGGCGTGGATCATCCGCGCGCGCAACGTGGGCTTCAGCCTTGGCGAGATCCGCGAGATGATCGACCTCTATGATCTGGGCGACGGGCGGGTCGAGCAGCGCCGCGTGGCGCTGGGTAAATGCCGCGAACGGCTCGTCCAGCTGACCCGTCAGCGCGCCGACATAGACGGCGCCATTGCCGAACTTGCCGGATTTGTCGCGCGGATCGAGCAGCTCGATCTGCCATAAACCACCTGACCAAAGGACACCGCCATGCCAATCTATCAGGCCCCGACCCGTGACACCAAATTCATCCTCAATGAGGTGCTGCGGCTCGAATCCTTCGCGCATCTGCCGGGCTTCGAGAGCGCGACGACCGACCTGACCGACGCGGTAATCGAGGAGGCTGCGCGCTTCTGCGAGGAGGTCGCGGCGCCGCTCAACCTGTCGGGCGATGCCGAGGGTTGCACCCGCCATCCCGATGGCAGCGTTTCGACTCCCGCCGGTTTCCGCGAGGCCTTTGGAAAATACCGCGAAGGCGGCTGGGGCGCGCTGTCGGTACCCGAGGCGCAGGGCGGGCAGGGCCTGCCGCATGTGATGGGCTTCGTGTTCGAGGAATATCTGGCGGCGGCGAATCAGTCGTTCGCGATGTATCCGGGCCTGACCAACGGCGCGATCGCGGCGATCACCGTCGCCGGATCGGATACGCTCAAGGCCAAATATTTACCGAAGATGGTGGCGGGCGAGTGGCTGGGCACGATGAACCTGACCGAACCGCATTGCGGCACAGACCTCGGCCTGATCCGCACCCGCGCGGTGCCGCAGCTGGATGGTAGCTACGCCATCACCGGCACAAAGATCTTCATCTCGGCGGGCGAGCATGACCTGACCGACAATATCATCCATCTCGTTCTGGCCAAAACCCCCGGCGCACCCAAATCGTCGAAGGGTATTTCGCTGTTTCTGGTGCCCAAGGTGATGGTCAATGAGGACGGCACGCTGGGCGCGCGCAACGCGGTCTCCTGCGGCGCGATCGAGCACAAGATGGGCATCCACGGCAATGCCACCTGCGTGATGAATTATGATGGAGCGACTGGCTGGATGGTCGGGCCTGAGAACAAGGGCCTGGCCGCGATGTTCGTGATGATGAACGCGGCGCGGTTGGGCGTGGGGTTGCAGGGCGTGGCGCAGGGCGAGGTCGCGTATCAGAACGGCGCGTCCTATGCCAAGGAACGGCGGCAGGGGCGGGCGCTGACTGGTTCGGCGGACCCGACGCAAAAGGCCGATCCGCTGATTGTCCACCCCGACGTGCGGCGGATGCTGATGGATGCCAAGGCAACGATCGAGGGCCTGCGCGCGCTGGCGCTGTGGCTGGGGTTGCAAGTGGATCTGGCGCATGCGGCGGCGACGGCTGAGGAACGTGCGGCGGCGGACGACATGATCGGGCTGCTGACCCCGGTGATCAAGGGTTATGGCAGCGACCGCGGCTATGCGGTGGCGACCGATATGCAGCAGATCTGGGGCGGGCACGGCTATATCGTCGAGAACGGCATGGACCAATTTGTGCGCGATGCCCGGATCGCGATGATCTATGAGGGCGCCAACGGGGTTCAGGCGATGGACCTTGTCGGGCGCAAGCTGGGCGGCAACGGCGGACGCGCGATTGCGGCATTCTTTGCCGAGGTCGATGCCGAATGCGCCGGCGCGCCAGAGGGGCTGACGGCGATTGCCGGGAAAGTCGCCAAGGCCAATGGCGAGCTGAAGGCGGCGACGCTGTGGCTGATGCAAAATGCGCAGGGTCATCCCAACAATGCCGGTGCGGGGGCCTATGCCTATATGACGATCACCGGGATTGTGGCGCTGGGGCTGATGTGGCTGCGCATGGGTAAGGTGGCGGCGGCGGGCCTTGCTTCGGGCGAAGGCGATAAGGCTTTCTACGAGGCCAAGCTCATTACGGCGCGGTACTATGCCGAGCGGTTTTTGCCCGATGCGGGGGCCTTGCGCCGCAAGATCGAGGCCGGGGCGGAGGCGATGATGGCGTTGCCGGCGGAGGCGTTCGGCTAGGGCTTTATCCGAAAACCTCGCCGAACAACCCGAGCATGGCGGCCCAGCTCTGGCGGTCCGCGCTGGCATCATAGCCCAGCGCCGCCATGCCGCGCGCATCGCTGCCGGGCTCGGTGAAGCCATGGAGGACGCCGGCGTAGGAGTGGAAGTGCCAGTCGGCGCCGGCGCCGTCCATTTCCTCCCAAAAGCCCAGCACTTGTGCGCGCGGCACCAGCGGGTCGGCATCGCCGTGGCAGATCAGCAGGCGGGCTTTGATCGCGCCGGGCAACGCGGCGCGGCCCGTGTTGAGGGGGCCGTGAAAACTGACCGCAGCGGCGATATCCGCCCCGCTGCGCGCCACTTCGAGCGCCGCCTGACCGCCCATGCAATAGCCGATGACCGCCACCGGTAGCCCCTTGGCTTCCGGGATTGCGGTGAGCGCCGCGAGCGCTGCGATCAGCCGGGCGCGATACGCATCGACATCGGCCCGCAGCTTGTGCGCGAGGGGAATCGAGGCGGCGAAATCGGCAACCGGCTCGCCATAGAAATCACCGATCAGCGCGAGATAGCCCTCTGCCGCCAGCATTTCGGCGCGGCGTACTATGGAGTGGGTGACATTGGCGATGGTTGGGAAGACCAGCACCGCCGCCTTCGCCGTGCCAACCGGCCGTGCCAGCCAACCGGTCAACGCAGTGGTGCCATCGGCATAGTCGATGCGTTCGAGCGTGCTCATTCCGGGAGGAAATCCGGCACCGACAGATACCGCTCGCCGGTATCGTAGTTAAAGCCCAGCACCCGCGCATCCCGCGCCAGATCGGGCAGCTTCTGCGCGATGGCGGCCAGTGTCGCCCCGCTCGAAATGCCGACTAGCATGCCCTCTACGGTGGCGCAGCGGCGGGCCCAATCCTTGGCGGCGGCGGGGTCAACCTGGATCGCGCCGTCGATTGCCTTGGTGTGGAGATTGGTGGGGACAAAGCCCGCGCCGATGCCCTGAATCGGGTGAGGTGCCGGCTGCCCGCCTGAGATTACCGGTGACAAGGTCGGCTCCACCGCATAGGCCAGCATGCCCGGCCACACTTTCTTCAGCGTCTCGGCGCAGCCGGTCAGATGCCCGCCGGTGCCGACCCCGGTGATCAGCGCGTCGATTGGCGTATCGGCAAAATCGCTCAGGATCTCCTGCGCGGTGGTGTGGACATGAGCGGTGATATTGGCGGGATTGTCGAATTGTTGGGGCATCCAGGCGCCCGGGGTCTGCGCGACCAGCTCCTTGGCGCGCTCAATCGCGCCCTTCATGCCTTTTTCCCGCGGCGTCAGGTCAAAGCTGGCCCCATAGGCCAGCATCAGCCGGCGACGCTCGATCGACATCGATTCGGGCATGACCAGGACGAGCTTGTAACCCTTCACCGCCGCAACCATGGCAAGGCCGATACCGGTGTTACCGCTGGTCGGTTCGATAATCGTGCCGCCGGGCTTCAGGCTGCCATCGGCCTCCGCCGCCTCGATCATGGCCAGGCCGATGCGGTCCTTGATCGACCCGCCGGGGTTGGCGCGCTCACATTTGACCCATACTTCGGCATCGGGGAAAAGCCGCGTCAGGCGGATATGCGGGGTGCCGCCGATGGTGGCGAGGATCGATGTGGCTTTCATGGCATAGTCTCCGATACGGCGGAAAAGCTGCGGGCGCGGCGGATTTCCGGAAAGGCGAAGGCGTAGATCGCGGTGATCAATATGGCAGCGACGCCGCCGAATACAACCGCACCCGGCGCAGTGAACAACGCGGCGGCGACCCCCGATTCCATCTCGCCCAGTTCGTTCGAGGCGGAAATCGCCAGTCCCGAAATCGACGACACCCGGCCCCGCCGATCATCGGGCGTGCGCAGCTGGATCAGCGAGCTGCGGATATAGACCGAAACCATGTCTGCCGCGCCCAGCGCCGCCAGCATCGCCAGCGACAGCGCGTAATTGCGCGACAGACCAAAGCCGATGGTCGCCGCGCCATAGGCCGCCACGGCCCATAGCATCTTGGCCCCGACATTGCTGGCCAGCGGGCGCACCGCGAAGATCAGCGCCACCAGCGAAGCGCCCAGCGCCGGCGCCGCGCGCATCTGCCCCAAACCTTGCGCGCCGACATGCAAGATATCGCGCGCATATACCGGCAGCAGCGCGGTCGCCCCGCCCAGCAGCACCGCGAACAGATCCAGCGTCACACAGCCGAGCAGAAACCGCTCCGACGCGACATAGGCAAAACCGTCCTTCATCTGGCGCAGCGGATGCACCGCGCGGTTCGATGCCAACGCAGGCAGCGGGCGGATGCGCAACAGGCCGAATATCCCGACCAACAATAGCAGCGCCGCGCTCCAATAGGGTAGCTGCGGACTTTGTGCGAATAACAGCCCCGCCAGGGCCGGCCCGCCGATGGTCCCGATCTGCATCGCAATCGAGCTGAGTGCGATACCCTTGGGCAGCAGCGGGGTGGGGATGATATTAGGGGTGATCGCGCTGATCGAGGGGCCGATGAACACCCGCCCCATGCCATGCGCGGCCGCCAGCGCGAAAATCAGCGGCAGGGTCAGCGCGTCGGCGCGCGTGGCCAGCGCCATGATCACCGCGATTCCAGTGTCGATCAGCATGGCGATGGCGGCGACGCGGCGCCGGTCGAACCGGTCCGCCACCACACCTGCCACCGGGGTCAGCAGGAACAGCGGCACGAATTGCGCGAAGCCGAGCAGGCCCAGCTGAAACGCGGCCTGGCTGATGCTCATGCCATAGGTGCGGCGGGCGACATCATAGAGCTGAAATCCGATGATCACGACCATCCCCGATGTCGCAATCACCGAGCAACAGCGGGCCAGCCAGAAGCGGCGGAAATCGGGAATATGGAGCGGGGAGGTCGGTGGGAAGGCTCTGGCTTTGGTCACGCTTCAGCGAATGGCAGGTGACGGCTGGCTTGCCAAGCATGATTGGTCAGATTGCTCGTCTCTCCGGCAGGCGACGACTGCCGCCCCGATCTTTACCGGTCCCGGCGCAATTTGGGGTTCGGCTGGATGCCCTCGATCATCGCGGCGAAATCGTCGGCGCGGATGATGCGTTCGAACTGGAACCCGGCGCGGCCCTCGGAGGCCCAGATCAGATGCGCCTCGATCATACCCAGGCGCGGCAGGCGGATAGTGATGCGCTCACCCCGGCTCAGCCCGGCCGGATCCCCCACCATAAAGCCATGCGCCGAGAGGTTGATGATCTCCAGCTTGATGTCGCCCAGGCGGCGATGCTCTGCGATTACCGGCAGATTGACCGGATGACGCGCCGACTGGCGAAAATCTGTGACGGAAAGTTGCGCGCCAACCGGCATGATTGTTCTTGACCCTTCGTTGGAACGAAGGCGCCTTATGCTGGAAATTGGCAAACAAACGGTAAATTGCGAGTTACGCGGGCGGGTCAGGCCGGACGCAGTATCCCGTGTTTCTTTTTGCCGGAGGAAATGCGCTGATCCTCGGGGGTGGGGGAGATGTGGTGCGTCTCATCGGTGATCGCCCCGCCATCGAGCCGCGCGCCGCCCCCCGCCAGAAGCCGTTTGGCCTCGCCACGGCTGGCTGCGAAACCGATGCCGACCAGCGCGTCGATGATGCCAAGACCTGCTGGCGGAATGGTAAACACGGGCAGATCGGCGCCAATACCCGCCCCGTTGCTGGCCCCGCCAAACGTCGCGGCGGCAGTGGCGGCGGCGGCCCGCGCCGCGTCCGCGCCATGCGCCATGGCGGTGACCGCGTTGGCCAGCGCCAGCTTGGCGGCATTGATTCCGGCGCCGTCCAGCGTCTCCATCCGCGCGATCTCGTCCATCGGCAGATCGGTGAACAACCGCAGGAACCGGCCGACATCGCGATCATCGCAATTGCGCCAATATTGCCAGAAATCATAAGCTGGCAGCTGATCGGCATTGAGCCACACCGCGCCGCCCGCAGTCTTGCCCATCTTGCTGCCATCCGCCGTGGTCAGCAGCGGTGTGGTCAGCCCGAACAGCGCCAGCCCGTCCATCCGGCGCCCGAGCTCGATTCCGCTGACGATATTGCCCCATTGGTCCGATCCGCCCATCTGCAAGCGGCAGCCATGGCGCCGCGCCAACTCGCGGAAATCATAGGCCTGAAGGATCATATAGTTGAATTCGAGGAAGGTCAGCGGCTGCTCACGGGAAAGGCGCAGCTTCACCGAATCGAAGGTCAGCATGCGGTTGATGGTGAAATGCGGACCAACCTCACGCAGCAGATCGACATAACCGAGCTTGCCGAGCCAATCATTGTTATCGACCACGATCGCATCGGTGGGCCCGGTGCCAAAGGTGAGGAATTGCGCGAACACGCCAAGCTGTGACGCGATATTGGCGGCGATGACCTCGGCAGTCATCAACTTGCGGCTTTCGTCCTTGCCCGAGGGATCGCCGACCTTGCCGGTGCCGCCGCCCATTACCACGATCGGCTTGTGCCCGGCCTGCTGCAGCCGGCGCAGCAGCATGAGCTGCACCAGGCTGCCGACATGCAGCGATGGCGCGGTGGGATCGAAGCCGATATAGCCGGGGACGATCTGGCTGGCCGCCAGCGCGTCGAGCCCGGCGGCGTCGGTAAGCTGATGCAGATAGCCGCGTTCGTCGAGGGTTCGCAGCAGGGCGGATTGGTATTGGGTCATAATTGTCGTGACTCTGGTTTATCAAGACTCTGGGATTTATCGTGACTCTGGGATTTATCGTGACTCTGGCGATCGGGGCGCGGTAGCGGGGCGCCTAGCATGAACGAGGACCATTTGGGTAAATTTTCGCTGCTGTGCCACCCCGCCACCCCGCCGCTGCATGTGCGCGGGGTACAGGTTGTCTGGCGCGCGGAGGCTGGCGGCGTGCGTTTGCGCTGGGAGATTGCGCGCGCGGAGTCGGTAGTGATGCCGCGCGCAGCGGGCCGGCATGCGCGGGCCGATGGGCTGTGGAAGCATACGTGTTTCGAGCTGTTTCTGGCCAGTGACGGCGCGCCCTATCGCGAGTGTAATTTTTCGCCGTCGCAGGATTGGGCGGCGTACCGCTTTGCCGCCTACCGCGAGGGCATGGCCGAGGCCCCGATGCCGGCGCCCGCGATCCGCAGCAGTGCCGGCGCGGAGGATGGTGTGGCGGCGCGGTGCGAGGTTGATCTGGCATCGGGCGTTCTGGCAGGGGCGAGCAAAGCCGGGCTGTGCGCGGTGATTGAGGAGCGGGGCGGGCACCTCAGCTATTGGGCGCTGCATCACCCCGCCGCCAAGCCCGATTTCCATGATTCCGCCGGGTTCACTTTGGCGATTGCGGCGGCGGAGGCTCCATGAAATTTGGCATAGACCGGCTGCTCAGCGAGCCACAATTGCGGGCATCGTTGATCGGCACGCGCGTGGCTCTGGTGGCTCACCCGGCCTCGGTGACGGCGGATTTGACGCATGCGCTGGATGCTGTGGCGGCATGCCCCGACATCCGCCTGACCGCCGCCTTCGGTCCGCAGCACGGGCTGAAGGGCGACAAGCAGGACAATATGGTCGAGAGCGGCGATGCCATCGACCCCGTGCTCGGCATCCCGGTGTTCAGCCTCTATGGCGAAGTGCGACGGCCAACGCCGGCGATGATCGACACCGCCGACGTGTTCCTGTTCGACCTGCAGGATCTGG
Organism: Sphingomonadales bacterium; assembly: GCA_025356275.1. Lineage (GTDB taxonomy): Bacteria > Pseudomonadota > Alphaproteobacteria > Sphingomonadales > Sphingomonadaceae > Novosphingobium. The sequence continues at coordinate 39,912 of JANXUK010000052.1, read as the reverse complement.
GGTGCCGGATCTACACGTTTGTGACCACGCTGCTGTACCTGCTGGAGGCCTGTGCGGGCACCGGCAAGAGCGTGTGGGTGCTCGATCGGCCCAATCCGGCGGGGCGGCCGGTCGAGGGGCTAACTCTGCTGGCGGGTCAGGAGAGCTTTGTCGGCGCCGGGCCGATGCCGATGCGGCATGGACTGACTCTGGGCGAGATGGGGCATTGGTTCATCCGGCATTTCGGGCTCGATGTCGATTACCGGGTGGTGGCGATGGAGGGTTGGGCGCCCGAGGGGCCGGGGTTTGGCTGGCCCCAGGATCGCATCTGGGTGAATCCCAGCCCCAATGCCGCCAATGTGAATATGGCGCGCGCCTATGCCGGGACGGTGATGCTGGAGGGCAGCACTCTGAGCGAGGGGCGCGGCACCACGCGGCCGCTGGAGGTGCTGTTCGGTGCGCCCGACCTCGATGCCGGGGCGGTGCTGGCCGAGATGGCGCGATTGGCGCCGGCTTGGCTGGAAGGTGCGGCAATCCGCCCCTGCTGGTTCGAGCCGACCTTTCACAAACACGCCGGGCAGCTGTGCAGCGCGCTGATGATCCATGCCGAGGGCGAGTTCTATGATCACGCACGGTTTCGCCCGTGGCGGATGCAGGCGCTGGCGTTCAAGGCGATCCGGCGGCTGCACCCGGACTATGCCCTGTGGCGCGATTTTCCGTATGAATATGCGTTCGGGCGGCTTGCGATCGATGTGATCAATGGCGGGCCGGGCTTGCGCGAATGGGTCGATGATGCCGGGGCCGAGCCGGGCGATCTCGATGCGGCGGCGCGCGCGGATGAAGCAGCCTGGGGCGAGACGGTAGCAGATCTATTAATCTATCGCTGAGATTTCGCGGCCCGGCTGTCCCATTCCGGGATCACGATTGATGGTTACCGAATTTGCATGAACAATTGCCGCGTGGTTACATCATCGGACGGACACCAAGGAGTCGGAACGATGTCGCGATGCAATTGTTGCAACGATGAAAACAGCACCCCGGTGTTTGAATTCAACACCTACAAGCTGGTGTCCTGTAATACGTGCCAACTGGTGTATATTCAGAACCCGCCGACTCAGGACAGTATCCAGGAGCTCTATACCGCGCCCGATCAGGATTATCACACCGAATTGCGCGACAAAACCAGCCTGCATTACCGCCGCATCGCCCGATGCGCCGCCGAGCATCTGGCGTTTGTCCGCAAGGTGGCGAAGGAGGGCATGCTGGTCGATATCGGCTGTTCCACCGGGCAGTTCCTCGGGCTTGCCGCCGACAATGGCTTTGAATGCGCCGGCATCGAGCTGGCCAGGAATTCCGCCAAATTCGCCGCGCAGGAGACCGGCCTGCCGATCGAAACCGGCAGCATCCATGACACCAAACACGCCTCTGACAGCTGCGATGTGGTGACGATGTTCGACGTGATCGAGCATGTGCCCGACCCATCGCGCGACATTGCCGAGGCGTATCGCCTGCTCAAGCCGGGCGGTTGGTTGATCATGTCGACGCCCAATATCGACGGGCTGTTCCCGCGTGCATCCTATGGTCTGGCCAGCAAGCTCAACTATTGGCCGCACCCCGAGCCGCCGCACCATCTGTACCAGTTCTCGGTCAACACGATGACCGCGATGCTGGAAAATGGTGGGTTCGAGGTCGGCGCGGTCGAGCATCACAATATCGATCTGGCCTATACGTTCGGCGCGCCATCGACGCTGATGCGGATGCCCAAGCGGCTGGCCTACGCCGCGGTGTTTGCGCCGCTGGCCAAGCTGGGGCCTTTGGTGGGGCAGGGCGACTGGTTTTATGTCGCCGCGCAAAAGCCCAAAGTTCCAGCAATGCGGCGCGTTGCCGCCTGACCGATAGATAGCGTTGACATGGCGCGCGGTGACTTTACGTCTGTTGCCGCGCGCCGCATGCTTAGCGGCGGCTTGTCGATCGGAGGGACTGCCATGAAACCCCGGATGCTGTTGATTTCGTTTGCCGCACTGGCTCTGGCCGGGTGCCACCACCGCCACGGCGGCCAGATGGTTTCGCCCGAGGAGGCTGCCGCTGCCGCCGATGCCTCCCAGGCGGCCTGGATTTCCGGCGATGCCGCCAAGATGGACGCGCTGTATGACCAGGGCATCGTCGGCTTTGATCCGTCATTCCCCGATCTGGTAACGTCGTGGGACAAGTGGCAATCGCTGGACAAGCAATTCGCCGGCGCGAAATTTTCCGCGATCGCGGTGAAGGCGCGCAAGATCCAGATGCTCGGCCCCAAGGGTTTTGTCGTGTCCGGGCAGGCGACGCTGAGCGGCGGGGGCAGCAAACCGACCGAATTCCGCTTCACCGACGTGTATCAGCGCAAGGATGGCAAGTTTCTGATCGTTAACGAGCATGTCTCCTATGCGCCGATGCCGATGAAGCCGCCGACCTGAGCGTCGTTCTAATGCTTCTTGCGGGTCAGCTCGCGCATGGCATCGTCGAGGCCTCCGAGGGTTAGCGGGTACATCGATCCGCCGACCAGATCGCGGATCAGCCTGGTCGATTGCGAATAGTCCCAATGCTGCGCCGGGGTGGGGTTCAGCCATACCGTCGCCGGGTAGGTGGTGGTCACCCGCTCCAGCCAGACGCTGCCCGCCTCCGGGTTGAAATGTTCGACCGAACCGCCGGGGTGGCTGACCTCATAGGGGCTCATCGCCGCGTCTCCGACGAATACGACCTTGTAATCATGGCCGTATTTGTGGAGAATGTCCCAAGTGCTGGTCCGCTCCGAGAAGCGACGGCGGTTGTCTTTCCACACGCCTTCGTACAGGCAATTGTGGAAATAGAAAAATTCGAGGTTCTTGAATTCGGCGGTCGCGGCGCTGAACAATTCTTCGACCAGCTTGACATGCGGGTCCATCGATCCGCCATTGTCGAGGAACAGCAACACCTTGACCGCATTGCGTTTTTCGGCGCGCATATGGATGTCGAGCCAGCCCTGCTTGGCGGTGCCCGCGATCGTGGCGTCGAGGTCCAGCTCCTCCGCCGCGCCCTCGCGGGCAAACCGCCGCAACCGGCGCAGCGCTACCTTGATGTTGCGCGTACCCAGTTCGACTGTGCTGTCGAGATTGGCGAATTCGCGCTTTTCCCATACCTTGATCGCGCGGCCATGCGTCGCCTCACCGCCGATGCGGATACCCTCGGGGTTATAGCCGCTGTTGCCGAAGGGGCTGGTGCCGTTGGCGCCGATCCACTTGTTGCCGCCATTGTGGCGTTTTTGCTGTTCCTCAAGCCGCTTTTTCAGCGTCTCCATGATCTCGTCCCAGCTTCCCATCGCCTTGATTTTCGCCATTTCCTCCTCGCTGAAATAGCGTTCGGCGATGGCTTTCAGCCAATCCTCGGGGATGTCGACCGGGGCCTGGCCATAATCGCTGATGATACCCTTGAACACGCGGGCGAACACCTGATCGAAGCGGTCGAGCAGGCCCTCGTCCTTAACGAAGGTGGCGCGGGCGAGGTAGTAGAACGCCTCGGGCGTGGCCTCGATCACCTGCCGGTCGAGCGCCTCCAGCAGGACCAGATGCTCCTTGATGCTGGCGTTGATGCCGGCGGCGCGTAATTCGTCGAGGAAGTTGAGCAGCATTATTCGGCCGGACCCGAGGGCTGGGTGGCGAATTGGGGCAGGGCCGGGTCGAACACGGCCCAGGGCGGGGCTTCGCTGGTCCACAGGATCATTTTCGGGCTGAGCCCGTGCGGTTCGTCCAGCGCGCCGAGGCGGACCGCCAGCAACTCTGGCACTGCGGCGCTGCCGCCGTGGATCTGGGTGCCGCAGGCGGCGCAGAAATTAAGATGCGTGGCATTGCCGCTGTCGGCGGTGCCGGTGGCGGTGCGCAACGCGCCGCTGATGGCGAGGTCCCCGGCCTTGAAGATCGCGACATGCGCCGGGCCCCCGCCGCAGATGCGCTGGCAATTGCGGCACCAGCACTGGCTCGCGCCGAACGCCTCGGCCGCGATGTGGAGCGTGACGGCGCCGCCGGCGCAGCCGCCGGTATAGGGGGCGGGCATGTCAGTTGGCCTTTGGCGCGGGCGCGGGCGGTGCGGCGGGATATTGCGGGATGGCCGGGTCGAACACTGCCCAGGCCGGCGCCTCGCCGGTCCAGATCACCATCTGCGGCGCAAGGTCATTGGGCTGATCCAGCACGCCCAGCCGCACCGCGCGCAGATGCGGCCGCGCGACCGGGGCATAGGCGAGCAGCGGCGTGCCGCAGGTCGGGCAGAAATCCCAATGGATCGCGGTGCCGCTGTCGGCGGTATAGCCGGTATGCGCGACCGGTCCGGTGATGGTCAGCGCCTCGGTTGGGAACATCGCGTTATGCGCCGGGCCGCCGCCGGCCATCTTCTGGCACCGCCGACACCAGCATTGGCGCACCGCGATGGGCGCAGCGGTGATGGTGAAATGGACGGCGCCGCAAGCGCATTGGCCGGTGTAGGTCATCTCAATCTCCGTCGACGGGCCGGGGGGGATGGATCACCGCAACCAGCATAAATGACAGGTACATCAGCAAATACCACGCGCCTAGCTTTGTCGGCGGCACCATCGCCCAGCCACGCGACTGGCTGGGATAGGCCCAGGCGTGCGAGAAGGTGGCGATATTCTCGGCAAACCAGATGAACAGCGCCACCAGCCCCCAGCCCACCAGCAGCGGCATATGCCGCCTCGCTCGCCAGTTGCGGAAATGGACGTTGGTGCGCCGGAACAGCCACACCATCCCCGCGAACAACGGCAGGCGCATATCGATCAGCCAATGGTGCGCGAAGAAATTGACATATATGGCAATCGCCAACCCCGCAGCCGGGGCCATCGCGGGAAAGTGGCTGTAGCGAAAATCGAATATCCGCCAAACCCGCGCAATATAGCTGCCCACCGAGGCATACATAAAGCCCGAGAACAGCGGCACCCCGCCGATGTGCAGCACGCTGACCTCCGGGTACTGCCATGAGCCATGCGCGGTCTTGAACAATTCCATGATGGTGCCCGCGATGTGGAAGGCCAGAATAACTCGCGCCTCCTCCAGCGTTTCAGGCCGCAGCGCCAGCATCGCTATTTGCAGCATCAGCGCGGCAATCGTGAGGAAATCGTATCGGGCGAGCGCGGTATGGCTAGGGTAAAACAGGTGCGTCGCCAGCAACAGGGTCAGCATCAGGGCGCCAAACAGGCACGCCTACCCCTGCTTGAACGTGAACAGGGCGAATTCGTAAATGTGCGAGTGCCAGCCCGCAGCCGGCTCGAATGCCTCCAGCCGGGCCCGGATCGCGGCAAAGCGTGCCGCCGGGCCGTGCTGGCCCCGTCACCCCTGCCTGCGCGCCATAAACGCCAGCCGCTCAAACAGCATCACATCGGCCTCGTTCTTCAACAGCGCCCCGTGCAGCGGCGGGATCGCCTTGGTCGGGTCACGGTTTTGCAGCACGTCCAGCGGCATGTCCTCGTTCAGCAGTAGCTTCAGCCAGTCGAGCAATTCGCTGGTGCTGGGCTTTTTCTTGAGGCCGGGGACTTCCCGCAGTTCGTAGAACATCTCCATCGCCTTGCTGACGAGGACTTTCTGGATGCCGGGGAAGTGGACGTCGATGATCGCCTGCATCGTCACCCGATCGGGGAATTTGATGTAGTGGAAGAAACAGCGGCGCAGGAATGCGTCAGGCAATTCCTTCTCATTGTTGCTGGTGATCACGACGATCGGGCGTTCTTTTGCGGCGATGCGCTCACCCGTCTCATACACGTCGAAGCTCATCCGGTCGAGTTCCTGCAACAGGTCGTTGGGGAATTCGATGTCGGCCTTGTCGATCTCATCGATCAGCAAGACAGGGAGTTGCGGCGAGGTGAAAGCTTCCCACAGCTTGCCCTTGCGGATGTAGTTGGAAATATCGTGAACGCGCTCATCGCCCAACTGGCCGTCGCGCAGCCGGGCGACCGCATCGTATTCATACAGGCCCTGATGCGCCTTGGTGGTGGATTTTACGTTCCATTCGATCAGCGGCGCGCCCACCGCCTGCGCGATTTCATGCGCCAGTACGGTCTTGCCGGTGCCGGGCTCACCCTTGACCAACAGCGGCCGGCGCAGCATCACCGCCGCGTTGACCGCAACCTTGAGGTCATCGGTGGCGACGTAATTGCTGGTGCCTTCAAAGCGCTGCATGGGGGCGGGTTCCTGTGATTTAAGCGGTTGGTTAAACGGGTAGATTGTGCGGTGCAGCGCCGCAAGCGTCAAGTGTTTGGGAGGGGATGACAATGGATGCCAATTTTGCCGACTGGATGGCGATTTGCGAATTGAAGGCACGCTATTGCCGGCTGATGGATACCAAGGACTGGGCGGGCTGGGCCGATGTATTTACCGAGGATGTGGTGATGGACGGCAGCCAATGCGGCGGGCGGGTGACGCAGGGGCGCGACGCGGTGGTCGCCTATGTCCGCAGTTGCATCGAGGGAGCTATTACCGCGCATCAGGTGCACAACCCGGAGATGGTGTTCGATGCCGATGGCCTTGGCGCAGAGGTGATCTGGGCGTTGAACGACCGGGTGCGGATGGGCGCGGATAGGGACTTGGCGGCGCATCCGGGACACAATGGCTATGGCCATTATTTCGAGCGCTATCGCCGCTGTGACGATGGCAAATGGCGGATCGCGCGCCAAGTTTTGCGCTATCTACACATGGATGTGATGGGGGCTTGAAGAGGGGCGCCGCCGTGCCGGATGGTCAAGCGTCGATCATCTCCGGATCGATCTCCCGGGCCCGGTTCTGGATGAACATGAAGCGTTGCGACGGGTCGCGGCCCATCAGGCGTTCTACCAAGTCTTTGACGGCGGCGCGGCCTTCGTACTCGACCGGCAGGGTGATGCGGATCAGGCCGCGCGTCGCCGGGCTCATCGTGGTTTCGCGCAATTGGCCGGGGTTCATCTCGCCCAGCCCCTTGAACCGCCCGACCTCGACCTTTTTGCCTTTGAACGGCCCCGCTTCCAGCTCGGCGCGGTGGGCGTCGTCGCGGGCATAGGCGTTTTCCTTGCCGCAAGTCAGGCGGTACAGCGGTGGCTGGGCCAGATACAGGTGCCCGCGCCGCACCAGCTCAGGCATTTCCTGGAAGAAAAAGGTCATTAGCAGCGTCGCGATATGCGCCCCGTCTACATCCGCATCGGTCATGATGATGACGCGGTCATAACGCAGATTGTCCGGGTTGCAGTCCTTGCGCATCCCGCAGCCCAGCGCCAGCGCGAGGTCGGCGATTTCGCTGTTGGCGCGGATCTTGTCCATCGTGGCGCTGGCGACGTTGAGGATCTTGCCCCGGATCGGCAGAATCGCTTGGAGCTTACGGTCGCGCGCCTGTTTGGCCGATCCCCCGGCGCTGTCGCCCTCAACGATGAAAAGTTCGGTCTCGGCGCCATTGATCCCTGCGCCCTCGCCGGTGCAATCGGTCAGCTTGCCGGGCAGGCGCAGTTTGCGGGCGCTGGTGGCGGTTTTGCGCTTGATTTCGCGCTCCGCCTTGCGGCGCAGGCGGTCGTCCATCCGTTCGAGGACATGGGCGAGCAGCGCCTTGCCGCGCTCCATATTGTGAGTCAGGAAATGGTCGAAATGGTCGCGCACCGCGTTTTCCACCATCCGCGCGGCCTCGGGGCTAGTCAGGCGGTCCTTGGTCTGGCTCTGGAATTGGGGGTCGCGGATGAACAGGCTGAGCATCATTTCGCTGCCAGTGATCACGTCCTCGGGGGCGAGGTCCTTGGCCTTTTTGACGCCCGTAAGGTCGGCAAAGGCGCGAATGCCCTTGGTCAGCGCGGCGCGCAGGCCGGCTTCATGGCTACCGCCATCGGGGGTCGGGATGGTGTTGCAATAATAGCTGTAAGCGCCGTCCGACCATAGCGGCCAGGCGACGGCCCATTCGGCGCGGCCATTGTTCTCACCATTGGCATTGGGGGGAAAGTCCTGCGTGCCGCTGAAAAATTGCGTGGTGACGCATTCGCGCGCGCCCAGTTGCTCGGTCAGGTGGTCGGCAAGGCCGCCGGGGAACTGGAAGGTGGCCTCCGCCGGCACGTCGCTGGTGGCCAGCGATGCGGCGCATTTCCAGCGGATTTCGACCCCGGCGAACAGATACGCCTTGGAGCGGACGAGGCGGAACAGGCGTGCGGGTTTAAAGCGCGCATCGTCGCCAAAGATTTCGGGGTCGGGGGTGAAGGTTACGCTGGTGCCGCGCCGGTTGGGGGTAGGCCCGAGCTTTTGCAGCGCACCGGTGGGGATGCCCCGGCTGAACTCCTGCGCGAACAGCTCGCGACCCCGCGCCACCTCGACCCGGGTGCGCACCGACAAGGCATTGACCACCGATATGCCGACACCGTGCAGGCCGCCGCTGGTCGCATAGGCCTTGCCGGAGAATTTGCCGCCCGAATGCAGCGTGGTCATAATCACTTCGAGCGCGGATTTGCCGGGAAATTTAGGATGCTCATCCACCGGAATGCCGCGCCCGTTATCGGTGATGGTGATGCGGCCCGCGGTGCTGCCGTCCTCGTCCAGCGTCACCTCGATACGGCTGGCGTGGCCCGCCACCGCCTCGTCCATCGCATTGTCGAGCACCTCGGCGGCAAGATGGTGCAGCGCGCGCTCATCGGTGCCGCCGATATACATGCCGGGACGGCGACGGACAGGCTCCAGCCCCTCCAGCACCTCGATCGCCGAGCCATCATAGGTCTCCTCGGAGAGGGCGCGGGGCGATGCGAACAGATCTTCAGCCATGCGCGCGGCATAGGTGCGCGGGCCGGGGCGTGCAAGGCAGGCGGCGTGGTTGTCAGTCGTTTGATTACGGCCCTTTGTGGCCGCCGGCCAAGAAGCCTGTGCCATCCCAAGTCTATTGGATTGGCGACCTAGGGGGCGCAGCCTGTGCCATCCCGCGCCCCCTCCCGACCTCCCATCCAGGATGCACACTGTGGGAGGTCGGGAGGGGGAGCGGGATGGCACAGGCTTTCTAAGCGAGCGGGCTTCACGCCTTTCCCTTGGCGTTCGGGGGGATGCTGGTTATAGGCGGCGCATGCTGACTGGTACCGCTCCTGCATCGCCCGCCGTCTCCGGCCCGTTTCATCGCTTCATTCGGCTTGCCGCGCTGGCCAGTGCGGCCGGGGTGCTGGCGTTGACCGCCGGTTGCGCCGGGCATGGCAACAAGGCGAAGGACACCGCCTATGTCGCGCATGATGTCGAATCGCTCTATCTGGCGGCTAAGGCCCGGCTCGATGAGGGCGATTCCAAAACCGCCGCCGCGCTGTTCGACGAGGTTGAACGCCAGCATCCCTATTCGCCCTGGGCCCGCCGCGCCCAGTTGATGAGTGCCTTTGCCTATTACAAGGCCGCCGATTACACCAAATCGGTCGAGGCGGCGCAGCGGTTCCTGACGATCCATCCGGGTAACAAGGACGCGGCCTATGCCTATTACCTCGTCGCCGAATGCTATTACGAGCAGATCAGCGACGTTACCCGCGACCAGAAAGACACGTTGCAGGCGCTGAGCGCGCTCAACGACGTGATCCGCCGCTATCCTGATACCCGCTATGCCGAGGATGCGCGGCTGAAGATAGATCTGGTGTCGGACCATCTGGCCGGCAAGGAGATGGATGTCGGGCGGTTTTATGAGCGGGAGGGCCGGTGGCTCTCGGCCGAACTGCGGTTCCGCAATGTCGTCGAGAAATATCAGACCACCACACACACGCCCGAGGCGCTGTACCGGCTGGTCGAAACCAACCTGGTGCTGGGCATCCCCAGCGAGGCCGAGAAGAACGCCGCGGTACTGGGCAGCAATTATCCGGGTAGCGAGTGGTATTCCAAGGCGTTCCGCCTGATGAAGAAAGATGCGCCGGGTGCGCGCGCCGAATAGTTTGCTGCGCGGTTTTCTACCATTGCGGTTGGGATTGGTTGACTCAAGGGCTCGCGTGAGGCGATAACCACGCCTCCTTGGTTGCCCCCGGAGTCTTGCCGCCTATGCTGTCGCAAAAGACCCGCTATACTATCCGCGCCCTCCAGCATCTGGCTGACCATTGGCAGCAGGGGGCGATGCGGCTCGACCTTATCGCCGAGGCGCAGAATATCCCGCGCAAATTCCTGACCGTGATCCTGTCGGAGATGGTGCGCGAGGGGCTGGTGATCTCGCATCGCGGGCGTGAGGGCGGGTATGAGCTGGCGCTGGCCCCGTGCGATATCCGTTACGGCGACATCATCCGGTTGACCCGGGGCAGTCTGGCGCTGGTGCCCTGTGCCAGCCGCAACGCCTATGAGCATTGCCCCAATTGCCTGCCAGAGGCCGATTGCCGGCTGCGCGGGCTGATGCTGACTCTGCGCGATGAGATGGCAGCGATGCTGGACCGGATGACACTGGCCGATGCGATAGTGGTGGAGCCACCGTTCGAGGACTTGGCGGATTAGGCGTTTCCAAGTGCGCAACGCTTAGCCGGCGGGCAGGGCGCGCGGGGTAAGCTGCCACAACCATGATTTTGCCGATGATGCCCGCCCACTGTCCTGTCGGCCGCTATCCTATGCGCAGGCGGTGGCATTTCGCGGAGCGGGCGGGTAGCGATTCGCGGTCCCCCCGATCGTTGCCGAGCATTTCGCCATCGCCGCGCTATGGCTGTTGAGCATTGCGGGCGCAGTTTGTCGCTTGATGGCGGGGTGAAATGCCCCGGATACCGCCGGTTTGGCAGATGCCGGGCCGATGCTGGCGAGATGCCGGATTGCTTTTTTTCGGCTGTTTGCGCTAGAACACTCCGCGAACATGCTGACCCGCCTATCTATTCGCAACATCGTGCTGATCGAGGCGCTGGACCTGGTGTTCGCACGCGGGTTGGGCGTGCTGACGGGCGAGACCGGGGCGGGAAAGTCGATCCTGCTCGACGCGCTGGGGTTGGTGCTGGGCGCGCGCGCAGAAGGCGGCCTGATCCGCGCCGGGGCCGATGGGGCCAGCGTTTCGGCGGTTTTCGAATTTGGCACTTTGCCGGCGGCGGTGGCGGCGATTGCTGAGGATGCGGGTATCGCCATCGAGGCGGGTGAGCCGCTGATCCTGCGCCGCCAGATGAAACCCGACGGCGCGAGCCGGGCTTTCGTCAACGATCAGCCGGTGGCGGCAGCGCTGTTGCGCGAATTGGCGCCGGCGCTGGTGGAATTGCATGGGCAACATGATGAACGCGGGCTGCTCAATCCGCGCGGGCATCGCGCGCTGCTGGACCGGTTTGCGGCGTTTGGCGGGTATGGCGCGGACAGCGGCGCGGTGGCTTCGGCCTGGGCGACCTGGCGCGCTGCGGACGACGCCTTGGTGGGGGCCAAGGCGCGGCTGGCGCGGATTGCAGAGGACCGCGATCTGCTGCTGGCGCATCTGGCCGAACTAGTCGCCCTGGCCCCCGAAATCGGCGAGGAGGACGACCTCGCTGGCCGCCGCGCCGCAATGCAGAAGGGCGAGCGGCTGGCCGGAGATCTGGCGGAATTGCTGGCTTTGTGGGCCGGGTCTGACAACGCGCTGACCGCGCTGCGTCAGGCGGCACGGCGGCTGGACCGGATCGCGGGCGAGCATGCGCTGTTGGCCGAGGCGCTGGCCGCGCTGGACCGCGCGGTGATCGAGGTGGGTGAGGCCGAGGACCGGATGGGTCGTGCATCGGAGGCGCTGTGGCATGACCCGATGGCGTTGGACCGGATCGAAACGCGCTTGTTCGAATTGCGCGCGGCGGGGCGCAAGCATGCGTGCGCGGCCGATGACCTGCCGGGGCGAATGCTGGCGATGCGCGGCGAGCTGGACGCGATCGAGAGCGGCGAGGCGGGGATCACGGCGCTGGAGGCGGCAGCCGCAGCGGGCGCGGCCGAGTATCGCGCGCGGGCGGAGGCCTTGTCGGCGGCGCGGACGGCGGCGGCCTTGCGGCTTGATGCGGCGGTGGCGGGCGAACTGGCGCCGCTAAAGCTGGATGCGGCTAGGTTCCGCTCGTCGGTGGCGCGGCTGCCCGAGGAGCGTTGGGGGGCCGGCGGCATCGACGCGGTCGAATTCCTGATCTCCACGAATCCCGGCGCGGATTTCGCGCCGCTCGGTAAGATCGCCAGCGGCGGCGAGCTGTCACGCTTCATCCTGGCGCTGAAGGTGGCGCTGGCCGAGGAGGGCGGCGCGGCGACGATCATCTTCGACGAGATCGACCGGGGCGTGGGCGGCGCGGTCGCCTCCGCGATTGGCGAGCGGCTGGCGCGGCTCGCTTCTGCCGGGCAATTGCTGGCGGTGACCCATTCGCCGCAGGTCGCGGCACGGGGCCAGCGGCATTATATGATCGCCAAATCATCCGAAGGGCTGGTGACCCGGACCTCGGTGGCGCTGCTCGATGCCGGCGGGCGGCAGGAGGAAATCGCGCGGATGCTGTCCGGCGCCGAGGTTACGGCAGAGGCGCGGGCGCAGGCGGACCGGTTGCTGGAGCGGGTGTGATGGACGATCACGCCACAGCTCCCTCCGAAGCGGATGCCGCCAACGAACTGATGCGGCTGGCCCGCCAAATCGCGCGTGCCAACCTGTTGTACCACGGGCAGGATGCGCCCGAAATCAGCGATGCGGCGTATGACGCGCTGACCCGGCGCAATGCCGAGCTGGAGGGGCTTTTTCCGCATTTGGTGCGCGCCGATTCGCCCACTTCGGCGGTCGGGCATGCGGTGGCGGGTTCGCCGCTGGCCAAGGTAGCGCATGCGGTGCGGATGATGAGCCTCGACAACGCCTTTGCCGATGACGAGGTGGTGGAATTCGTCGCGCGGCTGCGGCGGTTTCTGGCCTTGCCCGAGGATGCGGCGGTGGCGTTGACTGTGGAGGACAAGATCGACGGGCTGTCGTGCTCGCTGCGCTATGAGCAGGGCCGGCTAGTGCGCGCGGCGACGAGGGGCGATGGCTCGGTGGGCGAGGATGTGACCGCCAACGTAGCGCATATTTCCGATATTCCCCAAATTCTTGCCGGCAATACTCCAGATATTTTCGAGATTCGCGGCGAGGTCTATATGGCGAAAGCCGATTTTGCCGCGCTGAATGCGGGGCAGGCTGAACGGGGTGAGAAGCTGTTCGCCAATCCGCGCAATGCGGCGGCGGGGGCGCTGCGGCAGAAGGATGCCAGCGTGACGGCGGCGCGGCCCTTGCGGTTTCTCGCGCATGGTTGGGGGGCGGCGTCAGAGGTCCCGGAGAGTACGCAATTTGCGATGATGCGGCGGATTGCCGATTGGGGGGTGCCGGTGTCGCCGCTGTTGAGGCCGTGCGAGACGGTGGACGATGCCCTCGCGCAGTATAGTAGAATTGCAGCATTACGCGCTGCATTGCCATATGAAATTGATGGACTGGTGTACAAGGTGGACCGGCTTGATTGGCAGGCGCGACTGGGTTTCGTCGCCAAGGCGCCGCGCTGGGCGATTGCACGCAAATTTCCGGCGGAGCGGGCCGAGACGGTGGTTGAGGCGATCGATATACAGGTCGGGCGTACCGGCAAACTGACCCCAGTGGGACGTTTGGCGCCGGTGCTGGTCGGCGGGGTCACCGTCACCAACGTAACCTTGCACAACCGCGACGAGATCGCGCGGCTGGGGGTGCGGGTCGGCGACCGCGTGGCGTTACAGCGCGCCGGTGACGTGATCCCGCAGGTCGTGGAGAATGTGTCGCGGGATGAGCTTCGCGCGGCCTTCGTGTTCCCCGATCACTGCCCGGAATGCGGCAGCGAGGCGGTGGCGGAGGATGGCGAGGTCGATGTGCGCTGCACCGGCGGCCTGGTGTGCCCGGCACAGCGGACCGAGCGGCTGCGGCATTTCGTGTCGCGCGGCGCGCTCGATATCGAGGGGCTGGGCGAGAAGACGATTGGGGAGTTCTTCGCGCTGGGCTGGCTGGACAGTCCGGCGGATATTTTCCGGCTGGATCAGCGTCGTGAGGCGATATTAGCACTGCCTGGGTGGCAGGATAAGTCTGTGGATAATCTGTTGGCAAGTATCGAGGTGCGGCGGCGGCCTGATGCTGCGCGGCTGTTGTTCGGGCTGGGCATCCGGCATGTCGGGGCGGTGACGGCGCGGGATTTGTGCCGGCGGTTTGCCCGGCTGGAGGTGCTGCGCGACGTAGCGGCGCGGGCGAAAGGCGACGATGCGGAGGCGCTGGCCGAGCTGGCCGGGATCGACGGCGTGGGGCCCGCCGTGATCGCGGCGCTGGGCGATTTCTTCCATGAGCCGCACAATGTCGCGGTGTGGGAGGACCTGCTCGTGCAGGTTTCGCCGCCCGATTACGTGGTCGAAACCCGCGCCAGCGAGGTCGCCGGCAAGACCGTCGTGTTCACCGGCAAGCTGGAGACGATGAGCCGCGATGAGGCCAAGGCGCAGGCAGAGCGGTTGGGCGCGCGGTCGGCGGGGTCGGTCAGTGCGAAAACCGATCTGGTGGTCGCGGGGCCGGGGGCGGGCTCAAAGCTGAAGCAGGCAGCGGCGCTGGGGGTAGCGGTGATCGATGAGGCCGAATGGGCTGCCCTGGTGGCGCGAGCGGGTTGAGCCTGCGCAGATTGTGCTTGCCCGAGGCGGGCGATTGGCGGCATTGCGGGGGCGTCTGACGAGTATTGGGGGCGGTTTATGGTGGTTGCGATTTCACATGGCTGATCGGCCCCCTCGGGAACGGGCGACGCCGCGCGAGTTGGTGATGTTTTACCTCAAGTTGGTGGCGTTGCTGGCCGGGCTGTCGCTGTTCGGCTTTGTGGTGTTTTTGATGCGACGCAGCCTGGGCCACTAAGCCACTGCCCTATCGGGGCCGGACGCGCTTTCTCAGCCACAGGATCGACCAGTCGCCTCGCTGCTCCCGCCGGGCCAGACGCAGTCCAACACGGTAGCAGGCGGAGCGGACCTCGGCCTCCTGTGTGGCCAGCAATCCGGCGAGCAGCAGGCTGGCCCCCGGCACCATCGCGGCCGCGAAATCAGGGGCCAACGCAACCAATGGCCCTGCCAGAATATTGGCTATGATCAGATCATAAGGTGCGCGAGCAGCGATCAGCGGGTGCGCCATGCCGTCGGCGATGATTGGCGTGATCTCGCCGGGGCGGGCGCCGAATGCCACGCCGTTGGTCGCGGTATTCTCGGCCAGCACGCCCAGACACGCGTCATCGATGTCGGTCGCGGTGGCCAGGGCGCGCGGCCACAGATGCAAGGCGGCCAGCGCCAGCAAGCCTGTCCCGGTGCCGATGTCGGCCAAATTGCGCACCACCATACCCTCGCGGCGCATCAGCGTCAGCATGGCGAGGCAGCCGGCAGTGGTCTCGTGATGGCCGGTGCCAAAAGCGCGGCTGGCCGGGATGCACAGGCGGCGGATGCCGGGCGCGGCGGCGGGGGCGTGGTCCGGGGTGTGGACACAAAACGCGCCGGCGGTGATCGGGGCCAGCCCGGCCTGGCTGGCGGTTACCCAATCGGTCTCGGGCAGGTGTTCGGCAGTGAAGGTGGGCGCGATGCCCGGCGCGAACAGTGCGGCGATGGCGACGCGGTCGGCACGCGAGGGCTTGCGGGGGAGGTACGCCTCCAGCAGCCAATCGGGACCGGCTGCGATCTCGCTTCCGGCGAGGATGATGTCATAGTCCCAGTCCTCGACATCCTCATGCGCGATCAGCGCAGCCTCGATCGCAGCGCGGGGCGCGCGGGCGGTGAGTTTCCAGTTTTGGGGTGCAGTCATCGCCGCCTGTTACGCGCAGTCCGCATCATCGCCAAGCGGGGTTTGCCGGCTTGCGTCCGGCGCCGATGGCGCCTTGCGTGGTGCTGCGATATGGCTAAGGGATAGGGCCGGTGCGCGGCGCCGGAATTTCACTGCGAAGGGATTCGACCACATGGCTGAGGCCAGTTCCTCCACAATCAGTTCCTCCACAAGCGGTTCCTCCACAAGCGGTTCCTCCACTCCCGGCTTGGCCGCGCGCGGCAGGCCGCTATCGCCGCATTTGCAGATCTGGCGCTGGGGCCCGGCGATGGCTGTGTCGATCCTGCACCGGGCCACTGGCAGCATGCTGGTGGTGGGGTTGCTGTTGCTGCTGTGCTGGCTGGGCGCGCTGGCGGGTGGTTCGCTCACCTATGAGATGTTCACGCATTGGGTGTGGGCGCCGCTGGCCGGCCTCGAATGGGGCGGGTTGCGGCATATCGTCGGATCGCTGATCAAACTTGCCTTGAAGCTGTTGCTAATCGCCGTCAGTTGGGCTTATTTCAACCATTTATGCTCGGGATTGCGGCACTTTGTGATGGATATCGGCGGTGGTTTCGAGCTTAAGGGCAACACTACGGTTGCCATGCTGACGCCGGTGATAGGGATTGTGCTAACCGCCGCCTTCTGGGCGGTATTGCTGGCTTGAGGAGCAGGGTAATGGGTAACGGAACCTCACTCGGCCAGGTCCGCGGGCTGGGCGCGAGCCATAGCGGGGCGCATCACTGGCTGATGCTGCGCTTCACCGCGATCAGCAATCTGTTGCTGACGGTATGGCTGGCGGTGTCCTTTATGATGATGTCCGATTTCAGCTATGTCACCGTGCATGCCTGGATCGCGCGGCCGTTTCCGGCGGCGGCGATCGGCTTGTTGGTGATTTCGACGATCTGGCACGCGCGGCTGGGTTTGCAGGTGCTTTTCGAGGACTACGTACACGAGGCGGGGAGCAAATTCGCCTGCGCTGCGGTGCTCAACCTTGCCGCGTTTGGCGGCGGGGCGTTTGGGGTGCTGTGTGCGATCCGGCTGGCGCTGGGAGGCGCATGAAATGAGTAATACTGCCGCATACAAGATCATCGACCACACTTATGACACCGTGGTGGTGGGCGCCGGCGGCTCCGGCCTGCGCGCCACGATGGGCAGCGCCGAGGCGGGTCTGCGCACCGCCTGCATCACCAAGGTTTTCCCCACGCGCAGCCATACCGTCGCCGCGCAGGGCGGCATCGCGGCAAGCCTTCAGAACAATTCGCCCGATCACTGGACCTGGCATATGTTCGATACCGTCAAGGGCTCGGACTGGCTGGGTGATCAGGATGCCATCGAATATATGGTCCGCGAGGCGCCGGCGGCGGTCTATGAGCTGGAGCATGCCGGCGTGCCGTTCAGCCGCAATGCCAATGGCACGATCTATCAGCGGCCCTTTGGCGGCCATATGCAGAACATGGGCGAGGGGCCGCCGGTTCAGCGCACCTGCGCCGCCGCCGACCGTACCGGGCACGCGATGCTCCACGCTCTGTATCAGCAGAGCCTGAAGTATGACGCGGATTTCTTTATTGAATATTTCGCCATCGACCTGATCATGGATGGCGGAAAATGCGTCGGCGTGATCGCTCTGTGCATGGATGATGGCACGATCCATCGCTTCCGGGCGCATGCGGTGGTGCTGGCGACGGGCGGTTACGGGCGGTCCTATTACACTGCCACCAGCGCCCATACCTGCACCGGCGACGGCGGCGGGATGGTTTTGCGCGCCGGCCTGCCCTTGCAGGACATGGAATTCGTCCAATTTCACCCGACCGGCATCTACGGCGCCGGGGTGCTGATTACCGAGGGCGCGCGCGGCGAGGGTGGCTATCTCACCAATTCCGAAGGCGAGCGCTTTATGGAGCGCTATGCTCCGTCGGCCAAGGATCTGGCGTCGCGCGATGTCGTGTCGCGGTCGATGGCGCTGGAAATCCGTGAGGGGCGCGGGGTGGGGCCGCACAAGGACCACATCTTCCTGCACCTCGACCATATCGACCCCAAGGTGCTGGCCGAGCGGCTGCCCGGCATTACCGAGAGCGGCAAGATTTTCGCCGGCGTCGACCTGACACGCCAGCCTCTGCCGGTTGTGCCGACGGTGCATTACAACATGGGCGGCATCCCCACGAATTACCACGGCGAGGTGATGACGATCGGCGCCGACGGCAACCCGGAAACGGTGGTGCCCGGCCTGTTCGCAGTGGGCGAGGCGGCTTGCGTTTCGGTGCATGGCGCCAACCGGCTGGGCTCCAACTCGCTGATCGATCTGGTGGTGTTTGGCCGCGCGGCCGGGCACCGGCTGAGCGAATTGATCAAGCCGGGCAGCGCGCATGGCGAATTGCCCAAGGATTCGGCGGATATGTCACTCGGCCGCCTCGACCATTTCCGCTATGCTTCGGGCGCGTCGCCCACCGCAGAAGTGCGGCTCGATATGCAGCGCACCATGTCCGAACATGCGGCCGTGTTCCGCACCGATGCGCTGATGGGGGAAGGCAAGGCCAAGCTGGCGGCGGCCTATGCGCGCATGGCCGATGTCCATGTGACCGACCGCTCGCTGATCTGGAACTCCGACCTGGTCGAGACGATGGAGCTGGACAATCTGATCAGCCAGGCCACCGTCACGCTGCATGGCGCGCATGCCCGCAAGGAAAGCCGCGGTGCGCATGCGCATGAAGACTTCCCCGATCGCAACGATTCCGAATGGATGAAGCATACGGCGGCGTGGTTCGACGGTTGGGGTGGGAAAAGCGGCGCGGTGCGGCTCGATTACCGGCCGGTGCACGAATATACGCTGACCGATGATGTGAGCTATATCAAGCCGAAGAAGCGGGTTTACTGATCCGGGCCTCGTTTGGCCCAAGACCTGCCCGGTTCAATGAAACAGCGGCATCCCGGGCGCAAGATTGTAACGCCGCGTGACGGGCGCGTCACGGCGCGAAGTGCCGCTGATCGAGGCGGCCCAGTAACGGTAGCACTGGCCCCCGAAAGCCGCGCTGATCGCCCACAGCCACATCGGCAAGCTATGCCCCAGCGCGGTACCGATCATGTCGGAACCCAGCGTCAGGACAAAAAGCACTTTGCACGCGGCCCACATTGGCATTCTCCCCACCACCGATTCGGTAAGCATGGGTGACAATACCAAGGTAACCTTGCCAATCCGTTAGGGATAACGGCAGTTAGGGATAACGCCCGGTAAGCTTATTTATTTGCATCTCCGCGCTCATTGCGGCCGGGCTGGCGCGTTATGCGGGCCTGGCGGGGGCAGGGCAGCGGCGCGACAGACCCACGCCCTTCAGGAAGCCGCGCCGCGCGAAACCCGCCGTCACCGCCGCCTGAATCTCGCGCTTATGGGCATTGGCGCCCGACACCTCGCTCACAATGCCGCCGAACGGGATGAAGCTGTCCACAACGGTCTGCGCGATATAGCCGGCGGTGTAAGTGTGGCCCTTGGCATGCGCGACATCGATATCGTCGCCCAGCGCGGTGTTGAGCTCGCCGACCGCATTGGCCAGCCTGCGGCAACTATTCAGCCCGGCGAGCGAATACGGCTGCTCGCTGGCGGCGATCAGGACGGCGGGGATCTTGCGCTTGGAAATGTTGAGATCGCGCAGCGGGGTCGTGGCCACATCCTGCGCATTGGGGTCATTCGCGGTCACCGGGCGCGATGACGCCGGGGTAGGGGCAGATTGCGGCGGCTGCGCGGCGAGCGCCATCGGCGCGGCAAGCGTGAGCAACAGCGCGGCAACGCGGTGAATGGGCGCGTAAGTCATGGAATGGTCCCCTACGGCGCAATGCCGGTATGGGGGATACGCGCGGCGCGGCGCCTTGTTCCCGCGCGTTCTTGTTTGTCGCATCGCTTAAGCCAAAAACCGGTGCCCACTTTTGACGCGATGCTAAGCTCTACCGCCGCCGCAATTGGTCGCGGGTCAGGTCGCTGACCGTGGCCGCGCCCATCAGCTTCATGCCGCGCGTGATCTCATCCGCCAGCAGGCCCAGCGCGCGTTCGACCCCGGCCTGCCCGGCAGCGGCGAGTGCATAGAGGTACAGCCGGCCCCCGGAGGCGCAATTGGCCCCCGCCGCCAGGGCCTTCAGCACATGGCTGCCGCGCCGCACCCCGCCGTCGCAGATGATTTCGATCTGCCCGCCGACCGCGTCGACGATTTCCTCAAGTTGATCGAAGGGCGCGCGCGCGCCGTCCAATTGCCGGCCGCCGTGGTTGGACAGCATTATGGCGTCCGCGCCGATCGCGACCGCGCGGCGTGCATCGGCGACGCTCATTATGCCCTTTAGGCAGAAGGTGCCTCCCCAGTCCTGGCGGATGTCCTCGGCGGTTTGCCAATTGAGCGCCGGGTCGAGCATGGTGTTGAAATAGTTGGCGATCGATACTGCCTGATCACTGCCCGCAGCGACATGGGTATCGAGATTGGGCAGCGCGATTTTCTCACGGAACACGTAATCCAGCGCCCATCGTGGCTTCATCGCATAGCCCAGCGCGGAGGCGATGCCGAATTTGGGCGGGCTGGTGAACCCGCTGCGCGCGCACCGCTCACGCTTGCCCGAGACGATGGTGTCCACGGTCAGCGCGATGGCATCGAATTTGGCGGTGCGGCACCGCTGTATCATGTTCGCGTTGAGGCCCTTGTCCTTGTGGACATAGAGCTGGAACAGTTTGGGCGTGGAGACGGACGCGCCGATTTCCTCGATGCTGACCGTCGCCAGGCTGGAGATGCCGAACCACAGGCCGAATTTCTCCGCCGCGCGCGCCACCGCGCGTTCGCCCTGCCAATGGAACACGCGCTGCAAGGCGGTGGGCGACAGGATCAGCGGCAGCGCCGATTTTCGGCCCAATATCGTCACCGAAGCGTCGATTTCGGCGACATCGGCCAGCACATTGGGCACTAGGTCGGCATCGGCAAAGGCGGCGGTGTTGCGCGCCTTGGTGATCTCGTCATCGGCGCCGCCGTCGATATAGTCGAACACCGGCCACGGCAGGCGCGCCTCGGCCAGACGGCGAAAATCGTCGATATTGTGGCAATCGGACAGGCGCATGACGCATGCGGTAGCGCATCGTCAGGCGGCGGCGCAAGCGCTGGCTGGCGGCGGGGCCGTGGCGCTTTGGCCACAGGCAGCGGGCAACCCGCGCCGGGGTGGGAAAACACCAGCGGCGCGCTTGCCGGGGCAGCGGCTTGGTGTAGGAATTGGCGCGATGAAACGGCGCCAGACTGCGATGGACCGAGTGTGGGGGATGCTGGCGGGTGCGGCGTTGCTGGCCGGCACCGGGCCGGCATTTGCCGGGGCGCGCGACAAGCCGTTGGAGGATGCGCTGCGCTCCGAAATGGCGATCTTGGCCAGCGATGCCTTCGCTGGGCGGGAGCCGGGGACCGACGGCGAGGCCAGGACACTGCATTATATCGCGCGGGCCTGGTTCGATATCGGGCTGGTTTCGGGCACCAATGATCCCGGGCATCCGTGGTTCGCGCCGGTCACGGTGGTGGCGCGCGCGCCCGCTGCGTCCACCGCACAATTCAGCCGCAAGGGCCGCCTGCTGACGCTGGGCGAGGGCGATGTGCTGATGCTGACCTCGGGGCGGCGCAGCCTGGTCGAGCGGGCGCCGCTCTATTTCGTCGGGCGCGCCACCGTGGCTCCGCCGCGCGCGGAGCTGGCCGGGCGGATCGCGGTGATGCTGGACAAGCGGGCCGGCGGCACCGATGCGGATCCGCAGGATGGCGCGCGTCAGAACGCGCTGCTGGCGGCGGGAGCCTCGGCGGTGCTGACCGTGCTGGACGGTCCGCGCAATCTGGCCAGCGTGGCGGCACGGCGGCGGCGGGAAGGCTATGCGCTGGCCGGCGATGCCTTGGGCGGCGATCTGGAGGGCTTTGTCAGCGGTAGCGGCATGCAGCGGCTGCTGGCCGAGGGTGGACGCAGTCTGGCAATCCTGGAGACCGAGGCCGATCGCCCTGATTTCGCGCCGCATCTGCTGGACCTGACCGCCAGCCTGGAGGCAACGACGCGCGAGACGGTGATCCATACGCACAATCTGATCGCGCGCCTGCCCGGCCGTCACCCGGAGGACGGCGCGGTGCTGGTGCTGGCGCATTGGGACCATTTCGGCACTTGCGCGCAGGCCCCGGCCGAGCATCTGATCTGCAATGGCGCGATCGATAATGCCAGCGGCGTGGCAGCGATGATCGAGATTTCGCGGCGGCTGGCGAAGGGCCCGCCACTGGATCGCGACGTCTATTTCCTGGCCACCACATCGGAGGAACTGGGCCTGCTCGGTGCTGAGGCCTTTGCCGAAAACCCCCCGGTCAAGCTGACCAGGCTGGTCGCGGCGTTCAACCTCGACAGCGTGGCGATTGCCCCCCCGGGCACCGCGATCGGCGTGGTGGGGCAGGGGATGACCCCGCTGGGCCCCGGCATCGCGGCGGTGGCGCGCGAGCAGCATCGCCGCCTGCTCGATAGTGCCGCGCCCAACGCCTATATCCGGCGGCAGGACGGCTGGGCTCTGATGCGGCATGATGTGCCGGCGGTGATGGTGACCTCGGCCTATGGCGAGATTGCCCGGCTTGAGCATTTTTTCGACACCGATTATCACCGGCCCAGCGACGTGATGAAACCCTCGATCGAGCTGGGCGGGGCGGCGGAGGATGTGACATTTAACGCCGCGCTGGTGCGATGGTTTGCCGATCCACGTAAATTTTTGTTACATTTGCCCTGATTCGGCGGCGTTTAGGGCGCAAGAGGTTAACGTTCATTGACGCGACAGCCTGAGCGCAATAGCACCTGCGCCGGCATTAGTGTCACCGAGGAGGGATCCCCATGAATAAGTTCCTGCTGCCTATCGCTGCATTCGCCTTGCTCGCCACGTCGGTAACCGCCGACGCTGCGCAGTGCCGCAATTCGGCCAATGGCAAGTTCGCCAAGTGCGGCACCGCCGGCGCCGTTCCGGCCGCGCAATATGTCGCCAAGGGCAAGAGCAAGGCCAAGGCCGCTGCCCCGATGGCCGCCGCCCCGGTTGCTGCCGCTGCCCCCGCCAAGCCGAGCTTTTTCGACCGGATGAAGGCTGCGAAGGCCGCCAAGGCTGCCAAGGCTGCCAAGACCGCCGCCGCCGCGCCGGCTGCTGCCCCCGCCGCAGCCAAGCCGGCCGCCAAGGCCGCCAAGTGTAAGGATGCCAAGGGTCACTTCACCAAGTGCCCGCCGAGCGCCATGAAGATGTAATCTGCTGACTTCGCGTTTTTCGCGGAGTGTGATTTCGGCGGCGCGGGGAGGGGGTTTCGAGCCTCCGCCCCGCGCCGTTCGATATTTGGCCAGATACTTAAGGCGCATGCCGCTTTTTGCGCCGTAGCGACTAGCGCCTGACCCCGGCGCTGTTTACATGGGCCGCCACGAATCCCCCCCTCCTGCGGCTGGAAAGATGCGCGGCGCTATGGATATTCCCCTCGGCCTGACTTTCGATGACGTGCTGTTGCGGCCCGCTGCGTCTGATATCGTGCCCTCGATGGCCAATACCGGCACGATGCTGACCAAGAGCATCGCGCTGAACATTCCGGTGGTGTCGTCGGCGATGGACACCGTGACCGAGGCCGATATGGCCATCGTGCTGGCGCAAATGGGCGGGATCGGGGTGTTGCACCGCAACCTCACCATCGCCGAGCAATGCGCTGCGGTACGCAGCGTCAAGCGGTTCGAGAGCGGGATGGTAGTCAATCCGATCACCATCGCCCCCGACGCGACGCTGGGCGAGGCGCGGGCGCTGATGCTGGCGCACCGAATTTCGGGCATTCCAGTGGTGGAGGCGAGCGGGCGGCTGGTCGGTATCCTGACCAACCGCGATGTGCGCTTTGCCGACAATGCGGCGCAGCCGGTGCACGAATTGATGACGCAGGAGAACCTGGCCACTGTCGGGATCGGCGTGGGGCAGGAGCAGGCGCGGCGATTGCTGCATCAACGGCGGATCGAGAAGCTGCTTGTGGTGGATGAGGCCTATCGCTGCATCGGGCTGATTACCGTGAAAGACATTGAAAAGGCGGTAAATTATCCCGCCGCCACCAAGGACGGCGCAGGCCGGCTGCGCGTGGCGGCGGCGACCACGGTGGGTGACAGCGGCTTTGAACGCACCGAAGCGCTGTTGGCTGCGGAGTGTGACGTCATCGTCATCGACACCGCGCATGGCCATAATCGCGACGTGGCGCGCGCGGTTGAGCGGTTGAAGATACTATCCAATTCGGTGCAGGTGATCGCCGGCAACGTTGCCACCGCAGAGGCCGCCAAAGCGCTAATCGGGGCGGGCGCCGACGGGGTGAAGGTCGGGATCGGGCCCGGCTCGATCTGCACGACGCGGATTGTGGCAGGCGTCGGCGTGCCGCAGCTGACCGCAATCATGGACGCCGCCGAGGAAGCGCAGAAATCGGGCATTCCGGTCATCGCCGATGGCGGCCTGCGTACTTCGGGCGATGCGGCAAAGGCTCTGGCGGCGGGGGCCTCGTCGATCATGATCGGATCCTTGTTGGCGGGAACCGAGGAGGCGCCGGGCGAGACGTTCCTGTACCAGGGCCGCGCCTACAAGGCCTATCGCGGCATGGGCAGCGTCAGCGCGATGGCACGCGGCAGCGCCGACCGCTATTTTCAGCAGGATATCAAGGACCAAATGAAGCTGGTCCCCGAGGGGATCGAAGGGCAGGTGCCATTCAAGGGCCCGGCGCGCGATGTGATTCACCAGCTGGTCGGCGGGATCAAGGCAGCAATGGGGTATACTGGCTGCGCCACGATCGAAGCCCTGCGTACCGGCGCGCAATTTGTGCGGATCACCAATGCTGGCTTGCAGGAAAGCCATGTGCATGACGTGACGATCACTCGCGAAGCGCCGAATTACCCGACACGGTAGGCGCTGCACGATCGCGCCGCAGGGCTTGAGGCCTTGCAACCGCAACGTCGGATTGGAACTATGGAATTTGCGTGGTTAGCGGGGGCTGAGCAGCCGCGCTAAATTGCGCGATGGTGAAGGCACCGGCCCTTACAACGGTCCTCCCGTTAGCGGATTGGCCTTAACCGGATGCCTCAATCATACCAGTAGCAGCCTACCAGGCGCGGCAGCCTGCGGAGCGCCAGGAAGCGCCTCGGGGCGACGGTGTGGCGCCCCCCTCAATGATACCGCCGCAGCAGCCCTGCAAGCTTGCCCTGCACCTGCACCTCGCCTGAAAGGTAATATTGCGGGTCATAGGCGCTGTTCGCCGGGTCGAGCCTGACCATGCCCTTTTCACGGCGCAGATATTTGAGCGTTGCCTCCTCACCCCGAACCAATGCGACGACAATCTCGCCGTCGCGAGCGGTTTCGGTCCGCAGGATCAGCGCGTAATCGCCATCCAGAATGCCCGCCTCGATCATCGAATCGCCCGACACCTCCAATGCGTAATGCTCACCCGCGCCCAGCAAAGCGGCGGGCACTGGCAACATGGTCTGCCCCTCGATCGCCTCAATGGGAACGCCGGCGGCGATCCGGCCATGCAGCGGCAATTCGATCACATCATTCGCCGGGACCGGAGCCACGCGCGCCGGCGTTGTGCGTAAATCCGACGACGCTGTGCGAACCGGTGGCACCGCATTAGCCGCGCTGAGCGCGCGAACCGCGCCGCGCGTCGTATCCTCCGGTTGGCGCAGCACCTCCAGCGCGCGGGCGCGATTGGGCAGGCGGCGGATAAAACCACGTTCTTCCAGTGCGGAAATCAGCCGGTGCACGCCCGATTTCGACTTGAGATCCAGCGCCTCCTTCATCTCCTCGAACGAGGGGGACACGCCGCTTTCCTCCAGCCGGACCTGAATGAAACGGATCAGCTCGTGCTGCTTGCGGGTGAGCATGGCGCAATTCTCCAATCGGTAAGGCAGCACCGCATTCGCGCGACGTTGCATGAACGAATAAGGAACAATTAAGCAACCTTGTGCGCCGCGTCAAGCCATTCCGCCATTGGCCATCGTGAACACCTCGACAACCGCGCCCTCTGTGGCGGCGCGCGCACCGGCCGCGCGGTCGATCAGGCAATTGCTTATCGCCAGCGACGCCAGCGCCCCGCTGTCATGCACGTCGCCATCGCGGACCGCCGCGCCGTCCCATACCCCGCGCCGAAATTCGCGCCTCGGTCCGCCGGCGGGCAGCGATCCCTTCAGCACCGTGCGGATCGGGCGTGGCAGGCACGCCACGGCGCCGTGCATCGCGCGCAGCAGCGGCAGCAGAAAGAAATAGGCGGTGACCATGCTCGACACCGGATTGCCCGGGAGGCCGAGGATGATCTGATCCTGGCGCCTTGCCACCAGCAGCGGCTTGCCCGGACGGATCGCGACGCGCCAGAACGCGAGGTCGGCGCCATAGGCCGCGAGCGCCGGGCGGATCAGATCGTGATCGCCGACCGAGACGCCGCCGCTGGTGACGATGATGTCGGCGTCGCACGCTGCGTCGAGGGCCGCGCCCAGTGCATCCATATTATCCGAAACCTGACCTATCCAGTTAATCTTACACAGAATAGTTGCGGCGAGCGCGGCCAGCATCGCGCCATTGCTGGCCGGGATCTGATGCGCAGCAACGGGGGCTCCGGTTGCCGCCAGTTCGTCCCCGCTCTCGATGATGGTGATGCGCGGCAGACGGCGTACCGGCAGATGCGCATGCCCGGCAGTGAGCGAGAGGCCGATCTGCGCCGGGCCGATACGCGTGCCAGCCGGCAGCAGGATGGTGCCCTCGGCAAAGTCCATGCCGCGCCGCCGGATGTGACGCCCAACGGGCAGCGGGGTGGTTCCAGTGAGGGTCAGCGCGTCGCCATGCCGAGCGCAATCCTCCTGCAACAGCACGGCATCGGCGCCCATGGGCAGCAACGCTCCGGTTGATATGCGCGCGGCCTGGCCGGTGACGATTGTGCCCGGGAAAGGGTGCCCGCCCGCGCTTTCCCCTACGATCCGCCATGGGCCCGGCAGGTCGGCGGCGCGGATCGCATAGCCGTCCATTGCGGAGAGATCGGCCGCCGGCTGCGTGCGCAAGGCGGTGAGCGGCGCCGCGAGATAGCGGCCCGCCGCCTCGGCCACAGCAATCTGCTCGATGGCGCGCGGGGTGGCCAGCGCCAGCAATTGCGCCTGCGCCTGTTCGAGCGGTAGAGGCGGCATCATCGTGCGGTAAGCGGGGGCGCCTGCCAGTCGCCCGATTTGCCACCGCGTTTAGCGAGCAGGCGGACGTCACCAATGACCATCGCCTTGTCGAGGGCCTTGGCCATGTCGTAGATTGTGAGAAGTGCGACGCATGCCGCTGTCATCGCCTCCATTTCTACGCCAGTCCGTCCTGTCAAGGCGGCGGTGGCAGTTGCACGGACGCCCTGCGCTTCAAAGGTGAAATCCACCGTCACGCTGTCGAGCGCGAGCGGGTGGCACAGCGGGATCAGGTCGGCGGTGCGCTTGGCGGCCATGATCCCGGCGATGCGAGCGGCGGCCAGCACGTCGCCTTTGGGTGCATCACCGGCACGGATCGCGGCCAAAGCGGCGGGGCTCATCGTGATCAAGCCGCTGGCGGTAGCGACGCGCGCCGTTGCCGCTTTGCCGCCGATATCGACCATGCGCGCATTGCCCTCGGCGTCGAGATGGGTCAGCTCAGCCATGCAAAAGCGCATGGGTGGCGGCGGCGACATCCGAAGCGCGCATCAGGCTTTCGCCGACCAGAAAACTGCGCACGCCCGATTTTGCCAGCCGGCTCAAGTCCGCATGGCAGGTAATGCCGCTTTCGCTGACCAGCAACGCGTCCGGCGGGGCCAGCGCGGCGAGGCGTTCGGTGTTGGCCAGATCGGTGACGAAACGCCGCAAGTCACGGTTGTTCACTCCGATCAGCCGCGATTTCAGCCTCGCGGCGCGCGCCATTTCGGCCTCGTCATGAACCTCGACCAGCACATCCATGCCATAGGCGAGCGCGGCATCCTCGATCTCGGCCATTGCGCCATCGCTAAGCGCGGCGACGATGATCAGGATGGCGTCGGCGCCGATGGCGCGGGCCTCCGCCACCTGCCACGGATCGACCATGAAATCCTTGCGCAGCACCGGAAGCGTGCAGGCGTCGCGCGCGGCGATCAGGTAATCCTCATGCCCCTGAAAATAGGGTGCATCGGTGAGGACCGACAGGCAGGCGGCACCCCCCTGTTCATAGGCGGCGGCATGGGCGGCGGGATCAAAATCTCGGCGGATCAATCCCTTGGAGGGTGAAGCTTTCTTGATTTCCGCGATCAGTCCGAAGCCGGCATCGGCTTTGGCCGCCAAAGCGGCGCGAAAGCCGCGCGGACGGGTCTGCGCGGCGGCGGCTTCGAGCGCGGCGAGCGGGGAGGTAACTTTGCGCCGGGCCACTTCGATGCGCTTGGCGGCGCAGATTTCGGTGAGCTTGTCAGTGGCCGCGTTGTGCATGTCTGCGCTCATGCCGTGAGGGCGCCGCGAAGTCGAGAGCCGATCATGGCTGGCACGCCGCGATCCAGCAATCGAGCAGGGTATTGGCCAGCCCCTTGTCAAGCACTTCGCGCGCTTCCTCGACGCCGGAGCGCAAGTCGGCAACCTCGCCCGCCACGATCAGCGCGGCGGCGGCATTGAGCAGCACGGCGTCGCGGTAGGCGAGGTTCTGCTCGGGCGTGCCGAGAAAGATCTTGCGCAACGCGGCGGCGTTGAAGGCGGCATCGCCGCCGGTGAGGGCGCTCAGCGGGTGGTGGGGCAGGCCCGCCCTGTCCGGGGATATTGTTCCCTGGAAATCAGGTGTTTGCAGCCTGACCGCCCGCGCATAGCTGCCGCCCGAGGGGGATAGTTCGTCCAGTCCTTCCTCGCCGCAAAACACCACTGCTTGCTCCGCCCCCAGACGCTGCAACGCCTGGGCGTAGGCATCAACAAGGCCGATATTTGCCACCCCCACGGCCTGCCGCGCCACCCCTGCCGGATTGCACAGCGGCCCTAGCAGGTTGAAGATCGTCCGCCGGCCCAGCGCCATGCGCAACGGGGCCAGCCTGGCCAGCGCCGGATGGTGCTTTTGCGCGAACAGGAAGGCGAGGCCCATATCGGCCAAAGTCGTTTCGGCCAGGTCCGAGGCGCGGTCGAGGTCGAGGCCCAGCGCCTGCAATGTATCCGCGCCGCCGGCCTTGGACGAGGCCGCCCTGTTGCCATGCTTGGCCACCGGCACGCCGCAGGCCGCGACAACGATGGCGACAGCGGTCGAGACATTCAGGCTGTGCTGGCCATCGCCGCCGGTGCCGCAAACGTCGATGGCATTGGCCGGCGCGTGCAAGCGGATCATCCGGGCGCGCATCGCCCGTGCCGCGCCGACCAGCTCGCTCACGGTTTCGCCCCGGTCGGCCAGCGCGATCAGGAGAGCGGCGATATCGGCATCGGCCCATTTGCCATCGAGGATTGCGCCGAATTGCGCCTCGGCATCGCTTTCGGACAGCGGCGGGAGGCTCATGCGGGCGCCGGCGCCGCACATAGCGTCAGGAAATTGGACAGCAGCGCGTGACCGTGTTCGGTCGCGATGCTCTCGGGGTGGAACTGCACACCGTGGACCGGCAGGCTGGCGTGGCGAAAGCCCATGACGTGGCCGTCATCGCTGTGTGCATTGACGTGGAGTATGCCGGGGATGTCCTCCACGATCAGCGAGTGATAGCGGGTGGCCGCGAAGGGGGACGGGAGGCCCGCGAATACGCCGCTGCCGTCGTGGCTGACCGGGCTGGTCTTGCCATGCATCAAGCCGCCGCGCGTGACCCGCCCGCCGAAATACTGGCCGATCGACTGATGGCCAAGGCAGACGCCGAGCAGCGGCCTGCCAGCGTCGGCGCAGGCGCCCACCAGATCGAGGCTGATCCCCGCCTCATTGGGGGTGCAGGGCCCGGGGGAGAGCAGAAAGCCTTCCGCGCCGGTCGCGATGGCCTGCGCAGCGGTGAGCGCGTCGTTGCGCACAACCTCGACTGTGGCGCCCAGCTCCATCAGGTAATGGACGAGGTTCCAGGTGAAGCTGTCGTAATTGTCTATGACGAGGATCATGGGGGTGCCTCTATCGCGTCGGCACGGCGGCGTCGACCAATCTCGCCTTCAATTCTGCGGCTGCAGACGGGGTTAGTTGCGTTTTCGGGAAGGTAAATATCGTTCGGCTCGTGCGCCACAGAATTAGTACTGAAGAATTCTCTGACCGGCCCACAAAGTAATTCCACCGGATTCTCCGCTCTGCAAAGGGCTGGAATATCGCAGGCCAGCTGCGTCGAACGTATATCTGATCTTTTGAGTTGGCATTTCTCGGAACATTTTGCGCGTTTGAAAGGGCAGCCAAAGAGCTGGAATTGCCCAATTTATAGCTATAAAAGCGACCATGGCGATGAACAGTATTGGCAGTTCATCCTCCAATAGGGCAACATAGTTACCCGTCGCGCTCAGCAGCCAACTCACGGCGTTCCATGACAACCAGATAGTCAGCCACGCGATCATCACGGGCCAAGCTTTGCGGAAACTAACATGCGTCGCCAGCCGTTAACCCGCCAGAAATTCGTCGTAAAATTTCCACCTCCTGGCTCCCACCTTCTGGCTCACTGCCCAAACCCCGCCTCGCCGGCCACACGCACCGCCTCGCGCGCCGCCGCGAACAGCGCCCCGGCCTTGGCCTCGCACTCGCGCTGTTCATACGCGGGGTTCGAATCCGCGACGATGCCGGCGCCGGCCTGCACATGCATTACGCCGTCCTTCACTACCGCCGTGCGCAACACGATGCACGAATCCACCGAGCCATCCGCGCCGAAATACCCCACACCGCCCGCGTAAGCTCCGCGCGCCTCATGCTCCAGTTCGGCGATGATCTGGCAGGCGCGGACCTTGGGCGCGCCGCTGACCGTGCCTGCCGGGAAGCCGGCCAGCACCGCGTCGATCGCGTCGGCGCGCGCCGTATCCAGCGTGCCGACCACGTTGGAGACGATGTGCATGACATGGCTGTATTTCTCGACATTGTAGCTTTCGGTCACCTTGACGCTACCCGCCGTCGCCACGCGCCCGACATCGTTGCGCCCCAGGTCGAGCAGCATCAGATGCTCGGCGCGTTCCTTGGGGTCCTCCAGCAGGGCGAGACGGTTGGCCTCGTCCTCCTCCGGGGTTTTGCCGCGCGGGCGGGTGCCGGCGATAGGCCGGATGGTGACCTCGCCCTCGCGCACGCGCACCAGAATCTCAGGGCTGGAGCCGATGATCGCAAAGCCCGGAAAATCGAGGAAATACAGGAACGGCGACGGGTTGATACGGCGCAGCGCGCGATAGAGCATATAGGGCGGCAGCGCGAACGGGCTAGTGAAGCGCTGGGCCAGCACCACCTGAAAGATATCGCCGGCGGTGATGTAATCCTTGGCCCGCGCCACCATCGCCTCATACGCGCCCTCTGCCAGCACCGGGGTCGGGGCGGGGGTCGGCAGGGTGCCAGACAGCTTGGGCGCCTCGGGCGCAGCCATCGCCAGCCGGCGCAGCGCCTCATCGATGCGCTCGGCGGCGGCGGCAAGCGTATGCGCGGGCAGGGCCAGGGAGGGCCACACCGGCGCCACCACGAACAGATCCTCGCTCAGCCGGTCGAACACCAGGATTAGCGTGGGCCGCACGAACAGCATGTCGGGCAGGCCCAGCGGGCTATCGGGCGCGCGGGGCAGGGTCTCGACCAGGCCGATAGTCTCATAGCCGAAATAGCCGAGCAGACAGGCCAGCGCCTTGGGCAAAGCGGCGGGCACATCGATCCGGCATGCGCTCACCAACGCTCGCAATTGCGCCAATGCGCCGCCCGGTAATGGCGCAAAGGCGGCCCGGTCATGGCGCCAGTCGCGGTTGATCTCGGCGCGATCCCCGGCCGCGCGGAACACCAGATCAGGGTCCAGCCCGAGCAGGCTATAACGCCCGCGCACCGCGCCGCCCTCTACCGATTCGAGCAGGAAATCGCCGCGCCCGACCTCGATCAGCTTGACCCCCGCACCCACCGGCGTCTCGGTATCGGCGATCAGCCGACGCCAGACCAGCGCCGGGCGTCCCCCCGTCAAAGCCTCGGCCGCCGCCGCGTGGTTCTCCGGCGGAACGCTCACGTGGTTAGTTGCCGCCCGCGAGCTGCGTCGTCACTGCCTTGATCGCCACGTCATTGTGCGTGACCCCAACCACCCGGCGCAGCGCATTGCGCAGCTGTTCGGCATATTCATTGCCGGCCAGCTGGCCCAGCCCCTTGGCGGTGTCGGCGATCAGCGGATCGCCTTCGGCCACAGTGCCCGGGATGATTTGTTTGACCTGCACCACGAACCAGCCGGCGTTGTTCGGCAGCGGCAACAGTTTGGCCGTGCCCTGCGCCATGCCAAAGAACAGGCCCAACACCGCAGGCACCTTGCCGCCCATCGCCGCCAGCTGCTCCCGGCCCATCGCCAGCGGATGCGGCGCGGGCAGGGCGACGCCGAGTGAGGCGATCGCGGCAGCCAGATCGACACCTTTTTTCAGCTCCGCCTGAACCTTGAGCCCGGCGGCACGCGCCGCAATTGCGCCCTTTTCCAGTGCGCAATCATTGGCGATCTGGCTTTTGATCTCGGCCAGCGGTGCCGGGGACGAGGCGGTGATCTGGGTCACGTCGAACAGGACAAAACTCTTGCCCGGATCAATCTCGGCCAGTTGCGGCGCATTCTCACGCTCCATCGCAAAGGCGGTGGGCAGGATCCGAGCCAGCTCCTTGGGTGCGGTCTGGGCGGGCCGGCCATAGACCTTGCCGTCGGCGGTCAGCGGCGCGGTGCTGCTCAGGCTCAGTCCAAGGCCCTTGGCCGCATCGCTTAGCGCGCCGCCCTTGTCGAATTGATCCTCCAGCTTGGCCGTGGCATCGGCCAGCGCGGTGCGACGCTTGGCGATGGCCAAGGCAGCCGCAATCTCGCCATGCGCCTGCGCCAGGCTGCGTGCCGGCTTGTTTTCGATGGCATCGACGCGGATCAGCGACCAGCCCAGCTGGCTCTTCACCGGCCCGCTGACCACGCCGGCCCGCGCCGCGAAGGCAGCGGCGGCGACATCGGCAGAACTTTGCAACGCCAGCGCCGCCTGGCTCAGCGGGCCCAGTTTGGCCACAGACAGGCCTTTGCCCGCGGCGGCGGCATCAAGGCCGGTGCCATCGCGCAGCGATGCCAGAACCGCGCTGGCCGCATCCTTGCTGGGCAGCACCAATTGCGCGACGGTGCGGTTCTGCACCGCGACATAGGCGGCGGCATTGGCATGATACGCGGCGGCCACCTCGGCATCGCTCGCCGGCGGGGCCTTGACCGTATCGGCGCTCATCACCGCATAGCGGATCACCCGGCGCTCGGGCCGGATATAGGAATTGCGATGCGTCGCATAGAAGGTGGCGATCTCCTCGGCGGTGGGCGGGACTTTGGGGGCAAACGCCTCCGACGGCAGCGCCGCAACCGCGCCGATGCGGTGCTCTTTCAGCAGCGTGGCATAGCGCATCGCGGCGCCCAATGGCTGAGACGCGCCGAATTCGGCGGGGATCAGCACCTGACGCGCGATCATGCCCTGCGCGATGTCCTGACGCACCGCATCGTCGGTGTAATGCCGCTGGGCCAGCATTTGCAGATATAGCGTATTGTTGAACTTGCCGTCGGGGCCTTGCAGCGAAGGGATTTTGGCCAGCTCGCTGTCAACCAGACGCTTGCCCGCAACGATGCCATTGTCCTTGCCGAACACCGCGATCGCGGTCCGGTCGACCATCTGATCCAGCACCTGCGCCGCGCCGCCGCCCGCGACAAAGGCTTTCATCGTCAGGGTGGGGTTATCATGCCGCGCGGTCTCAAACCCTTGCGTGATCTGGGCGGAATACTCGGCGGTGCCGATCCGCTGCTTGCCGACGATAGCGGCGCGGTCGCCCCCCGCCACCCCGCCAAAGCCGCCGCTGCTGGCGACGTCGCCGGCGGCAAAGGCCAGCGCGATAATGCCCACCATCGCCAGCGTCAGCCCAATGCCAAGCGTCGATTTGAAGAAACTGCGGAAAAACTGAAGCATTATGGGTTCGCCGGCCTATCTGGCCCCGTGCAGGGCGGTGTTGCTGGCCTTTAAGCGCCAAATGCGATTGTCGCAATGGGGCCGGGAGGCGCCATTTCGATGTTGCCCGCAAGCCACGAAGCGAGCGAGGAATGCCGCCGCGCCGCTGCCTCCTTTTGACAAGCGCCGCCGGTGTGCCCTAGGCGCGGCAGGCGGGGGAAACCGGCCGGCACCGAAAGATTCGGCCGGCAAGATGCGTATTTGCGCCCCGATTTGAGGGAATTACCATGGCTTTGCGGCCCTATATCGTCGGCAATTGGAAGATGAACGGCAGCCGCGCGATGCTGGCCGAGGCACGGGCGATTGACCGCGCTGCGGCGCGCTATCCGGCGGTGGAGGTGGGTCTGGTCCCGCCCGCGCCGCTGATCAACCTGATGGCGGAGGCCGTCAGCGACATCGCGGTGGGCGCGCAGGATTGCCACACAGCGCCCAGCGGCGCCTTCACCGGCGACGTCTCTGCCGCGACGCTGGCCGATGCCGGCGCCAGCTTTGCCATCGTCGGCCATTCGGAGCGTCGGGCAAAAGCCGGGCATGGCGAGAAGGATGCGGTGGTCCGCGCCAAGGCCGAGGCGGCGCTGGCCGCCGATTTGGCAGTGATCCTGTGCGTCGGCGAGACCGAGGCTGAGCGCGATGCCGGCAAGGCCGAGGCGGTGGTCGCAGCGCAGCTGAAGGCCTCGCTGCCCAGGACCGAGGGGGCGGCGGTGCGGCTGGCGGTTGCCTATGAACCGGTGTGGGCGATCGGCACCGGGCGGGTGCCTGCGGTGGCCGATGTGGCCGCGATGCATGGCGCGATCCGCGCCGGTTTGCTCGCCGCCTATGGCGAAGACGGGGCCGGGGTGCGTATCCTGTATGGCGGGTCGGTCAATGCCGGCAATGCCGCCGAATTGCTGGGCGCCGACGAGGTGGCCGGAGCCCTGGTGGGCGGGGCCAGCCTGACCGCCGAGAGCTTCGCGGCGATTATCAGCGCGGCGGCGATGGTGGCCGAGGAAGGTTGAAATCTTGCGCTTTGGCACGGCCGCGCCTAGATGCGCGCCTCACGATCAAATTTCTTCACGGACGGGCCCCCGCAATGTTCATCTTCTTCATGGCAATTCAGGCGATCATCGGCGCGCTGCTGGTGGGTGTGATCCTGATCCAGAAGTCCGAGGGCGGCGGGCTTGGTGTTGGCGGCAGTCCGTCGGGGCTGATGTCGGCGCGCGGTGCCGCCGATTTCCTCACGCGTCTGACCGCGATCCTGGCGGCGCTGTTCGTGGCGACGAGCATCGTGTTGGCCGCGATGGCGGTGAAGGCGAGTTCGGGGCAGAGCGTCGATACCACGCTGGTGCGTCCTGCGCCGGTTTCCGCGCCGGCCGTGGTTCCCCAGACTGCGCCCTCCGCGCCCGGTTCCTCGGCTCCGGTCGATCCGCTGGCGGGTGCGCTGAAGAAATAAACGCCTAAACCGGCATCAAACCCTCCCCCTAATCATCTGCCTGTGGATTGCTGGTCAAGCCGCTTGGCGAATCGCCGCAAGGCTCGCTAAGGCTTGGCCCCCATGGCGCGGTTCATTTTCATCACCGGCGGCGTGGTCTCCTCGCTGGGCAAGGGGCTCATGGCCGCCAGCCTTGCGGCGCTGTTGCAGGCGCGCGGATATCGCGTCCGCATCCGCAAGTTCGACCCCTATCTCAACGTCGATCCCGGCACGATGAGCCCGTATCAGCACGGCGAGGTCTATGTCACCGACGACGGTGCCGAGACCGACCTCGACCTCGGCCATTATGAGCGTTTCACCGGGGTTTCGGCGCGCCAGTCCGACAATATCACCTCGGGCCGCATCTATCAGACCATCATCGCGCGCGAGCGTCGCGGCGATTATCTCGGCGCCACCGTTCAGGTGATCCCGCATGTCACCGACGCCATCAAGAATTTCGCGCAGGCCGATATCGAGGACCTCGATTTCGTGCTGTGCGAGATTGGCGGCACCGTGGGCGATATCGAGAGCTTGCCGTTTATCGAGGCTTTGCGCCAGTTGCGCGGCGAATTGGGGCGCGAGGCGACCTGCGCCATCCACGTCACGCTGGTGCCCTATATCGCTGCCGCGGGGGAACTAAAAACCAAGCCGACCCAGCATTCGGTGCGTGAACTGACCAGCCTTGGGGTACAGCCCGACCTGCTGCTGTGCCGCTGTGAGCGCCCGTTGCCCGAGCAGGAGCGTGCCAAAATCGCGCTGTTCTGCAACGTGCGCAAGGAGGCGGTGATCCCCGCTCTGGATGCGCCCAACATCTATGCGGTGCCGCTGCAATACCACGCCGAGGGGTTGGATGCCGAGGTTTTGCGTCATTTCGGGCTGGCCAGCGCGCCGCCCGCATTGGCGCGGTGGACCGACATCGTCGAGCGTCTGAACCGGCCCGAGGGCGAGGTGACCATCGGCGTCGTCGGCAAATATGTCGGCCTGCCCGATGCGTATAAGTCGCTGAATGAGGCGCTGGTGCATGGCGGGATGGCCAACCGGGTCAAGGTCCATGTCCGCTGGCTGGACGCCGAATTGTTCGAGGCCGGGGATGACGAGATCGCCGCCCGGCTGGAGCCGATGCACGGCATTCTGGTCCCCGGTGGCTTTGGCACGCGCGGCACCGAGGGCAAGATTTCAGCCGTGCGCTTTGCGCGCGAACGCGGCGTGCCGTTCTTCGGCATCTGTCTGGGCATGCAGATGGCCTGTATCGAGGGCGCGCGGCATACAGCCGGGATCGGCGACGCCTCATCCAGCGAATTCGGCCCGACCGATCAGCCCGTGGTGGGCATCATCAGCGAGTGGATGAGCGATGAGGGCATGCAGACGCGCGCGGTGGGCGGCGATCTGGGCGGAACGATGCGGCTGGGCGCGTATGAGGCGCGGCTGGCGCATAACAGCCATGCCGCCGCGATGTACGGCGAGACGGTGATCTCCGAAAGGCACCGGCACCGCTATGAGGTGAACTCACATTACCGCGACGCGCTGGAGGCGGGCGGGCTGGTGTTCTCGGGCATGTCGCCCGATGGGTTGCTGCCCGAGATTGTCGAGCGCCCCGATCACCCGTGGTTCGTGGGCGTGCAATTCCACCCAGAGCTGAAAAGCCGGCCGTTCGATCCGCATCCGCTGTTTGCGGGGTTTATTGGGGCGGCGTTGCGGCAGGCGCGGTTGGTTTAGGGGCGCGGGCGCGCTTGTCTACGCGTGTTCAGGCATCACCGATGACTGGCATTATCGGCAAGCCGGTGCTGCCGTCATAGGAATTTCTGCAGCGCGTAACCCTTCGCTGGATATGCCCGGCCGCAACGGCGTAGTCCTCTACCGAGTGGGCGAGCATGTTTATAGATTATCGTCGATGAATGGGATGGCGAATACAGGGGATTCCGAAACAGTATATGACCTCTCCAGCAATCCATTAAACGCCCGGCAGGCGAGTTTTCTCTCATTCGATCTCTTTTTCCTGATGCTTGGGACTACTGCTCTTTCGTTCAGCCTATTTGGACGTGCGATCGCGCGACGGTTGGGCCATCAATAAGCCGAGACGAGGCGATCATCAGGCTTTCTCAATAAAAAAGGGCGGGCCGCTACCGACCCGCCCCCACATTGCGCTAAAACAAACGCTTACGCCGCTTGGCTAGTGCTGCCGCCCTCAACCACGCTCAACGGCTGCACGCCCCCGATGGCGATCTTGCGGGGTTTCATCGCCTCGGGCACTTCGCGCAGCAGGTCGATGGTCAGCAGGCCATCTTCCAGCCCGGCGTTCTCGACCCGCACAAAATCGGCCAGCTCAAAGCGCCGCTCAAAGCCGCGCTGTGCAATGCCGAGGTGCAGGAAATGCGCGGCGGTCTCGCTCGCTTCCTCGGCCTTGCGGCCCTGGATGATCAGCAGGTTCTGCTGGGCGGTGATGTCGATCTCGCCAGTCTTGAAGCCCGCCACCGCGAGGGTGATGCGGTAGCTGTCCTCTGCCAGGCGCTCGATGTTAAACGGCGGGTAATTGTCACCGGCGCCGGCGCGGCCCGTGTTCTCCAGCAGGTCGAACACGCGGTCGAACCCAACAGTGCTGCGGCGATAGGGGGTGAAGTCAAAACGGGTCATGGCAAAATCCTCAACTATGAGCAATCGTGGATGGAGCCCGCGAACGGCGCTCCGGCTTGGTGTGCCACGCCCATTGCGGCGCATGACACGGAGCCTCAGATATGTTAGGCCGCTGGCATTTCAAGACCTTCGAGGATTGTGATTGTGGCCACGGCGAAAATTGAGATCTACACCAAATGGGGCTGCCCCTATTGCGCGCGGGCCAAGGCGTTGCTGGACGCGAAAGGCGCGGCCTATGCCGAGCATGACGTGACGATGGGCGGGGCGTCGCGCAAGGCAATGCAGGAGCGGGCGCCGGGGGCGAGCTCCGTGCCGCAGATCTTTATCGACGGGCAGGCCATCGGCGGCTCGGACGATCTGGCCGCGCTGGACCGTGCCGGAAAGCTCGACGCGCTCCTGGGCCTCTGATGCGCGCCGCACTGCTCCAGATGACCAGCGGGATTGATCCGGCGGCCAATGCGGCCTGTCTGGTCGATGCGATTGCGCGCGCAAAATCGGGAGGCGCGGCGATGCTGTTCACCCCCGAGATGTCGGGGCTGATCGACCGCGACCGCACGCGCGGCGCGGCGCATATCGTGGCCGAGGAGGCCGATCCGGTGCTGGCGGCAATGCGCGAGGCGGCGGCGCGCGCGGGGATTTGGGTGGCGCTGGGCTCGCTGGCG
Source organism: Sphingomonadales bacterium (assembly GCA_025356275.1). Classification (GTDB taxonomy): domain Bacteria; phylum Pseudomonadota; class Alphaproteobacteria; order Sphingomonadales; family Sphingomonadaceae; genus Novosphingobium. The sequence continues at coordinate 1,392 of JANXUK010000052.1, read as the reverse complement.
GTGGACCGGGGGGATGGTCGCTATGCCAATCGCGGATTCGTGGTGGGTGCCGATGGTGCGATCAGGGCACGCTATGACAAGCTGCATATGTTCGACGTTGATCTGGCCAGCGGGGAAAGCTGGCGCGAGTCTGCCGCCTATGCGCCGGGGGATGGGGCGGTGGTGGTGGAGACGCCGCTGGGCCGGCTGGGGCTGGCGATCTGTTACGACCTGCGGTTTCCCGCGCTGTTCGAGGCTTTGGGGCGGGCGAAATGCGACCTGATCGCGATTCCCGCCGCCTTTACCGTGCCGACAGGGGCCGCGCATTGGCACCTGCTGCAACGCGCCCGCGCGGTGGAGGCCAGCGCCTATGTGATCGCCGCCGCGCAGACTGGCAAGCATGAGGATGGCCGCGAGACCTATGGCCACAGCCTGGTGGTCGATCCGTGGGGCGATGTGATGCTGGACATGGGCGAGGGCGCGGGGCTGGCTTTCGCCGAGATCGACCCGGCGCGGATCGTCGAGGTGCGGCGCCAATTGCCCAGCCTGGCCAATCGGCGCGCGGTTAGCATGGTAGCAGCGACAGCGTGATCGTGTTCGATCTGACATGTGGCGGCCTTACAGGTGGCAGTGGCGGGCATCGGTTCGAGGGCTGGTTCGCCTCGTCGGAGGATTTTGCGGCACAACAGGCGCGCGGGCTGGTGACCTGCCCGCATTGCGGCTCGGCCGAGGTCAGCAAGGCACCGATGGCCCCCAATCTGGCGCGTAAGGGCAATCAGGGGGCTGGGCAGGGAACGGGCACGCTTGTGGGCGAGTCAGTCGCTGCGCCTCAGGCGATGACTCCGCGCCCGGCCCAGCCACCCTCCTTGCCACCCGAGGCGATGGCAATGCTCCACAAGATTGCCGCCGCGCAGGCCGAGGCGTTGAAATCATCGCGTTGGGTCGGTAAAAGCTTTGCCGAGGACGCCCGCGCCATCCATTATGGCGAACGCGAAGCCGAACCGATCCACGGCGAGGCCAGCCTGCATGAAGCGGAGGCACTGGCCAAGGAGGGCATCATGGTCGCCCCGATCCTATTCCCGCTGGCGCCGCCTGATCAGATCAACTGACCCCCAGATCAATTGGCCCCCAGATCAACTGACACGCCGCCAACTGATCGAGCCCAATTGCCACCACGCGCCGCTCTGCTAAGAGCCGCATCGGCGCGCCCGTAGCTCAGCAGGATAGAGCATCAGATTCCTAATCTGGGGGCCGTGGGTTCGAATCCCGCCGGGCGCACCAACTCTACCCCTAGTGGATTGATTTTGACATTGGCATCCCCTGGCGATTGTGATGGGTCTGCAAATGTCAAAATCGTAAAATCCACTAGAATCAAAATCTTCTAGTGGTCCGAAAAGATTCTGACATTCGAGC
>JANXUK010000047.1 GCA_025356275.1 Sphingomonadales bacterium | reverse complement strand
GACCACCAAGCCGCGCGACAATCAACGACAGCCACTCGCTGTCGCACCGCGACAATCAACCTCAAACATAACGCTTGCCAGCGACAAACAACAAGAACACAATAGCAACATCGCAATCACGAATTCTGATCCTGTTTGTCGGGCCACATCACCCTCCCCACCAGGGCCCCCAGCTTCGCGGCGGCCAAATATGTTGATGGCTTGCCAAAGGTTGGCGATAGCGGCGCGGTAATCTATGCCAACGCGGGCGGACGGCCGGGAGGGTCATAAAACCGCTGTGGGCGCTTTCATTTTGAAGGGATTCTCTACGTATGGCCGGCACGCAACCCCAAGAAAGCGCGGCCTCTATCGCCGCCCGGGTCGAGAGTTTTGTCCGCACCGTCGTGGTGCCGTTTGAGCAGGACCCGCGCCGCGATCATCACAACGCCCCGACCGATGTCCTGCTGTTCGAACTGCGCGAGATGGCGCGCGCCGCCGGCGTGCTGACCCCGCATATCCGTGCCGATGGCAGCCACCTGACCCAACGCGAGACGGCGCTGGTGCTGATCGCCTCGGGCCTGTCGCCGCTGGGGCCACTGGCCTGCAACACCAATGCGCCCGACGAAGGTAATATGTACCTGCTCGGCCATGTCGGCAGTGCCGAGATCAAGGCGCGGTTTCTCGATCCGCTGATCAAAGGGCGCACCCGCTCGGCGTTCTTTATGACCGAGCCGTGGGCGGAGGGCGGCGCCGGTGCCGATCCCTCGATGATGAAGACCACCTGCCGGCGTGACGGCAATCATTGGCGCGTCGATGGTCGAAAATGCTTCATCACCGGCGTGGCGGGTGCGGGCATCGGCATCATCATGGCCAAGGAACATCAGGCGGACGGCAAGGGCGGGGCCTGCATGTTTCTCGTCGAACTGCCCGATCCGGCGATCCGTATTGAGCATGTGCCGAACACCATCGACAATTCGATGCCAGGCGGGCACGCCACGGTCCTCATCGACAACCTGCGCATCCCCGCCGACCAGATGCTGGGGCAGGCGGGCGAGGGCTTTAAATATGCGCAGATCCGGCTGGCCCCGGCGCGGCTGTCGCATTGCATGCGCTGGCTGGGTGCGTGTATCCGGGCGCAGGAGATCGCCACCGACTATGCCTGCCGCCGCGAGGCTTTCGGCAAGCTGCTGATCGACCATGAGGGCGTCGGGTTCATGCTGGCCGAGAACCGCATTGCGCTCAAACAATGCGAGCTGATCATCGATTGGTGCGCCGATGTGCTGGATACCGGCGCGCTGGGCACGGCGGAAAGCTCGATGGCCAAGGTCGCGGTGTCCGAGGCACTGATGAAGGTCGCCGACAATTGCGTGCAAGTGATGGGCGGCACCGGGGTCACCGACAAGACTATCGTCGAGCAGGTGTTCCGCGAAATCCGCGCCTTTCGGATCTATGACGGCCCGACGGAGGTCCACAAATGGAGCCTCGCCAAGGCGATCAAGCGCGACTGGAAGCAGGCGCAGCAGGCGTGAGCGACGAGGTCACCGCCGCCAATACCGGCACGACCCCGGTCCGCCCGGGCTTCGCCTTTGACGAGGCGGCGCTGGCCCGGTGGATGGACGCGAATGTCCCCGGTTTTGCTGGACCTATGAGCGTCGAGCAGTTTCGCGGCGGGCAATCCAATCCCACCTACCTCTTGACCACGCCGGGCAAGTGCTATGTCCTGCGCCGCAAGCCCAGCGGTGATCTGCTGCCCGGTGCGCATGCGGTGGAGCGTGAGGCGAGGGTGCTCGAATGCCTTGGCCCAGCCGGCTTTCCGGTGGCGCATATGTATGGGCTGTGCACCGACGACAGCGTGATCGGCAGCTGGTTCTATGTGATGGACCGGGTGGACGGGCGGATCTTCTGGGATTGCAGCTTTGCCGAGGTGGAGGCGGGCGAACGCGCTGGCTATTTCGACGCGATGAATGCCGCGATGGCGCAATTGCACCGGCTCGATCCCGCCGCCATCGGCCTTGAAGCCTACGGCAAGCCTGGCAATTACTTCGCCCGCCAGATCGCGCGCTGGTCGAAGCAATATCTTGCGGATGAGCTGGCCGGGCGCAATCCGGATATGGACGCGCTGGTCGCATGGTTGCCCGCCAACATCCCGCCGGGCGAGGAAGTGGCCATCGTCCATGGCGATTTCCGCTGTGACAACATGATCTTCCACCCGACCGAACCGCGCATTCTGGCGGTGCTGGATTGGGAACTGTCGACGTTGGGGCATCCCTTGGCCGATTTCGCCTATCACGCGATGCTATACCGCATGCCGCCCGATATCGTTCCGGGGATTGGCGGCAAGGACCCGGCGGCGTTGGGCCTGCCGGGCGAGGCCGAATACGTCGCGGCCTATTGCGCGCGGACCGGCCGGACGAATATCGCCGATTGGGATTTCTATGTCGCGTTCAATTTCTTCCGCCTGGCGGGAATTTTCCACGGCATCAAGGGGCGCGTGCTGCGCGGTACAGCGGCCAATGCCCAGGCCAGCGAGCGTGCCGCTGCATTTCCCAGGCTGGCGCAGTTGGCGCGTGAGGCGATGGACAACGCACGGGCCGCGGCGGCGTGATGCGCCGCTAACGCAGCGCCCGCATGATCGTCCGCCGCGCCGCGCTCCACGAGGCACTGCCCGGCGAGATCAGCTCGACATGGCCTTCGTCGGCGATCGTCTGGGTCGCTACCTTCAGCCCATGCCGCTTTGCGCGGTAGGCATAGGCAGCGGCGAAGGCCGGCGGAGCGATGCGGTCGTCCGCCGCATTGATCAGGATCTGCTGCGCTGCAAAAGGCGGCATCTCGGGTGGTGATGTATCGCTCAGCACATTGGGGCGCGCTGCGCTGGGCACCCCGATCAGCCGCTGCACCGCGTCCGCCCCGCAAGTGTCTCCCGGCGGCACCATCGCGGCGGCGAGATCGGGCAGCCCCCCGGCGCTGATCACCGCCGCAAGGGGCAGGGGGTGTTGGGCATGGAGCGAGCTGCTGGCGGCGATCCCGCCGCGCACCGCCAGCCACAGCGCCAGATGCCCGCCCGCCGAATGCCCGAAGCCGACCACCCGGGCGAGCCGCAGGTGATAAAACGAGGCCTGCGCCACCAAAGCATCGGCAGCGGCGGCAACGTCGCTGAACGTGCCCGGATAGCCGCCACCGGGCCGGTCGACCCCGCGATATTCGATATTCCACACTGCGATGCCATGGCTACGCAGGTCCGCAGCGGCGTAATCCATCAGCGTGGCATCGGCGACGCTGGTCTGCCAGCACCCGCCATGCACCATCACCACCACCGGATGCGGCCCGTCACCCGGTGGCAGCCACAGGTCGACATGCTGGAGCGGATCACTGCCATAGGGGATCTGCGCGTCGGGCTTTTGATGCGGGCGGTTGAGCAGGTCGGGCCAGGTCATCATCGCCGCATGCGCTCCGCCAAATGCGGTCCCCGATAGCCCTGCGGCAAGCGCGATGCACAGCAAGCGGTGGATTCCGTTTCTCATCGGGAACCGCTCTAACGCTTCGCCGTTCAAGGCGCACGTACAATGCGCTCCGGCAATGCGCTCTGATTGTCAGGGCTGCGCGATTATGGCAGGTGAAATGCGATGAAACCAATCACCCCCGTAATCCTGTGCGGTGGCAGCGGCACGCGCCTGTGGCCGCGCAGCCGCGCCGATCTGCCTAAGCCATTCCTGCCGCTGGTCAGCGAAGCCAGCCTGTTCGAGGCCACGCTGGAGCGTTGTGCCGACCCGGGCCTGTTCGCGGCGCCGGTGGTGGTGGCGGGCGGGCGGCATGTCGCGGCGGTGGAGGCGCAAGTTCCCTTTGGCGGCACGGCGCGGCTGATCGTGGAGCCGAGCGCGCGCAACACGGCGGCGGCCATCGCGCTGGCGGCGCTGCGGCTGGACCCGGACGCGGTGATGCTGGTCTGCCCCAGCGATCACCATATCGCTGACACCCCGGCATTTCAGGCGGCGGCGGTGGCGGCGGCAACGCTGGCGGCACAGGACTGGCTGGTGTCCTTCGGGATCGAGGCCACCGCGCCCGAGACCGGCTTTGGCTATCTGCTGCGCGGCGAACCGATCGGCGATGCGGGCTTTCGCGTCAGCAAATTCGTCGAAAAGCCCGATGCGGAGCGGGCGCGGGAATTTCTCGCCTCGGGGCATTATGCCTGGAACGGCGGCATCTTCGCCTTCCGCGCCGGTGCATTCCTGGCCGAGCTCGGCATGCACCGCCCCGCGATGTTGGCAGCAGCGCAGGAGGCGGTGGCCAGAGGGCATGAGGATGGCGCGCGCTTCCATCCTGATGCCGCCAGCTTCGGCAAGATCGCCAGTGAATCGGTCGATTACGCAGTGATGGAAAACACCGCACGCGCGGCGATGGTGCCCGCGACAATGGGCTGGTCTGACATCGGCAATTGGCAGGCGCTGCACGCCGCACGCGCGCAGGACGCGGCGGGCAACAGCGCGTGTGGCCCTGCCGAGCTGGTTGAATGCCGCAATGTGCTGGTCGAAAGTGACGGGCCGCGCGTGTCGGTGATTGGGCTGGAGGGCGTGATCGTGGTGGTCGACAAGGGCGAAGTGCTGGTCACCAGCGCCGCCGGTGCACAACTGGTCGGCAAGCTGTCGGGCGCGGTCAACCAGTGAAGCTGACGACGCGCCGCGTGGCCAAACCTTGGGGCGTGGACACGCTGCCCGCGCCCTTCACCGCGCCCGCCGGGGAGCGCATTGGCGAGATCTGGTTCGAGCCGCCGCCTGCGTTGCCGCAACTGCTGGTGAAATACATCTTCACCTCCGAGAACTTGTCGGTGCAGGTCCACCCCTCCGACGTCCAGACCATCGCGGCGGGGCTGGGCCGGCAGGGCAAGGAGGAGTGCTGGCTGGTCATCGCCGCCGAGCCGGGCGCGGTGCTGGGCATCGGTTTCGACCTGCCGCTGGACGAGCCTGCGATGCGTGCCGCCGCGCAGGATGGCAGTATCGAGCGGCTGTTGACGTGGCATCAGGTGCGGGCGGGTGATTTCTTCTACATCCCCGCGAACACCGTCCACGCCATCGGAGCGGGGATCGCCCTGATCGAGGTGCAGCAGAACAGCGACATCACCTACCGCCTTTACGATTACGGCCGCCCGCGCGAATTGCATCTGGATGCGGGGTTGAAGGTCGCGCGGGGTGAGGCCTATCGGGCAAAGCTGCATCGCCATGTGCCGGATCGTGGGCACGCGGTGCTGGTGGATGGACCGTGTTTTCGGCTGGATCGCTATGACGGAGCGTTGTCTGCTGATCGTGCGGGCAAGTTTGCCGACACGCCGCTGCTGGTCATCCCGACAGGCGCCGGCACCTCGGTTGCGGGTCAGACCGTCGTGGCGGGGGGCTGCGCGCTGGCCGGCTCGCTGGCCGAGGTGGCAATGGCCGAGGGCGCGATGGGACTGGTGGCCCAGCCTTTCTGATCAGCCGATCTGATCAGGCCTGCGCTGCGTCCGCCGCCAATTGCCCGCGCACGATGTCCAGCGCCGCACCGTTGAGCGCCTGCGCCAACCCGGCATCCTCCGCCTCGGTATAGCACCGCAGTTCGGGCGCATTGCCCGAGGGGCGCAAGTGGATGATCTCACCGCCAGCGAAGGTCATGCGCAAGCCATCGGTGCGGTTGATGGCGACCGGCGGCCCGGCCAGCGTCCCGAAATACGCCCCGATGTGCTGCAATTGCGCTGCCTCGTCACCCTGTTCGAGCAACGCCAGGATCGCGCGTGACGCCTCGGTGGGGAAATCGGCAATGCGGTCGCTGAAGGTCACGCGCGGCGGCAGCGCGGCCACCAGATCGGCCACACGCCCGCCCCCCCCCTTCTGCGCCGCCGCCGCCAGCACCGCCACGATCGGCAACACGGCATCGCGGGTGGGCAAAGCGGGCAGATTATCGCCCAGATCGCTACCCGTCAGAAATCCGCCATTGGCTTCATAACCGCAGACGCGCGTGTGCCCCTCCGCCGAGGACGCCATCATCCGCGCGATGACATAGGGCGAGCCGATGCGGGTGCGCGCGGTGGCCGCGAACGCGCCGCAAGCCTCCAGCACGGTGTTGCTGCTGACCGGGGTGACCACGCAATCGGCGGCGAGCGCGCGGGCGCACAGCACCCCCAGCACATCGCCGCGCAGCCATTCGCCGGTGTGATCGGAGAGCAGCGGCCGGTCCGAATCGCCATCGGTCGAGGCGATGGCGTCGAGGTGATGCTCCGCCGCCCACCCCGCCGCCAGCGCAATGTCCTCGGGCCGCACCGCCTCGGTATCGACCGGCACGAAGCGTTCGGACCGCCCCAGCAGCATAACCTTGGCGCCCAGCGCGGTCAGGATGCGCGGGATGCAATCGCGCCCCACCGCCGAATGCTGATAAAACCCGAGGCGTAACCCGGTCAGGGCATCGCCCCCGAAATGCGCTACATACCGCGCCAGATACGCCGCCTCGACATCGACGACCGCCGGCAAGGACTCGGGCACCGCCAGCATGCCATCGGCGCCGAATCGGCCCTCGGGAAAGCAAACCATTTGCCCGCTCATCCCGGCCTCATCGTCTTTCAGCACCTCGCGGTGGGCGCGGTAGAATTTGATGCCGTTGCGGTCGTCGGGGATATGGCTGCCCGTCACCATCAGCGAGGACATGCCCTCGCCAAACGCATACAGCGCCAGCGCCGGGGTCGGCACATAACCGCAGAACACCGCCTTGCCCCCCATATCGCGAATCGCGGCGATGCAGGCGGCGATGATGCGCGGGCTGCTGGGGCGCAGGTCACCGGCGATGGCCACCGCGCGGCCCGGGCCGAATTCGCCCTGTGCGCTCAGATGCTGGAGGAAGCCGGCGGTATAGCCATAGCAGATGCGGTCGGTCATGCCGCTGACCAGTCCGCGCGCGCCGCTGGTGCCGAAACCGACGCCGCTGGCGGCCATGAGTTCGGCGATGGTGGCACAATGTTCAGCCATAGTTGTCGGGTGTCCTGCAAAGATGTGCATCGGCGATGAGCTGAGCTAATTGCCGCCGCTGCGCAACGCAAAGTTCTGCTGCGTGCGGATCGGAACCATCAGCGTGCAGCGGACGCCCTCGGGCTCGAATCGCAGCACCACGTCGGATTTCAGCTCATGCGCCACGATCCGCTCGATCAGGTCGCGCCCAAAGCCGCGCTTGGTTGGCGGCGGAACGGGGGGGCCGTTGCTCTCAAGCCATTCGAGTACGGCGAACCTGTCATCACGCCGCTGCCAGGTGACTGTCACCTGCCCGCCGGGCACGCTGAGCGCGCCATATTTCACCGCATTGGTGGCCAGCTCATGCACCGCCAGCCCCAGCGACAGCGCATCACTGGCGGCGAGCAGGATGTCCGGCCCCTCCATGCTGATCGAATGCGGCGTATCGGGCCCGTCCCGGCGATCATAGGGGAGCAGCTCGGCCGCGACGATGTCGCGCAGGGCCAGCGGGTTCCAGTCATTGGCGGTCAGCAGGTCATGCGTTGCGGACAGCGCGCGGATCCGGTCGCCCAGCCCATCGGCAAAACTGTCCAGATCGGTCGCGCGCCGCCGGGTCAGCGCGATGATCGACAGCACATTGGCCAGCGTGTTCTTGGACCGGTGGTTCAGCTCGCGCGTCATCGAGGCGCGGATCGCCGCCTCCGACGCTTGCCAAGCCATCACCTGCTGATCCTGCGCCGCGCGGCGCGTGAACTGGCGCGTCATCGCCATCAGCAACAGCGCCACCACCGCGCCGAACAGCAGGGTCAGCTGTGATAGGCGCGAGAGGATATGCGGATGCTCGTCCGCCACCACCAGCACCCACGGGCGGTGCGAAATCTCCAGCTGACGCTGAAACACGTCGGCCGGGTGACTGAGATCGCCCTGCGCGGCCAGCATCCGGTCGGGCCGGACGGCGGTATCGTAAATAGCGATGGAAACGTCGTGGCCGCCATGCAGCCGCGCCGTCGATTTCAGGAAATCGCTGGCGCGGAAGGGGTTGTAAACAAAGCCGATCAGGTCCCGGCCGTGCGCCGCGCCCTGCCGGTATACTGGCATATAGACCAGGAATCCCGAGCTGGTGCGGGCGGCGTCCTGCTGTCCGGCGGTGCCCTTCAGCGTGTCGCGGATCAGCACCACCTTGCCGGTGGCAACCGGGGCATTGAGGCGGTTGGCAGATTCCATCGCGCTACGGCGATTGGCCCCGATGGCGGCACTATAGCCAATGACGCCGCGGTTACCACTATCGTCCGGCAGCAGGTAGAGTACCGGATAGACCGCGTCAGCCGTGCCCTTGGGCGGCGGCCAGATGGTGAAATTCTTGCCCGCCAACGTCCGCAGGCGCGGCAATTCACTCGCCAATTTAGACACTGGCACACGCGGCACCCAGCCCAGCCCCATCGAGCCATGCAACATCTGCTCGGTCATCAAGGTGCGGTAGAATGCCTCGAAATCGGTGCGGGTCAGGGTATTGCGCGAACCGATCAGCGCAGCGGCAGCGCGCAGATATGCCTCATGCTCCGTAGAGCGCTGGGTCAGCGCGAAGGCGATTTCGCTGCCCTTGCGTTCCAGATTGAGCTGGCGCGCTCGCTCCGTTTCGGCCTCGATCGCATATACACTGAGCGCACAAAACGCGGCGAGCAGAAGGAACAGCGCAACCGGCGCCAAGCGTGGAAAACGCAGGAACCATTCCTGCGCCCCCGTCCGTTTCCGCAACATCGCCGCCATCTGCCCCGATGTATCCCCGTCCAGACTTGCCGGCAGGTTGTTCGCGGCCGGGGTGTTGGCACGCGATTCCGGTATTTGCCCTAAGCGCACGACATCAATCATCGCCTCACGGACGGGGCCACCCATTTCGGTTCAATCATCCCGCCGCGCCTGTCAATTCCCCAGGGCGGGGTATGCCGTGTTCAGCCCGCAGAGCGCCCACGCACAAAATGCATGATAAGCGCGACCACCGCCAGCAGCAACAGGATATGGATCACCCCGACCGTCACGTGAAACACGAGAAAGCCGAGCAGCCACAGCACCACGAGAATAACAGCCAAACCTGCCAGCATGATCAGATCCTCTCAAAAACGAAAACCACGTTGCGATTAACGGACTGACCCGCGCCGCACCAGATTGACCACCGCCAGCAGGACCACGGCCCCGATCAGCGATACGATAAAGCTGGTCACCGTAATCGGCGCATCATTGATGCCTCCGCGCGCGAAGATCAATCCGCCGATGAACGAGCCGACAATGCCGACCACGATGTTGACCAGCGTGCCATTATTGTCGCGCATGATCATACCCGCAAGCCAGCCGACGACGCCGCCGATCAGCAGCCACACCAACAAACCAAGCATAATAGCCTCCTCCAACTGACGCCCGAATAGCGCGCCTTGCTCCCAGTACGGTTGGTGCGGGATTTGGTTCCGGGCGTGGGCAGGCAAGTGGTCTGGTGACGAAATTTTGTAGGATATGCACACATTTTGAAATCAGTCGACTAGGCGGCGATGGACCAGTCCAGTGCGTTGCCATGCTCCCGCACCACCAGCGCGCAGGCGTGACCGGCATGGGACGGGGCGGCAATCGCCCAGCCGTTGCCGCCGCGGCGCAGGGAGGGGGCCGGGCCCACCGCGACCTCGAAGCTCTCCAGCGGCCAGGACAGGCCATGACCAATCGCCTTCACGAAGGCCTCCTTGCGCGCCCAGCAGCGGAAGAAGCTGGCGCGGCCTTCGCTGGGATCGAGAGCGGCCAATGCGGCGCGTTCGGCCGGCGCGAACAGTCCGGCGGCGAGCGGCGGCCAATCGAGTTTGGCGTCGACCCGCTCGATGTCACAGCCGATCTCGGCATCGCCCTCGGCCAACATCATCCATTCGCCCGAGTGCGAGGCGCTGAAAAACCCCGCCCACCCGGTCACCGACGGCTTGCCATAGGCGTTGGCGGCAAAGGTGATCGCGCCAGGCGCAATACCGGCACGCGGGGCCAGCCATTCGCGCAAGCGCCCGCGCCGCACGACAAACCGGCGGCGATGCGTGTCAAAGCGGTAGGCAGCGGCCTGCGCGCGTTCGCCGGCATCCAGCAGCTCGTAAAGCCGCGCCGCCTCCGCCGTGTCGACATCGAGCCGGTCGAAACGGCAGGAGGCCAGCGCCATGGTCAGCCAGCGGCGCGCAGCGGCGGCTGGCTGGGCTTGCCGATTGCCACCGCCGGCCCGGCCAGATTCTGCGCCAACTGCTCCGCAAAAATCCGCGCCACCTGGGCGACATGTGGTCGTTCCAGCATCGTGCGATGCCCACCGCGCACCACAGCCGATACGAAACGCCCGGCGATGCCGTTCTCCCAATCACCGGCGAATTCGAGGACATCGGGATGCTCCTCGGGCTCGAACAGCAGGACCGCTCCATCATAAATCGGTGGATCATATTGCAGTGCCGCCCGGTCCAGCGCATCGCGCATCTCGGGGTTGAGCATCGCTTCGCGCCCACCGACCAGCCCCACACTGTCGGACAGCCCACGCAGCCGGTTGCGGAAATAGCTCCAGCGTTCGGCGCTGGTTTTCGCCATGGTCTGATTGACGTGGAAATGCAGCTTGCTGAGGAACAGTTGCAGCGGGCCGATGGCGCGCGCGCGTGGCGGATAGAACGCATGCGCCAGCACCAGCAGTTCCACCGCCTCGCCGGCATTGCGCAGATGCGCCGCGACCGCATAGGCGGTGATCCCCGAGCTGCACCAGCCGCCGAGGCGATAGGGGCCGTGCGGCTGAACCTTGCGAATTTCGGAGGCGACCATCGCTGCGATCTCCTCCATCGTATCCGGACAGCCGCCGCGCTCCTCCAGCACGGTATCGACCTCAAGCCCGAAGAACGGCTGGTCATGGCCCAGTTCGGCGGCCAGCGGCAGGAAGGTCGAGCCGCCATCGAGCCACAGGATCGGCGTCTGGCTGCCCAGCGGCTGGATCGGGACCAGCGCCGGCAATTGCGCCGACAGCTCCTCGGGGTGCCCGATCAGCGCGGCCATATCGGCCAACCGCCGCGCCCGGAACAGCGATGCCATCGGCAATTTCAGCCCCCGTTCGGCCTCGATCAACCGCAGCATCCGCGCGATTAGTAGCGAATGCCCACCCAGCTCGAAGAAATCATCGTCGCGTGCTATGTCGGCCACTTCAAGCACGCGGTTCCAGATGCCCGCCAGCCAGCGTTCATCGCCGGTAACCGGCGCTTCGCCGCCCTGACCAACCGCATGGCCGGGCTGGGGCAGGGCGTTCCTGTCAACCTTGCCATTGGGCGTCATCGGCAGCGCGTCCAGCACCACGAAGCGGCTGGGGATCATGTAATCGGGCAGAGTCGCGGCCAGCGCCGTGCGCCATCCGGCCACCTCGCCGGCGCCGACGACATAGGCCGCCAGCGCGCGTTCGCCGCTGGCATCTGCCCACGCCCGTACCGCCGCCGCCGCGATCCCCGGTATCCGGGCCAGCGCGCTCTCGATTTCCTCGATAGCGACGCGGAAGCCGCGGATCTTTTCCTCATTGTCGGTGCGGCCGAGGCATAGCAACACGCCATCCTTGCTCCACCGCGCCAGATCGCCAGTCTTGTAGAGCCGCTCGCCGGCTATCATGACGAATTTGTCCGCCGTCAGGTCGGCCCGCCCGCGATAGCCGCGCGCCAACCCCCGCCCGCCGATATGCAGCTCGCCAATGGCGCCGCGCGGCAGGTCATTGCCGGCTAGATCCAGAACGCGAACCTGCGTGTTGGCGATGGGCTGGCCGATCGGAATCGCGCCCGCGCCGGGCTCGACCCGGGCGACGGTGGACCAGATCGTCGTCTCGGTCGGCCCGTACATATTCCACAATTCGCCCACTATCGGCAGCAGCTTTTCGGCCAGAGCGCGCGGCAAAGCCTCGCCGCCGCACAGCGCGCGCAGCCAGGGCGCACCCTGCCAGCCAGCCTCGATCAGCCCGCGCCAGGTGGCGGGGGTGGCTTGCAGCACATCGGGCCGGGCGCGGTCGATCAGATCGGCCAGCTCGCGCATATCCATCGCGGTATCGCGGCCCGCCAGCAGCACACTGCCGCCGCTGACCAGCGGCAGCCACAGTTCCAGTTCGGCAATATCGAATGACAGGGTGGTGATCGCCAGCAGACTCTGCCCGCGCGCAAAGCCCGGTGCCTCCTGCATTGCCGCCAGCAGATTAGCGAGCGCGGCGTGGCTGATCTCGACACCCTTGGGCCGCCCGGTCGATCCCGACGTATACAGCACATAGGCCAACGAATCGCCCGCCGGAACAAAGGCTTGCGGCGGGGCAGGCGCCCAATCCCCGGCCAGCGTCAGCAGCCGCGCGGGTGCCTCGGCGAAGGCCTCAGCGGTCTCGGGCTCGACCACCACCAGCGCCGGCTGCGCATCGGCAATAATCATCTCCAGCCGTGCGCCGGGGAAACCCGGATCGAGCGGCAGATACGCAGCGCCAGCCCGCGCCACGCCCAACATAGCGGCAATCATCGCCGGGGTCCGCTTCAGCGCCAGCCCGACCAGATCGCCCGCCTGAACCCCCTCGGCCACCAGCCGCGCCGCAATGGCATCGGCGCGGGCGCTGAGCGCGGCATAAGTCCAGCGTATATCGTCCTGCGCCACCGCCAGCGCATCGGGCGCCTCGGCACATGCTTGCGCGAACCAGCCGACGATGTTGTCATGCGGCAAATCGCGCGCGGTGTCATTCCACTCCTGCACCAGCACGCGCCGCTCGCCCTCGCTCAGCATCGGCAACCCGCCCAGCGGCGTGTCGGGATTCGCCGCAATCCCGGCCAGCAGCCGTGACCAATGGTCGATCATCGCGCGGATCGTCGGCACTTCGAACAGCTCGGTCGAGTAGAGGAACCGGCCAGCCATCCCGCCACCTATTTCCTCGGGCCGTTCGTCGAGTTCAAGGTAGATGTCGTATTTGGCGCCGCCGACCACCACGTCCATCTGGGTCAGGTCCCAGCCATGCGGGAACGGCTCCACCGGCGGCTCGATCGAGAACAGCGTGTTGAACAGCGGATGCGTGCCGCTGCCGCGTCTCAGGTCCAGCGCGCGGATCAGCCGGTTGAACGGAATGTCGCTGGCGCCCAGCGCGCCGATCACGCTGGTGCGCACCTCGGCCAGATAGGCGCGGAACGGTTGGTCCGCCATTGGCCGGCTGCGCAGCGCCATCGTGTTGAGGAAATAGCCGATCAACGGCTGCAATTCGGGCCGGCGCCTTGTGTCGGTCACGCCGCCGACGATGATGTCGCTCTCGCCGGTATAGCGGAACAGCATCGTCTTATAGGCCGCCAGTAGCACCATATACAGCGTCGCGCCCTCGCGCTGGGCAATCTGCCGCAAGGCCGCGATCAGGGGGGCGGACAGCTCGAACACCTCCATCGAGCCGGCATGCGTCGGCACCGCCGGGCGCGCGTGGTCGCCGGCGATCTCCAGCCGGGGCAGCGGCTGCGACAATTGCTGGCGCCAATAGGCAACCTGGGGGGCGTGGCTTTTGGTGTAGTCCTGATCGGCCTGCCACACCGCGTAATCGGCGTATTGCAGCGCCGGCTCGACCAGCGGCGATGGCTCACCCGCCTCATAGGCCTTAACCAGCGCGGCCAGTTCGGGCACCAAAGTTCGGTAAATCGCCACGCCATCGAAGATGATGTGATGGAGCGTGAGGTACAGCCGGTGCTCCTCCTCGCCCAGCTTGACCACGCGGGCGCGCAGCAGCGGCGCATGCTCGAACGGGATCGGCGCGCGTGCGTCCTCAGTGGCCAGACGGACCGCCTCGGCATCGCGCTCGCCCAGAGGTAGCTGGCTGATGTCGATGATTGGCAGGTTTATGGCTTCGGCCGGCATGATCTTCTGCACCAGATCGCCGCCCTCTTCGACAAACGCGGTGCGCCAGATCGCGTGGCGGCGCAGCACCTCGCTCAGCGCAGCCTCCAGCGCGGCGTGATTGTAAGGGCCATGCCGGTGGATGGTGATCGATTCATTATAAAGCGGCATGTCCGGCGCCATCGCCGCATGCAGCCACAGCTGGCTCTGCTCCGAAGTCAGCGGCACGGGGCGCGTCGGATCGCGGCGGGGGATGCTGTCGACCTTGTCCAGCGCAAAACCGGCGTCACCGCGCAGCATCGCTTCAAGCATCAACCGCCGGGCCAGCGCCGGGCTGGGGGCTTCGCGCGGGTCCATATCAGGCTTCCGTGTTGAACGTGACGGGCAGCGCGGTCAGTCCGCGCAGGCCCAGGTTTTCGCGCCACACCAAGGGCCTGTCGGCCAGAGCCAACCCCGGCAGCCGCGCCAGCAGTGCGTTGAACGCAATCCGCGCCTCCATCCGCGCCAGCGACGCGCCGAAACAGAAATGCGCCGCCCAGCCGAACGCTAGATGGCGGTTGCCGGTGCGGGTCAGCTCGAGCCGGTTGGGATCGACAAAGCGGTCAGGATCGCGGTTGCCCGCCGCCATCACCGCCAGAACCGGCGCGCCCTTGGGGATCAGATGCCCGCCCAGCATGGTATCGGCGTGGCAGATGCGCCCGGTATGCTGCGACGGCGATTCGTAGCGCAGCAGCTCCTCGATCGCGGTGTCGATGATCCCCGGCTGGCTGCGCAATTGCGCCATCCGCTCGGGCTGGCGCATCAGGGTCAGCATGCCATTGCCGATCAGGTTGGTGGTGGTTTCCTGCCCGCCCACCATGGTGACGATGATGTTGGCGATGACCTCATCCTCGGTCAGCCGCCCGCCATCGACCTCGGCCTCGACCAATGAGCGGACCAGGCCATCGTTCAGCTTGCGATGTTCCTCATGGATGGCGCTGCGGAAGTAGCGGGTCATTTCCTCCAGGCTCTTGATCACGCGCGCGACCCCGCCCGGATTGTGCTGAAAATTGCCCAGCATCTCGGCAAAATCGGCGGACCAACCCTTCAGCATCGCATAATCGGCGCGCGGCATGCCCAGCAGATGCGCTGTGACAATGGCGGGCAGCGGCTCGGCGAAATCGGCGACGAGATTCATCGACCCCTTGGCCAGAGCAGCAGTGATCAGCTCATCGGTGATCTCGGTTATGTACTCTTCCAGCCGCTCGACCCGGCGCGGGGTGAACGCGGCGGAGCACAGCTTGCGCAGCCTTGTATGCGCCGGCGCGTCGAGGAACAGCATCTGGCGGCACATCACCTCGGCCAGCGGCTCGATCTGGCCGAGGCCAAGCGCGCGCATGAATTCGGGCGAGGGGCTGCGGTCGGCGGAGAAATCCTTGAGCACCGCCATCACGTCGTCATAGCGGGTCACGACCCAGCAATGCAGATACGGATCCCATGCCACCGGCGCCTCTTCGCGCAGCCGCGCGTACAGCGGATACGGATCGGCCAGCACCGCCGGGTTGAGCAGGTGGTACAGGCTGAGCGACGGGTCGAGCGATGGCGCAGCGGGCTGGCTCGCCACGATCAGCGCTCCATCATCCGCTGGATGTCCTCGTCGCTCATCGCGGCCAGTTTATCCATGATCAGGCCCTCGATGGTGGCGGCGGTGGCGGCTACGGTGCGCCCCTCGAACAGGTGGAACAGCGTCAGGCTGACCCCGAAGGCATCGCGCGCCCGCATGATTACTTGCGTACCCAGCAGCGAATGGCCGCCCAGCAGGAAGAAATCATCGTCGACGCCGATGTCGCTGCGCCCGATAACCTCGGCGATGATCGCCAGCAGGCGTTCCTCGGTGGGGGTCGAGGGCGCGGCCAGCGAAGCCACCTCGGGTATGGCGCAGGTGGCAGGATCGGGCAGCGCCTTGCTGTCCAGCTTGCCATTGGCAGTCAGCGGCAGCGCGGCGAGCAGCGCAAACCGGCTGGGCAACATCGGCCCCGGCAGGTCGGCGGCGAGCGCGGCGCGCAGATCCCCGGCGCGCAATTCGGCGCCGTCCTGCGGCACGATCCACGCGGTCAACTCACCGCCGTGCATCGCCACGGCCGCAGCGGCCACGCCGGGCGCGGCAATGATCGCCGCTTCGATCTCGGCGGGTTCGATCCGGTGCCCGCGAACCTTGATCTGGGTATCGACCCGCCCGCGATAGGCGATGTCGCCATTGTCCTGCCACGCGGCCAAGTCGCCGGTGCGGTAGAGCCGGCCGAACTGGCCATGCTCGACAAAGCGCGCTGCGGTCAGCGCCGCGTCGCCGCGATAGCCGCGCGCGACTTGCGCTCCGCCGATCCAGATCTCACCCTCTTCGCCGGGCGCACAGGGCCCGCCGGCGGTGTCGAAGATATGGATTTGCGTGCCGGCGATCGGCATGCCGATGCTGGGCAGGCCGTCGCCTTCGGCGGTGACGATGCCCGAGGTGGCGACGACAGTGCATTCGGTCGGGCCGTAATTGTTGAAGAAGGCGAACGGCAGCCCGGCGCGGGGCCGCAGCTTCAGCCGGTCGGCGCCCGTCAGCAACACGCGCAACGCGGTGCCCTCGGGCCAGTCCATCGCGATCAGCGGTTCGGCGATGGCGGTGGGCGCGAAGGACACCTCGACCTTTTCGTCGATCAGCCAGCGTTGCAACCGGGCCGGCTCATAACGCAGCGTCTCGTCATCGGGCACCACAAGGGTGCCGCCGCAAGCCAGCGTCGGCCACACTTCCCACGCCGAGGCGTCGAAGGCGAGGCCAGCGGTGTGGCTGGTGCGGCTCTCGGCGGTGAGTTCAAACCGCTCGATATGCCATTCGACCAGCGCCGCCAGATTAGCGTGGCTGACCTCGACGCCCTTGGGCTCGCCGGTCGATCCCGACGTGTAAATCACATAGGCTAGGTCCTCGGGCGCAACCGAGCAGCCGTGCCACGGCTTTTCCGATGTCGCGGCCGGATCAAGCACCGGCACCGCCGCCGGAATACGTCCGGCCAGCGCGCGCGGCGCAATCGCCAGCTTGGCGCCCGAGGCCGCGAGCAGGCGCTGAACCCGCGCATCGGGCCATTCGGGATCGAGCGGCAGATAGGCCGCACCCACCCGCCATACCGCATAAAGCGCGGTAATCTGCGCCACGGAGCGCGGCGCGAACACCGCCACCAGATCGCCGCGACCGATGCCCTGCGCCTTCAGCGCGCCGGCGAGATCGGCGCTGTGCGCCTCCAGCTGGGCATAGGAGCACTGCTCATCGCCGCAGGACAACGCCACCGTGCGCGGACGCAGCGAGGCGATGGTTGCCAGCATGACGGCGGGCGGGAAGGAGTCTGTATCCAGCCCTTTTTGATGAATGCTCAAACAAACCTCCTTGGTACGCAGGCCCATTAAGCACAAATTCCCTGACGAAACGGAAACGCCCGGGTAATTGATGATGCCCGAATTTAAGACCTGGATGGCTTGCCAAGTAGGGCAGAGGCCGGTCTAAGCGTGGCGATGGATCTCGACGATTTGATGCAGCGCTATTTCGGCAGCGATGACGTGGCCGCGCTGCCGCCCGGCGCGGTGGCAGCGGGGACCGAGCGGCTGCGCGTCGATTTCGGGCTGGAGCGCGATGGGGCGCGGCGGTTCGGGCTGTGGGCGCTGCTCTATATGCTGGGCGATGCGCCCGATCTGGACGTTGCGTTCAAGGATGCGGCAACGCGCGAGGCGGCGCGCAATTTCATGGATCTGGCGGCAGGTATCGGTGGAGACTGAGGGCCGATCTGGCTGGCCGGAACAGGCTGGTCGGATCAGCCACGTCGGGAAAAATCGATGCCGGTCAGCGCCTTGAGCCGGCGGTTCGGCTCGGCAAAATGTTCGATCAGACGGAGCCCTACCGCATCGGGCATCGCGGCGGGCAACACCGCGTTGCGGCCAACCGCGTCGGGTAGGGCAACCGGCGCCAGCCCGAGATGGTCCCAAACCCGAGCCATTGCCGCGGCGGGATCACGAAACAGCGTGTCGCTGCGGATCAGCAGGCAGCGATCCTGCGGGAAAAAGCGCCACCAATTTCCCAGCTGCGCCGCATAATCGCCCCGTGCCGCATAGGAAAAGCGCTGATGCGCGCCAGCCTCACGGTCCTCCCCCGCCGCGATTCGCGCGGCATCGGCGGCAAGGCGCCCGGCCTCGGCATCGAGCGCAGCCAGACCGCCGAGATGCTCGGCGCCGCGTGCCAGACTATGCCGGTAATGCGACCACGCCCGCTCAGCCGGATCGCGCAGCACCGCGATGATCGGGATTTCGCGCGGCAACACGCTGGCGGCACGGGCCGGGGCGAGCGGGTGGAACAGGTAATAGGGCGATACATCGAGCCGCAAGCGTGTGTTGCCCAATGGCCAGAGGGGCAAGCCCATCCTGCGCCACTGCCGCGCATAGGCAGCAGGGCCATCCGCCCAATGCAGCGAGAAAAACTGCGGCTCTGCGTCACGCGACGCGGCGATGCCGGGATGCGCGGTCAGCAGCCCACGCAAAAAACTGGTGCCGGAGCGCATCGCCCCGATCACAAGTGCATTCGCCAAATTGGTCAAGCTTAAATCCCCGAGGCCGCTTTCGGACGGAGTTGCCGCTTGCGCCGACTCGAATCATCCCGCCCCAACTTGCCCGAACCGCGCTTTGCCAGCGCAAAATCAGTTCGTGCAGTTGGTCAAGCCGTCGCAGGTCACAACGGTGTTGGCATTATTATCGGCGGCGGCGCCCGTGACAGCAAATTTTCGCGCACTTGGCGCTTCCCGTCCCAACAATGCGCCGACGTGCCCGTGGTGCGCGGCCGCGCGCACAGGCGCGACATCAGGCACTAAATCTTTCGCGGAGATAGGCGCTGTTCAGCTCGCGCAGGTGGCGAGCCCGTCCGTATTTGGGACGCGCGAAGAATTGCCGCCATGCGCAGTTACCCCGGCGACGCTGAATTCGCGCACAACCGGCATTTCCCAAGCCAATTTTTCACCCTTAACCCGGCCATCGACAAGAAGCGAAGCAGTGAGATTATCGACCATGATGAGCTCTTCCATGAAACGAAGGGATATTAAGCATCTGCAAAAATACCTGAACGGTCTAGCCAAAGCCCCCTGTTTCGTCAAGCACGGCTTTGGCCCAAAGCAAAGCATTAGGCAGCGTTGCGCCGGCTTAATCGTCCAAATCGGTGTATTCAACCCGCCGCATCGCCGGCGCATGATCACGCCACAGCACCGCGCGCTGAGCCGGCGACAGTTCGCGTTGGCCCCCGCCGGACGTGCCACTCCGGAAAAAGCCGGGTGAACTGCGCGGGCGTTCGCGAAAGCCCGCCTCAGCCTCCGTCATACGCAGCCGGTCGAACCGCGCGGCTGCCACGGCCTCGGCCAGCGCATCTGCCGATGCCGCGATCCCCGCTACTGCCGCCGCGCGCGCAAATTGCCCCAGCGGATCTGCCAGCAGGTCCTCATAGCGTAGGGTCAGTACCGGATAGGCATCGGTATCGAGCCAGCCGAGCGTATGTTCGGACCAGCTGCCGCAAGTCTCGCCCAGCGGCAGATCGAGACGCCGGGGCGTCCACGCAATCGTCGCTAGGCTTTGCCCCATCCGCGCGATGGCCTCGTCGATGCCGATCCCCAAATGATGCGCATAGGACGGCGCGACATCGCATGGGTGCCGCACGATATGCAGCACCGCACGCACGCATTCCGGGGGAAACAGGCCGTCCCCGGAATGCGTGCGCGCGGTTCCGTGTGCCATCTGATGTGATTTGATGAACACCAGCCCCTCCGCCTCACGCGAAACATGGCGCAGCACCTCGGGCAGCATGGCCGCGACTTCATGTGGCAACAGCTCGGACGCCGCCACCGGGGCCAGCGCATCGAACAGCATCCTTCGGTCCTGCCCATAGACCGCTGCGCCCATAGCATTGATCGCCACCGGAGCGCCTTGCCACAGGCTCTCCATCACCAGCCGGGTCCAGGTGTTGCCCGATTTGGGGTAGGAGACGATGGGGATCAGGTTGCGGGTACTCAACGGGCCAAACCCTGAACCGGATCCCGGGCCAGCCCCTCCAGCAGATCGGCGAGCGCCGCAACCGGGGCGATACGCGCCCCCGTCAGACGCCGCACCGGGCACGCCCCCACCACCGCCGCGACGATCCTTGCGTGCGCTGCGGCCTGCCCCAGCGGCGCGATCTGGCGCGGGCGCAGCGCGTTTTGCGAGACCAGCGCCATCGCCTCGCCAAGGCTGGGCGTCTCCAGCGCGGGGCCGGGCGATTGATCCAGCACCGCAATTGCGGCCAGCCGGACCGGCTCCGTTCCGATGGCGCAAGGCAGATAGAATTTGCGCATCCCGTCACGCACCGGCGCGAGGGCGCCCGTCGCGATGTCTTGCGCGGCGCAGGCATCCTCCCACAGCTTGATCGCGCCGCCGCCGGGCCATGCCATCGGCCGGCCATCCTCCACCGTGATCCGCGTCAGATCATCGGCGACCAGCCGCCAGCCGCGCCGCGACAATTCCGCCGCCAGTGTAGATTTCCCCGCGCCCGAATGCCCCGCGATTGCCACCGCCCCGCCGCCCCCCGGCGGGATCATCGCCGAGGCATGCAGCGGCAGTTCGCCACGCTGATGGATCAGCGCGCTGCGCACCGCCCCGCCCAGAAACAGCCGGATGTCATCACCCGCCGCGCCGGGCAGCGCCGCGATCTCGATCAGCATGCCCCCCGTGACGCGAAACCGCGCAACATCGGGCAGGTTGAGCTGGAACGCCCCGGGCATCGCCTGCGAATAGGGCGCATAGTGTACTGCGCCGGCCAGAACCTCGGGCAGGTCGGCGACCTCGTGGATCATCGCCCCCGGCATGCCCGGCACGGCGCCCGCAAAGCCCATCACGCCGCCCCCGCCAGAAACAGCCCGGCGCCCAGCGCGCGATCCAGCATCATCGCGTCGAACATGTCGCCTTCGCCCCGGCACAGCTTGTCGGTAAGCACCGACAGCGCCGCGCCATCGATGATCCCGGCGCAGCGCGGGCAGGCGAGCACGCGGGCGGTGGCCGCCTGATAGGCGGCGGCATCGGCGGCGATGCGCGCCGCGACCTCGGGCGCCTGTGCGCCCAGATGCCGGCGCAGGCGAATGGCATCGGGCACCAGCCCCTCGCCCATCGCGCGCGCCAGCCCGCGCGTCCGCCCGCCAATCGCATGCGCCTCCAGCGGAAAGCCGGCCAGCGCCTCGATCAACGTCCGGTCGGCGGTGGGATCGCGCATCTCCACCGACCAGCCGGCAAGCGTATCCATTTGCCACGCCTTGATCGGCCGAATGGCGGCGCGGACCAGCGCGTTGCGGTCGGCGCCCGGCATCGGCATCGGCATCGGGTCCAGCGCATCGGCATGGCGGGCGCGAAATTCGGCAGTCAGCAGCGCCTCGCCCTGCCGGCGGTGCACCGGCAGCGGCACCGCACGGCGCAGCGCCGCCACCGCGCCCGGGCCGATCAGCGCGCGCAGTACCGCGCGGGGGCCGCTCGGTGCCTGCCACCGCAGCTGCGCCGCGCCCAGCCGCAGCGCCTGTGCCCAGCACCCCCGCGCCCACAGGTCCGCCACCGCGTATTGCGTGCTGGTGCTGATCGTCGGATTGCCGTGCTGCCCGGTCAGCAGCACACGCCGCCCACCATCGCGGGCATGCGCCAGCATATCGCCCATCCACACCGCATTGGCGCCATTGCGCAGCGGCTGATGCGAGGCGGCATAGATCGCGGGCAGCACGCTCAGCGGCGATTTGCCGCCCGGTGGCACCGGGGTCAGGCTGAGGTTGGGCCAGCGCCGGGCCAATGCGCTGGCGAAGGGCCAGTCATCATGGTCCCAGCCGGGCAGGTTTTCGGCGGCCATCCCCGGCTCCGGCACCGACGTATAACCGGCCAGATCCATGCCCCGCGTGGCCAATTGCCGTGCCGCCACCGCCGCGATCAGCGTGGAATCGAGCCCACCGCTGACCGTCGCGGCGATCGGTGTGACGCTGCGCAGGCATTGGCCTACCGCCCGCGCGAACAGCTCGCCGGCATGCCGTGCGTAATCGCGCGGATCGCGGTAAATGATGCGCGGTGTGGTATCGGGCTGCCACCAGCGCGTGATGGTGAACGCCCCCGCCTGCCACACCAGCAGATGCCCGCCGACTAGCGAACGAATGTCGCGATAGGGCGTCGATCCGGGCTCGATCTTCGGCGCAATCAACAGCCCCAGCGCGCGCAGGTCGGGGGCATGCGACACCCCCGGCGCCGCCAGCACTGCGCCCAGCCGGGGCGATATGGCGATGGCATTGGCGCCGGCGGCATAGAACAGCTCGGTGGTGCCGATATGGTCGGTCGCGGCGACCATCCGGGCTTCGGCGCGGTGCCAAGCAGCAAAGGCGAAGCTGCCGGTGATCCGCGCGACGCAGCCCTCACCCCAGGCGCGATAGGCATGCCACAGCAGCGCGCTATCGGCCATTTCGGCGCCTCGGGCGGCGTCGATCGCCAGCGCCGCGATCACATCGCCGCGATTGTGCAGCCGCGCCTGCGCCGTGAATATCAGATCTTCCGACACGTAGGGCTGATGGTCAAAGGCGTCCTCCGGGAGGATGCCGGTGGCGCTGCCGACCGCACATACTGCCCCCGTCTCGCTCAGCCACGCGCGCGGCGGCTGGCCCCCGCCCAGGGCACCGCGAAGCCGCGCCGCATCGTCCGGGGTGATCGGACTACGCGCCGCAGCGGCGATCAGGAACACGCCGGACCCCGATTTCCCGCTTGGAGGTTTTCCGCTTGGACCGCGCCGCAACGCCGGGTTAGGGCGCCCTCAAGCGTAAAGAATCGAAGGCAGACCATGACCGAAATTTCCACCCCTGCGATGCGCTATATCCGTTCGCCCGATGCCATTGAAACCCAGGTTAACGGCGAATCCACGGTGCTCCACGCTGTAAAGTGGGCGTATCTCGAATTCAATCCCGTCGCGCAGGCGGTGTGGCGGCGGTTGGCGGAGCCGGCCAGCCTTGGTGATCTGGTGGCCGGCCTGATGGCGCAATTCGCGGTTGAGGAGGCGGTTTGCCGCGCCGAGGTTGCCGCATTGCTTAGCGAACTGGTCGACAAGGGCTATATTACCCCGGCGTGATGTCATCCGTGGTAATGCGCTTGGGGTTGGGGCGGGTTGGGCCGTGATCTGCGAAGGCGCACGGCGATCCGGCGCCATAGTGCTGCCACCGCCAGCGGCACGATCAGCAGGGGCAGCAGCGCCTCGAAATGCCGATCGATCCGGCGGACCAATCCATCCGGCAACCACGCCGCCAGCCGCGCCCAGGCCCAGCACCTTACCAGCCGTCGGCGCCACATCGCGGGCAGCTTGGGCGCGTGCGGCAAATCGGGCGCAAATGCGCGCAGCCGGGCGAGGTCCTCTGGCAGCGGGCCCTGCGCCGGCTGCGCATACCACCAGCCGCGATGATGCACTGCCATCCGCCGCGTCCGCGCCAGATGCTCGGCCCCGGTTCCCCGCGCATCGGCGAATTCGGCATGCGACACGCGGGCCAATTTGCGCTCCGGCGCAGTGCTGGGGTCGATGCACACCAGATGCCGCCCGGCATTTGCCCAGCACGGACACTCATGCGCGCCGCGCCGCAGGTCATAGGCGCTGCGCGGCGGCAGGCAGGCGTCGGCATCGCCGGTAAGGTCGCCGTATCGCACCGCAATCGCGGTATTATCCATCCATTCGCGGGTCAGGTCTCCCCACCTGCCGGGCACCATATTGGGCCAATGGTTGGCAAACGGCGCTCGAGGCATCGCACAACAGGTCGAGGCGGGGGCCAGATGCTCGACGAATTCGTAATGCCGGCTCAGCGCCAGCCGGGTCGGCATCGCCAGACCCTCGGCGCGCAGCCGGGTCAGCACGGCACGCGAAGGAATCTCGTCGGCATCGAGCACCAGCACCACATCCTCGGGCGCGGCGCCGGTGAGGCCCAGCATGATCGCATTGCGCTGCATCGCCTCGCGCGCCCAGGGCGAACGATCGCCGCCGCCCAGGCTGGCCAGAGTGATGTGCCGGATGCGCGGCGCGAAGGCTGCAAAGCGCGGTATATGCCCGGCAAACAGCATCGGCTTTGGCGCGCCCTGAAAGGTCGTGCCCGCCTCGACCACCACGAAGCCATCAACCAGATCGCCGATCTCGGCAAAGCGATGCGCCAGCAGGTCGACCTCGCCGTCGAACAAGAAGGTATCGAAGATGCGCATCCCTCGCGCGTTACGCCGGGCGGGGGCGCGGTGCAATCGGCGCCGGGCCAAAAGCGCAGGTTTGCATCGCCCCGCTTTTCGCGCGATGCAGCGTGGCATGCCGGTGCTGCACATAATCCATATCTCCAAGACCGGGGGCACCGCCTTGCGCGCTGCGCTGGCGCCGTATGCGCGCACGCACGCGCTGTTGCTGCATGGGCACGAGACGCGGCTGAGCGATATTCCGCCCGGCGAGAAAGTGGCGTTCGGGGTGCGCGACCCGGTCTCGCGCTTTGTCAGCGGTTTCAACAGCCGGCTGCGGCGGGGGCGCCCGCGTTACGACATCGCCTGGACGGCCGCGCAGGCCGAAGGATTCGCGCGGTTTCCCACGCCCGGCAGTCTGGCCGAAGCGCTGGCAACAGGGGGTCAGGGCGCCGGCGCGGCGAAGGCGCTGATCGCGGCGATACCGCATACGGCAAGGGGCCTGACGCATTGGCTGGATAGCGCCGCGACGCTCCACGCCCGCCGCGCCGACATCGCGCTGATCTGGCGGCAGGAGGATTTGGCAGCGGATTTCGTGCGTCTTACGCGAATGTTGCGCCTGCCAGAGGGGTCGGGTTTGCCCACCGATGCCATCGCCGCGCACCGCACCCCCGATGGATTTAGCCGAATGCTGAGCCCGGCTGGCGAGGCGGCCATCCGCGCGCACTATGCCGAGGATGCGCTGCTGATTGCTGCCGCGCTGGAGCTACGTGCCGGCGCCTGAAGCCAGCGGTTGCCGCGCCCCGGCAAACGCCCAGCGCAGGGTGCCGGCGATGGCCAGCGCGCCGCCCCGGACCAAGGGCCTGGCCAGTGGCGCAATCTGCCGGCCATGCGCCCGCTGGGCCCAATCGGGCATCAGATCGACCGCGGCCGCCATCAACACACGCTGCGCCGGGGCGGCTGCGGGTGAGGGGGCGGGCTGTGACAGCACCTGATGCGCCACCGCGCGCACCCGCGCATCCGCCACCAGCCGGGGCCGAAAGCCAGCGATCACCGCCTCGCAGGCGGCGCGGGTCCCGGGCACCGGATCGGCGCCCAGCCGCCGCGCCACGACGCCAGCCTGCGCCACATAGATATCCTGATCGGCGCGCGACATCCCCGGCTCGCCATAGCGGATCCACGCATCGAGAAAGCCGATCGTCTCGCAGGCATGGACCCAGGCGAGCAGGTCCGGATCGCTGGCGCAATAGGGCGTGCCGTCGGCCAGGACCCCGCGCACATGCTCATGCACCGCCTTCACTTTGTCGATCGCGGCATCGGCCTTAGCCTGCCCGGCAAAGGTGGTGAGCGCGATAAACCGCGCGGTGCGCCGCAGCCGCCCGAGCATATCATCGCGAAATGTGCTGTGATCCCACACGCCAGCCAGCGCTGCGGGGTGCAGCATCTGGAGCAGCAGCGCGGTGACCCCGCCGATCATCATCGTCGTCACATCGCCATGCACCGCCAGATCACCGAGCCCGGGGGAAACAGCGCATCGGCAGAGCGCACCACCGGCTGATCGCCCCTCGCGGCATCGTTGAACACGCCCTGCACCCGTGCGACCAGCGCCTGGCGAACAAATGTGGTGGGGGAGGGGGATCGCGGCATATTCAGCCATAGGCTTGGGGCAGCCGCGCTGCCGCTGTCAACCGCCGGCGCGGCTTGCGCCCGGCTATGGCGTCTAGTGGATTGATTGTCCCGCCTTCGGTTTCAAACCCCCGACTTTCAGTCGGGAAAGGCTTCAGCCGTTTTTTGGTCGAGTGCCGACACCCTGCCCGGCGGCGAGACATATGCCCTTCGGGCTGTCTCCCCGCCGGGCAGGGTGTCGGC
>JANXUK010000008.1 GCA_025356275.1 Sphingomonadales bacterium | reverse complement strand
CAGGGGCCTGAAAATCCGCACAATGCGCCTCCCCGACATCTTCCAGGACCACGACGCCCCCGACAAACAATACGACACCGCAAAACTCAACGCACCACACATCGTCGAGACCGTGCTCGGCGCGCTCCGGTGGAATGAGGTTAAGGGCCGGCAGGGAGCCAGCGCTTAAGTCACCCCATGCATCAACCGCTTCAGCGGCCATGATAGCAGCAGCAGCACCACCCCGGCGCAGATCGCGAAAATGGCGATGTCGGTGAAGGTGGTGACGTAGGTTTCCAGGCTGACGCGCAGGTTCGTAACCTGCCCGCCCACCGTCGCCACGCTGGCCTTTTGCGCCAATGCGCCCGCGACATATTGCGCCACCGCGATCGACAGGAACCACACCCCCATCATCATCCCCACGATCCGCGCGATCGACAGCTTGGTGATCATGCTGAGCCCGACCGGCGAGATGCACAGTTCGGCCACCGAATGGATGAAATAGAGCCCCGCCAGCCACCACAGTCCGACCTTGAAATCGGGGCCGACGAAGCGCGTGCCCAGCACCAGAAACAGGAACCCCGCCCCCACACCGACCAGCGCCAGCCCGAATTTGATCGGGATCGACGGCTCAAGGTTGCGCCGGGCCAGCGCGCCCCATAGCATCGAAAACAGCGGGGCCAGCGTGACGATGAAGAACGCGTTGAAGAATTGCGTCTGGCCTGCGCTGATCTTGAACAGGCCGAACACGCTCATATTGGTGTTGCGGTCGGCGAACAGGGTCAGCGACGATCCTGCCTGTTCGAACAGGGACCAGAACACGGTGTTGAAGCTGATCAGCACCATCGCGGCCAGCATCATCTCGAACTCGGCGCGGTTGCCGTTGACGAAGGACCAGATCAGGATCGCCGGCACCGCCACCAGAAAGCTGCCGAACATGATCTTGCCCATGATCGGCAGGTGGGTGACATAGCCGATGAGCCCGCTGCCCTCGGGCGGTTTGACATAATTCATCAGATTGGCGAACAGCAGATACGCCACCGGCACCGCCAGCACCGACAGGATGTAGATAAGCGCATCGCGGCCCGCCGGCGCATCGACCGGGCGGTCGCCATAGCCATCGAGCTTGCCGCCATCGAACTGGATCAGGCACCACGATACCGCCATGCCCGCCGCCGCCAGCGCGAACCCGGCCCACCAGCCCAGCCCGCCCCAGCTGCCCATGCCCACCGCCAGCAGCGGGCACAGGATCTGGGAGAACAGCGAA
The DNA here is from genome assembly GCA_025356275.1 of Sphingomonadales bacterium. GTDB lineage: Bacteria > Pseudomonadota > Alphaproteobacteria > Sphingomonadales > Sphingomonadaceae > Novosphingobium. The sequence continues at coordinate 31,587 of JANXUK010000008.1, read as the reverse complement.
CCCATATTGACGCCCATGTAGAAGATCGTGAAACCGGCGTCGCGCCGCCGGTCTCCCGCCGCATAAAGTGTGCCGACGATGGTCGAGATATTGGGCTTGAAGAAGCCATTGCCCACCACCACCAACGCCAACCCGGTGATCATCAGGAACAGATGCAGCGGCGAACGCTGACCCCCGGCGGAGAAGGCGGCTGGCGCCAGATGCCGCGCCTCATGCGCGCCGTCCATCAGCGAGATGGTCTTGTCGTCATTGCCCTTGATCAGCAGCGGCCCGGCGGTGCCCGCCCCGGCAACCCCGCTGACGAATTGCTGCTGGGCCTGTCCGCTGCCATGGACGGTCACCTCATAGCGGGTGCCATCGATCATCGCGAAGGGCGTGGCGGGCGCGCCGGTGCTGCTGAGGCACAGCGTCAGATAGCCCGCCGACATCAGGATCGCGCCGAATTTCACCGATCGCTTGGAACCCAGGTACTGATCCGCCAGCAATCCACCGATCAGCGGCGTGAGGTACACCAACGCGGTGAACCCGCCATACAGGCCGGCGGTCGTGGTGTCGCTGAACAGGAAATGCTGCGCCAGATACAGCGTCAGCAGCGCGCGCATGCCGTAATAACCAAAGCGCTCCATCGCCTCGGTGGTGAACAGGCGCGACAATTGACGGGGGTGGCCGAACCACCCGGTGCCCCCCAGTGCCGGCCCCGTATGCGCGGCTTCGACATAGGCGGATGCGTCGAGTTCAGGATCGGTCATAATACCTCGGAGATTGGGTGCGAAACATTATAGCCGGTTTGCCGAAAAGCGGGAAAGAGCGCCTTTCGGCAAACAGGCTTCGCTCCCGGCAGACAGTCAATCATACTACAGCCTAGCGGCATTCGCGCGTTTGGAAAGGTCTATGCCACTTGCCTGCCCCGCTGTATTATGGCAGTGACGCACCCATGCCTGACTTTCCGTCTTCTTCTAGCCGCCCGGTCTATCTCAAGCTGCGCGATATGATCGCCGATGCCATCATCGACGGCACCTATCCCGATGGCGCGATGCTGCCTTCGGTGCGGGCGCTGGCGGCGGGGCAGGGGGCCAATCCGCTGACCGTGGCCAAGGCCTATCAGCAGTTTCAGATCGATGGCCTGGTCGAGGTGCAGCGCGGTGTCGGCATGGTGGTGGTGGCCGGCGCGGCAGAGCGGCTGCGTCAGGGCGAGCGTGCCAAATTCCTCACCCGCGAATGGCCGGAGATCGCCGAAAGGATGCGGCGGCTGGGCATCTGTGCCGATGATCTGCCGCTGCCGGGCCTGGTGACGCAGCAATAGGCTGGGGGGCGGATGGTTGCCGGCCGCCAGTATGTCTCCAGATTGCATTGCGCCCGCGCGGAATCTCTGGCATTTCGGCATGTGGCGGTTGGGCGTTCGGGTCAGTACCAGGCAGAATCGCCGGTCCGCGCTGCCGCGTGGGAACCAAAGCGCCAGACGACCGGGGGGAATTATCGATGATCAGATCCGAATTGCTGCTGGAATTGGGCAAGGCCAACCCCGAGCTGCGCCCCGATGACATTGAGCGCATCGTCGATGTGTTCTTCGATGAGATCGCGCAGCGTCTGGCCGATGGCGGCCGCGTCGAGCTGCGCGGCTTCGGCGCCTTTTCCACGCGCACCCGCGACGCCCGCAAGGGCCGTAACCCTCGCACCGGCGAAACGGTCGAAGTGCCGGGCAAACGCGTGCCGTTCTTCAAGCCGGGCAAGGAAATGCGCGGGCGGTTAAACGTTTAAGCGCGTATTGGGCGGGGGAAGCCTGTGCCATCCCGCGCGCCCTCCCGACCTCCCATCCACTATGTATTCTGTGCGCGGTCGGGAGGGGGCGCGGGATGGCACAGGCTTCCCACGGAAAGCACCCGCCCGCGTTTCATCACGCAGCCGACTGCTTGCTCCCGCCCACCCGATCTGCCACAGGCGGCTGAGTTGGCGCCTGGCGTCAATGCCTGATGTTCATGGATGCGCGGACGTGGCGGAATGGTAGACGCTGCGGACTTAAAATCCGCTTGGGATTCCCAGTGCGGGTTCGAGTCCCGCCGTCCGCACCATTGCACCGGTATTTTTGGCTCCGCGCGCGCCTGTGGTTCCGGCTTTGACAGATTTTGTTAACCATGATTTCCTAGTGGTTGGTTTCCGACATTTGCATCCCTTTCCGCAAGGGCAGAGGCAAATGTCGGAAAATATAAGAACCACTAGAAATTATATGGTTTCTAGTGGATTTGCTGATTCTGACATTCGAAAGCACCCTTTGCCGCAAGCGGGAATCGAATGTCGAAATCAATCCACTAGAGCCGTATCAAACCGGCGGGCCAGGGCGTTGAACGAATTGCAGATGACCAGCCTACCCTCCGAGATCGGCACCGCATTCACCGCCGACGTTTCGGTCATCATGCCCTGCCTGAACGAGACGCAGAGCCTGCCGCATTGCATTGCCAATGCGCAGGACGCGCTGGCCCGGATCGCGGCGCGCTATGGCCTGACTGGCGAGATCGTGATCGCCGACAATGGCTCCACCGACGGCAGCCAGGCGCTCGCCCAAGGCCTTGGTGCCCGCGTAGTGCCGGTGGCGCGGCGCGGCTATGGCGCGGCGCTGATCGGCGGGTGCGAGGGGGCGTGGGGCCGCTTTCTGCTGATGGGCGACGCCGACGGCAGCTATGATTTCACCGATGGCGTGGAGATGATCGGGCGTTTGGTCGCAGGGGCCGATGTCTGCATGGGCTCGCGCTTTGCCGGCGGAATTGCACCCGGCGCGATGCCATGGAAGAACCGCTATATCGGCAATCCGGTGTTGACCGGCATGCTCAACCTGTTTTTCCGCACCGGGATCAAGGACGCGCATTGCGGCCTACGCGCGATCACCAAAGCGGCGTTCCTCGATTGCCGACTGACCTCCAGCGGGATGGAATTCGCCAGCGAAATGGTGATCAAGGCCAGCCTGCTGGGCAAGCGGATCGATCAGGCGCCGGCCACGCTGTCGCCCGACCTGCGCACCCGCGCGCCGCATCTGCGGCCGTGGCGCGATGGCTGGCGGCATTTGCGCTATCTGTTGATGCTGAGCCCCGGCTGGGTGTTCGGCGGGCCGGCGCTGCTGGCGCTGCTGATTGGTCTGGGGCTGCTCACGGGTGCGGGCGTGGAGTTGGTGCACCCCGGCGCCCTGCCGCAGATCGGCACATACTGGACCCTGCTAGGCACTGCGCTGGTGGCGATGGGGCATCTGGCGCTGTTGCAGGCGATGGCGGCGCATCTGTTCGCGATCCGCTCGGGCCTGAGGCGCGCCAGCCGGGGCACGCGGGCGATGGCTCGCTGGGCCAGTCTGGAGACGATGCTCATTTCGGGAGCCGGGCTGCTGGCGCTTGGCGGGGCGATATTGGGATTGGTCGCGCTGGGTTGGGTGCACCGGCATTTTCAGCAGACCGCCTCGCTGCTGCCCCCGGCGTTGGGCACGCTGGCGCTGCAATTGGGGATGCAGAATGCATTCGGCGGCTTCCTGATGGCGATCATCGCCGGCAACGAAGCGCGGTTTTTCGGTGAGCCCGCCGATCTGGTCCCGCCCGGGGAATGAGCCCCTGGCTCAGCGTTATCGTGCCAGTGCATGGCGGCGCGCGCTGGCTGGGACCCACGCTGGCCAGCGTCGCGGCGCAGGCTCCCGAGGGCGTCGAGTTGCTGCTTTACAATTCGCTGGAGGATGGCGGCGCGGCGCGGGCGGTGGCGGACCGTTTCGCCGGTCGGATCAACCTGACATGGCAGGACATGCCGCAAATCCCGTCATGGACCGCCAAGATCAACCTTGGCGCCCGCGCTGCGCGGGCGCCGCATGTGGTCATGCTGCATCAGGACGACCTGTGGCTGCCGGGGCATCTGGCGGCGGTGCGGGCGGCGCTGGCCGCGTGCCCGGAGGCGGCGATGCAGATCGCGCCGTCACGCTTTGCCGGACCCGATGGGCGGATGCTGAGCCGGTGGCGCCTGCCTTTCGCGCCGGGGCGCTATCCGCCGCGCGCGCTGGCGCCGGTGCTGCTGGTGCAGAATTCGATCGCTATCCCCAGCCCGGTGTTCCGGCGCGAAGCTTGGGCAGCGGCGGGCGGGCTGGACGAGGCGCTGTGGTACACGCCCGATTGGGATCTCTATCTCAAGCTGGCCGAGGCCGGCGTGGTCTATGTGCGGCCCGAGGTGACGACGGCGTTCCGCATCCACGCCGGGTCGCTGACCATGACCGGCAGCCGCGACGCCGCCGGCTTTCGTGAGCAATTGGAAAGCGTGTTGGCGCGGCATCTGGCGGCACTGGCCCCGGTGCCGCCTGCGACAGAGGCGCGCGCCCGCGCCGGCATTGCGGTCAATTGCGCGCTGGCCGCCGCTGCCGGAGGGGACGGGCGCCGATCGTGGGGCGCCATCCGCGCGCTGGCTGGCCTTGGCCCGCTGGGCCTGATGCGTTTTCTGCACGAATCGCGGCTGATCGACCGTTTGCTGCCGCGCCTGCGGCTTGCCTTGGCGGGCGCGATGCGGCCTGCCCCGGTGGTGGCGACATGACTCCGGGCTCGCTGATCCGCCGTGCCTTTGGCCGCCATGAAAAGCGGATATCCGAGCTGTGGCGCGCGCTGTTCTTTGACCTTGGCGCGTGGACTGCGACCTTGCTCGTTTGGGCACCGGGGGCACGGCGCATCCTCGAACTCGGCTGCAGCGAGGGGTATAGCACCGAGCATCTGGTCCGTTCCTTCCCCGACGCCCGAATCGATGCCATCGACATCGCCGCGAGCATTGGCAGGCTTTATGGTGGTCCCGCCGGTGCGGTCACTTTCCGCATCGCCTTTGCCGAGGATCTGGCGCGCGAAACACCGGGCGCCTATGACCTGATCGTTCTGGCCGATGTTTTCCATCATGTGCCCGCCCCGGCACGCGCGTCGCTGTTGGCGGCAATCGCGGCGTTGCTGGCGCCCGGCGGCGTGCTGGCATTCAAGGATTGGGCGCGGGACCGGTCCCCGATATATTACGCTGCCTATGCCGCAGACCGCTGGCTGACCGGCGACCGCATCGCTTACCTGACCCCAACCGAGGCCCGCGCCGCGCTATGCCCGGTATTCGGCACAGAGTCGGTTTTGGAGGAATGCGTGATCGGGCCGTGGCGCAACATTTATGCGATGAAGCTGGCCCCGCAATGAGCGGGATCGCCGCCGCGCGCGAACCGCTGCGCTATGTCGGGAGCGCGGCGATTTGCGCCTTGGTAAACAATGGGCTGCTGATCGGTGCCGACCGGGCGGGGATTGGCTATGCCGGACTGCTCGCCCTGTCGTGGGGCATTACCGGGTCGCTTGGCTATGCGCTGCATGTTCGTTTTACCTTCCGTCAGGCGGTGTCGTGGGCCGGCTATGGCCGATTTATGCTGGGGGTGGCGATGGGTATCCCCTTGGCTTTCGCCTTTCTCGCGCTGTTCAAATCGGGTTTGCACCTGCCGATGTGGGCGGCGGCCCCGGCGATGACGGCCGCGATGCTGGTCTACAATTACGCGGCGGCGCGGTTTGCCATCCTCCGACGCCTGCTGCCGCACAGCGACGCGAAGGAGTGAGCCAGAGGATGCCGCCCCAGACTACACCTGCGCTGACGTATGAAACGCTGGAGCGCCTGAGCCCGCCGCGCCCGGTCGAGCGAGTGGGCTATGTCGCCGGCCTGTGCGCGGGCAAGCGCGTGCTCGACATCGGCTGCTTGGATGAGACTGCGCTGGCCAAGCGCGATACCGCGCATTGGCTGCACGGGCGGATCGGCACGGTGGCGGCCAGCGTGATCGGCGTAGATTTTTCGTCGCAGATCCCGCCCGAGGGCCTGCGCACCGGGCCGCATACGGTGATCTATCGCGGCGACGGGATGGACCCGCGCGCGCCGGCGCTCGACGATGACCGGATCGACATTATCGTCGCCGGCGAATTTATCGAACATATAGAGAGCCCGCTGGCCTTCTTCGCGGTTCTGAAACAGCGGTTTCCGGGGCGCGAGCTGGTGGTGTCGACCCCCAATGGCCTGGCCTTCGCCAACAGCATGCTGGGCCTGCTGGGGCGTGAGGCGCAGCATCCCGATCATGTGCATCTGTTCACCTACAAGGTGCTGAACACACTGTGCCGCCGCGCCGGTTTTGCTGATTTCACGATCATTCCGTATCGCTTTTATGCGACCGAGATGATTCTCGGCTCGACCGGGCTGCGCCGGCTGGCGGCGCAGGTGGCAGAGCCGGTGGTGCGCGCGGTGGAGTGGCTGTTCCCGCTGCTCAGCTTTGGCTATGTGGTGCGGATCAGACTCTAGAGCAAGATGCGATAAAACAGAATCGCATCTTGCCCTAGAGTCTTTGTTTTCGCATCGTTTATTGCCAAAAATCGGCACCCACTTTTTGGCACGATGCTCTAGTGGTTCGTTTCCGACATTTGCATCCCTTTCGGCAAGGGCAGAGGCAAATGCCGAAAAACATAAGGACCACTAGATATTATAAGGTCTCTAGTGGATTTTATGATTTTGACATTCGAAAGCACCCTTTGCCGAAAGCGGGACTCGAATGTCAAAATCAATCCACTAGCGCAGCACGATCACCCGGCACCCGGCATCGCCAAATTCATTGGCCTGCTCCGTGAAACGCTTGCTGGCGGTGATGCCGGTACTGACCTGGAACTCCGCCGCCATGCCGGCAAAGAAGCTGTCCTGCGGCAGCGCGATCGTGACACCCTTATGGCAAATGCGGTGCGCCAATTCGTCCACATCGTCGATGTCTCCCGCCGAAAGCCGGATCGGGCGATTGCCCAGATCGGGCCGGTTGAGCACCAGATCGAGCGCATAGGGGCCATCATCAGCGCCGATCACCGCGTAGTCCGCGCCGCTGTTGCTGATCGCCGCGCTCGCCGCCGCGAAGGGCGCGAACAGGCGGTGCGCCATCACCGCCTGCATCGGGAGGATCACCAGCACCATCCCCGCTGCCGCTCGCACCAACAACGGGCGCAGCGAGCCATACCGCGCGACCAGCTCCCGCCAACCACACGCCCCAAGCAGCGCCGCATTGCCCAGCAATCCGTGCAGATAGCGATAGCCAAAGCCATGCCCCTGATACGGCAGGATCAGCGCCATCAGCACCATCGGCGCCACCAACCCTGCGGCGAGAGCATGAAGACGCTTCGTTGAAGCGATTTCATGCTCCAGGCTTTTGTTGTCGCGTGATGTATCGACAAAATCCGGTTCCCAGTTTTTGTCATCGTGCTCTGACGCCCCCGCCGGCCCAACCTTGCGCGCCGCCATCCACCCGGCGAACAGCAGCGGCAGCAGCAGCACATTCTGCCACACGCAAAACCGCAGCAGATTGCCGGCGGTCAGCGCCAGATTGTCGCCATTCTGTTTCAGCACATCGCTCAGCCGGCTGAGAAAGCTGGTTCCGGTCGGCTCGGTCACCGAACCAGCGCCAGCCACCAGCAAATGCGTGAAATGCGGATAGGCCAGCCAGAATACACAAATCGCACCATACCCCGCCACGAACAGCGTTAGCCGCCCCCACCGCCGCTCGCGCAGCAACAGCCACAGCCACGGTGCCACGAACAGCGGATGGAACAACGGCTGGTGAATGCCGGTGGCGGCAAAACTGACGATCAGCGCCACAACATCGCTGCGCCGCCGATCGCCCAGAAACAGCCACAGCCACAGCAGATTGCCGAACAGATGCGCCGGCATCGCATAGGCGGTCATCCCCATCATCAGCGTCTGGCCCGACAGCACCATCAGCACGACCGCCACCGTCGCGCTCTCACGGTCCGCCGCGCTGGACGAGGGCCACAGCCGCCGGGCCACGCCCCATAGCAGGAGGACCGCACCGCCGGTCAGCAGCGGCCCGGTCAACGGCGGATCGGCGACAAGGCCTACACAGGCACGCAGCAGCGAATTGCCCGGCAGGTACCCCGAAACCCATGCAACCGGCCGCGCCACCGGCAGCATGAACAGCAAGTTGAGCGCTGACGCATCGCCGCGCCATGCCGCCGGGATCGGCCATGCCAGATGCCCGCCGGCATAGACCATTCGGTCGAAATCGGCCATCTGCTCATCGCGGCTGAGGTCATACCCCGCCAGCACCAGATAATGCCCGGCATAGCAAACCAGCACCACCGTCGCCCCGATCGCCGCCACTTGCCGCCCGGTCAGGTCCAGTGACCGCATGCCGCGCCCCGGCCATGCCCGCAGCGACCCCAGCGCCAGCACCATCACCGCCAGCTCGGTCAGCAGCAGCCAGCGGTCCTGTAACAGCACAAAACTACGCGTCAGGCTGGGGTGCAGCATCAGCGCCTCGGCCAATAACGCGCCCAGCATAGCCAGCACCGCCGCCACCAGCCGCCACGGCAGCGCGCCGGGCAGCCTGTGATCCTCGCCCTGATCCTGATCCCGATCCTGATCCCCGTCCTGATCCATCGCCGCCCCCTGCCTTGCCCGACCTATGCGGCGCGGGAGCCGGGCGGTCAACGGGAGGCAATGGCCCCGATAGTCCGAAGCGTTAACCCCCGCGTTAACTATTGCTTAGGCATTTTCCTTCACCTCCGGAACAGACGGTTACACGGGGGAAAACATGCCCAGCATGAGCGAAATCGGCGGGGATAAGGCGGGCAGCCCGGCGGGTCTCACCGTCGATGTCGCGATCATCGGCGCCGGGCCGGCGGGGCTGACGGCGGGCTATCTGCTGACCAGGGCGGGCCTGTCGGTGCGCATCATCGAGGCCGATCCGCGCTATGTCGGCGGGATCAGCCGCACCGTCGAGCACGAGGGTTACCGCTTCGACATCGGCGGGCATCGGTTCTTCTCAAAAAGCCGCGCGGTGGTCGATCTGTGGAACGAAATCCTGCCCGATGATTTCATTGAGCGCCCGCGGATGAGCCGCATCTATTACGAGGGCAAATTCTATTCCTATCCTTTGCGCGCGTTCGAGGCGCTGTGGAATCTCGGCATTGTCCGCAGCACGCTATGCATGGCCAGCTTTGCCAAGGCGCAGCTGTGGCCGCGCCGCGACGTGAAAAGCTTTGAGGACTGGACCACCAACCAGTTCGGGCAGAAGCTCTATGCGATCTTCTTCAAGACCTATACCGAGAAGGTGTGGGGCATGCCCTGCAACGAAATGAGCGCCGATTGGGCGGCCCAGCGCATCAAGGGGCTTTCGCTGTGGAGCGCGGTCACCGATGGGTTGAAGCGTAGCCTGGGTCTCAACCGGCGGCCCAATGACGGCATGGCGACCAAGACCCTGCTCGAAAACTTCCGCTATCCCCGCCTCGGGCCCGGCATGATGTGGGAGGCGGCGCGTGACAAGATCCTCGCGGCGGGCGGCCAGATCCATATGGGCCACACAATGCGCCAATTGGCCAGCGATGGCGCGGGCGGCTGGCGCCTGTCGGCCAGCCATGACGGCGGCGAAGCGGTGATCGCCGCGCGCCACGTCATCTCCAGCGCGCCGATGCGCGAGCTAACCGCCCGCCTGCACCCGCTCCCCGCCGCCAGCCTGCAGGCCGGCGCGCTCAAATACCGCGATTTCCTGACGGTGGCGCTCAAGATCCGTTCCGCCGACCTTTTCCCCGACAATTGGATCTATATCCATGACGCCAAGGTGCGAGTCGGGCGCATCCAGAACTTCCGCTCATGGTCGCCCGAGATGGTGCCTGATGCCGATGTCGCGTGCGTCGGCCTCGAGTATTTCTGCTTCGCGGGCGATGATCTTTGGGCGCAGGACGATGACGCGCTGATCGCGCTGGCCACGGGCGAAATGGCCATCCTTGGCCTGTGCGATCCCGCCGAGGTCATCGGCGGCGCGGTGGTGCGGCAGGAAAAAGCCTATCCGGTCTATGACGAGGATTACGCCGCGAATGTGGCGGCGGTCCGCCATGAACTGGAGGCGCAGTATGACACCCTGCATCTTGTCGGCCGCAACGGCATGCACCGTTACAACAATCAGGATCACGCGATGATGACCGCGATGCTGACGGTGGAGAACATCATCGCCGGCGCGCGCGTCTATGACACGTGGTGCGTCAATGAGGACGCGGAATATCACGAGGCGGGCCGCGAAGGCGATGCCGTATCACCGCCGGCCCAACTGCCAACTGCCCGCGCCCTCAGCGACGATCAGGCCGCAGCGCTGGCCTCGGTGCGCGAAGTGCCGGCGCGGATCGCCACCAAGCGCCGCGCCGCCTAGCCACGATGGGCAACCGGCTCGCCGCGCTGATCGATCACACCTTGCTGCGCTATGTCATGGCCAGCATTGTGGCGCTGGCGGCGGATATGGGCAGTTTTCTGGCGCTGTTGGCTTTGGGCGCGGCGGCGACGCCGGCTTCGGCGGCGGGCTATGCGCTGGGCATTGCGGTGCATTGGCTCGCCTCCAGCCGTGCGGTTTTCGCAGATAGCGTCGCGGCGCGGGGGCGCGGACGGTCGCGGCAAAAGGCGCTGTTCGTCGGCTCGGCGTTGATCGGGCTGGGCATCACGACCGCGATGGTCGGCGCCGGCGCAGCAGCGGGCATAGACCCGCGCGCCGCCAAATTCGCCGCGATCATCGTCAGCTTTGCCGCGACATGGGGCCTGCGCAACCGCTTCGTCTTCGCGGCATGAGGCCGGCCAGCGAGAGCCTGTTTCCGCGAGCCCTGCTGCGCCCGGTGGTGCTGGCGTGGCTGGTGATCTGCCTGCTGCTGCTAGCCACCAATGGCGCGGGCATCGCGGCGCTACGCTTTCCCGATCCCGACGATACGCTGCGGCTGGTGCAGGTGCGCGATCTGATCGGCGGGCAGGGCTGGTTCGATCTGCATCAGCACCGCGTCGATCCGCTGGACGGCGGGGTGCCGATGCATTGGTCGCGGCTGGTCGATGTGCCGATTGTGGCGGTGATACTGCTGACGCGGGCATTTCTTGGCCACGCCGGCGCGGAGATGGCGGCGCTGATCGCGGTGCCGCTGCTGACCATGCTGTGCCTGCTGGTGCTGGCGGGCAGGGTGGCACGCGCGAAATTGGGCGGTGAGGCGGTGGTGCTGACGTGCCTGCTCATCGCGATGGCGGTGCCGGTGATCGCCCAGATCCGGCCTCTGCGCATCGATCACCACGGCTGGCAGATTGTGGCGGCAATGGCGGCGCTTAACGGTTTTATGGCGCGCGATCCGCGTCGCGGCGGCTGGGCAACGGGGGCGGCGCTGGCGGTGGGGCTGGCGATTTCGCTGGAGGGCCTGCCGCTGATGCTGGTGTTCGCCGCATTGGGCGCGCGGGCCTGGCTGGGGCAGCGGGATCGCGGCGTCTGGCTGGCGGCGATGTTGCAAAGCCTGGCGCTGACGTCGCTGGCGGCGTTTCTCGCCACGCGGGGGCTTTCCGATCTTGCCGAGCATTGCGACGCGATCTCGCCGGTGCATCTGGCGATATTCGTGCTGGGCGCGGTGGGGGTGAGCGCGCTGGCATTTGCCAAACGCCCGCCGCTGGCCGTGCTGCTTACGGGCTTTGCGGTGATCGGCGTCGCCACGCTGCTGCTGGTGTACAAGATGGCGCCGCAATGCACCGCCGGCAGCTTCAACGAGCTTGACCCGGTGGTCCGGCATCTGTGGTACGATCAGGTGGCCGAGGGCCTGCCGGTGTGGCAGCAGGATTGGCCGACTGCGTTGCAAGTTGTAATCCCCGGCCTCGGCGGATTGATTGCCGCGTGCCTGCTGTCGCGGACCGGTGATCGCCAGCAACGCCGCTGGTGGCAGGAATATGCCTTGCTGTTGGCGGGCGCGCTGGCGATTGCCTGCCTGGTGACGCGCGCCAGCGGCGTGTCCTCGGCTTTCGCTGCGATCCCGCTAGCCTGGGCGCTAAGCGCCGCTTTGCGCCATGCGCGCGCCGGCACGCCGCCGGCACAACGGATCGCGGCGCTGGCCGGGGTGGTTCTGGTGCTGATGCCCTCGCTGCCTTTGACGATTTACGGCCTGATCGCCCCATCCCGCGCCACGTCACAGACGCCGGCTGCCGGATCCCAGCGCGTCTCCACCTGCAACCTGCGCGGGGCAGTCCGCGCGCTTGCCGGCACGGCGGTATCGGGCAATATCCTCGCCCCGCTGGACATTGGACCAGAGCTGCTGCTGGCCACGCCCGACACGGTGCTCGCCACCGGGCACCACCGGGGGGCCAAGGCGATGCGCGAAGTAATTGACGCTTTCACCGGCCTCGATGCTCAGGCGCATGCCATCGTCCGGCGGCGGCGGATCGATTATGTGGTGCTGTGCCCCGATCTGGGCGAGCCGGCGCTTTATGCCCATACCGCGCCGGGCGGCCTGGCGGCGCACCTGCTGGCGGGACATGCGCCGACATGGCTGAGGCCGGTGACCAGGCTCGGCGACGGCCTCCAGATATGGCGCGTGATCGGCTAGGCTTTTGCCCGGCGAAACCAGCGACGTTTACCGCCGACGGACGCCGGTCCCGAATGCATCACCCGCCGCCGGAACAGCGTCGCCCCGGCGCGCACCAATATCGCGACGCACAGAACCTGCCACGCCAGCGCCACCGCATGTGGCAATAGAGCGGGGCTGGTCGCCGCATGCGCCAGCATAGTGAAGGGCGAGGTCAGCGGGAACCACATTGCCACCGTCTCGGCGATGCCCCCGGGATGGGCCAGCGCGTAGCTGGCGAAAAAGAACACCAGCACCTGCGACATCGTCACCGGCATCGACAGCGTCTGGACATCGCGAACCGTCGCGGCCATCGAACCGATGGCGAGGAAGATCGAGCCCAGCACCAGATAGGCCATCGAAAAATACACGACCCCCAGGACGAAAAACAACCCCCAGCCCACCGCCGGTGCGGGCAGCGATGGCATCGCCCCGCCAATCGACACCGCGATCAGCCCGCCGGCCAGCGCCCACACCGAAATGCCGACCAGCGATATCGCCAGCATCGCAAACAGCTTGCCCAGAAACACCGCGTCCATCGGGATCGCGGCCGCGAGAATCTCGATGATCTTGTTACCTTTTTCCTCGACCAGATTGGACAGGACCATCCCCGCCAGTAGCATGGTGAGCAGGAACATCAGCGTCTGCGCCGCCTCGGCGGTGACGGTACGGCCTTCGGATGTATCGGCGGCGCTGGTCACGGTGCGGGCCAGCGTCACATCGGGATAGGCGGTCGGTCCGCGACCCAATGCACGCGCCGCCACCATCGAGATTGGGCCCTGCCACGCAGCAATACGCGCCACCGGCCCGGTCAGAATGGGTGCCGCCGGGCTGCCGGTCAAAACCGCGGCCAGCACGACCTGCTGCGACTTGAGCGCGGCACGCGGATCGAAGGCCTCCCCCGCCGCCAATCGTTTAACCACCACCAGCTCCGGCAGCGCATCACCCATCCGGGGAGCCAGCGCGCCGCGCGCCGCCAGCATCGCATCGACGTCCGCGCCCCGCATGGCAATGCCCACATTCGATGACGCATCGCCGGCATTGCCATGGTGCCCGATGCTGCCGGCCAGTAGAGTGACCCCCACCATCATCACCGGCGCCAGCAGGAACGAAATGAAGCTGCGCGCAAATAATATCGCCAGAAAATCGCGCCGCGCGATCACCATCGCGGCGGCAACGGTAGACAGGCGGCCCTGTCTCGGTGTCGCGGACGACATCAGCGTTGCTCCTCGGATGTGCCATCGGCCAGCGCGCGCGCCGCCGCTTCGCCGGCAATCGCCACGAAGGCATCATGCAGCCCGGCACGCTCGATCGACAGCGAGGTGATCCCGGCATCGCCATCGATCAGTGCGCGCAGCAGTGGCTCGACGCCAGTACCGGGCAGCGCAAAGGTCCATAGATTCGCGCCACTGGCCTTCGCCGCATGCCCGGCATCGGCGGGCAAAGCTGCGCGCCACAGGCCATCACCGGCGCGCGTCTCCAGGCGAACTTGTGCCGGAATGCGATCGCGCGCGACATCGACCGGCCCGGCAAATGGCACCCGCCCGCCGGCAATGATCGCCACCTCGTCGCACAGACGCTCGGCATGGGCGATGACATGGGTGGAGAAGATCACCGTGGTCCCCGCTGCCGCCTGCGCCCGCATCATCAGCTCCAGCCGGCCCTGATTGATCGCGTCCAGCCCCGAGAACGGCTCATCGAACACCACCAGCCGTGGGCGATGCACCAGAGTACCGAGCAATTGCACCTGCTGCGCCATGCCTTTGGAGAGTTGGCGGATCTGCCGGTCGATCGCATAGCCGAGGCCGTGTTCCTCCAGCAAAACCTTGCCGCGCTTGCGCCCCTCGGCCAACGGAAGCCCGCGCAGCGCGCCCATGAAGGCAATCGCTTCATAGGTCTTCATCGCGGGATAAAGCCCGCGCTCCTCGGGCAGATAGCCGATGGCATGCGCGACATCATGCGGCCGATCAGCGCCCAGCACACGCCGCGTGCCCTCATCGGGATCGATAATGCCCAGCAGCATGCGCAACGTGGTGGTCTTGCCCGCGCCATTGGGGCCAAGGATGCCATAGATCGCCCCCTCCGGCACGATCAGATCGACGCCGCCGACCGCGGTGAACCCCTCGAAACGCTTGACCAACCCGCGCGCCTCGATCGCCAGCGGGCGGCCCCGATGTTGCCCGTCATTGCCCGCCAGGCGCCAATCCTCTAGGTTCAAATCCATGCCACCGCCCCGACCACTGCGCCGAACATTGCGCCGAACATTGCCCCGAACACTGCAATGCCCAATCGCCGCCATGAACACCAGCTTTGGTTAAGGCCCTGCTAAAGGCCGATCTGGCAGCGCAGGCGCGGGCGCTGGGCTTTGCCGCCGTGGGCGTGGCGCCGGCGGCGGCAGACGCGCGGACCGGGCAGCGGCTGATGCAATGGCTGGGGGAGGGGATGCACGGCGACATGGGCTGGATGGAGGCGCGGCATGCGCAGCGCGCCAGCCCGCAAGGCCTGTGGGCCGAGGCGCGGAGCGTGATCGCATTGGGCATGTCCTATGCCCCCGGCGGCGACCCGTTGGCGCTGGCCGAGGAGCGCGGGCATGCACGGATTTCGACGTATGCGCAGGGCGGCGATTACCACGATACCGTCAAAAAGGCGCTCAAGGCGCTGGCCCGATGGCTGGTGGGGCAAGGAGCGGCGCGCGGGTTGGGCGAGGTCGGCGTGAAGGTGTTTGTCGATACTGCGCCGGTGATGGAAAAGCCTTTGGGAGCAGCGGCAGGCCTGGGTTGGCAGGGCAAGCACACCAATCTGGTAAGCCGGGAGCATGGCAGCTGGCTGTTTCTTGGCGCGATCTATACCACGCTAGAACTGCCGCTGGACGTGCCGGCGCAGGACCGTTGCGGCTCGTGCGATGCCTGTCAGCGCGCCTGCCCGACAGATGCCTTCCCCGCGCCGTACCGGTTGGATGCGCGGCGCTGCATCTCCTATCTGACCATCGAACACGCGGGGCCGATCCCGGAGGAGTTTCGCAAAGCCATCGGCAACCGCATCTATGGCTGCGACGATTGCCTTGCCGTGTGTCCATGGAACAAATTCGCCGTTGCCGCCGGGGCAAACCGCGCGTTCCTGCCCCGCGCCGAGCTGGTTGCGCCGCGTCTGGGGGAATTGCTGGGGCTGGACGATGCGGGCTTCCGGCTTCTGTTCTCGGGCTCGCCGATCAAGCGGATCGGCCGCAATCGCTTCATCCGCAACTGCCTGATCGCGGCGGGGAACAGCGGTAATGCGGCGCTGATGGCGCAAATCGCCCCGCTGCGTAACGACCTTGACCCGGTGGTGGCCGATGCGGCGGATTGGGCGAATGCGCGCCTTACGCCGGCATCAATTCCTTGAGCGGCGCATCCGCATCTGCCAGCCGGGCAGGATCGGGGCTCACCCCCGCCTCGATCAGCTTGCGGCCCTGCACGTAATCGCGCACCATATTCACCGCGTCGATGGCGATCATTTTGCCGCCCTTGAGATAGATGACCGAAAAGCTGCGTGCCGCCACATCGCCGCGCAGCACCGTCGCATCGTACCCCACCGACAGGCCGGCGGTTTGCAGCCGCAGGTCATACTGGTTGGACCAGAACCACGGGAAGGCACGGTACGGCTGGGCCTCGCCGCAGATGGCGCGGGCGACACAGCTGGCCTGGTCATTGGCATTCTGCACCGATTCCACCCGCATGATTGCATGATCGGCCCAGCCGCAGGCGAACGCCGCGCAATCGCCCACCGCATAGATGTCGGGCAGCGAGGTGCGGCAAAATTCGTCAACGTCGACCCCGTTGCCGGTCGCTGCCCCGGCCAGCAACAAAGGCCCGACCGCCGGCACGATGCCTATGCCGACGATCACCGCATCGGCCGGGATCACGCTGCCGTCGGCCAATTGCACGCCGCTGACCCGGCCTTCACCGACCAGTCCCTCGACCGCGACGCCAGTGCGCAGGTCGACGCCGTGGGCGCGGTGCTCGGCCTCGTAGAACGCCGAAAGCTCCGTCCCCGCGACGCGCGCCAGCACACGCGGCAAAGCCTCCAGCAACGTGACCTTGCAGCCAAGCTTGGTCAGCACCGCCGCTGCCTCGAGCCCGATATAGCCGCCGCCAATCACCACAATATGCTTCGCGCCGCCGTCGATCTCGCCCATCAGGCGGTCGCAATCCTCGCGGGTGCGGACGCCGTGTACGCCCGACAGGCCGCTGCCCGGGCAGGACAGCATCCGAGCGTCGCCGCCGGTGGCCCAGACCAGCTGGCCATACGTGCAGCGCTTGCCGCCCGACAGGGTGAGCGCTTTCGCTGCAGGATCGACTGCCATCACGCTGGTGCCCAGCACCAGTTCGATCGCCTTTTCGCCCCAGAAATGCGGCGGGCGGATATAGAGCCGGTCGAAGGTCTTTTCGCGCGCGAAATATTCCTTGGACAGAGGCGGACGCTCATAGGGTGGCTCGTTTTCGCGGCCGATCATCGCGATGCTGCCGGCAAAACCATGTTGGCGCAGGGCGATCGCGCATTGCGCCCCGGCGTGGCCCGCGCCCACGATTACGACATCTGCGTGCATTATCTTCATCCCGCCAAATTTGCCGACCCATTTGCCAAATCGCGGCAAAGGTCAATGGCGGGGGTCAATGGCGGGGGTAAATGGCGGCGGCGCTGGTGGATCGACTCCGACGGTGCGAACCCGAAATATCGGGCCGATCCACCAGCCGTCATTTTGTGGTGGGCCGCGTTTTTTTCCGAGCCGACCGGTGTTACACCTGCCTGGAGAACGCTCTAGTGGTTCTTATGTTTTCCGACATTTGCCTCTGCCCTTGCCGAAAGGGATGCAAATGTCGGAAACGAACCACTAGCGCGTCAGCAAATTGCGCGCCTGACTGGCAATCTGCGCCAACATTGCCGGGCTCACCGCCATTGCGCCGCGTGCGCGGGCGATCATGGCGCGGAAATGCTGCGCCCCGGTCTGATGCTCGCCCAGCCAGTGCTCGACGCGGTCGATCGGCGGGGCCCCGTCGGGTGTACCGCCATCACCGCCCAGCCGGCGCAGGAAATCGAGCCGCATCTGCTGAAAATCGCGCGCCAGACCGGCGACCAGCAGCCGCTCCCACGGGTCGGCGGGATTGGCCCGCGCCGCCGCGCTCTGCGCCCAGTCCAGCCCCAGTGCCCCGCCCAGCGCGGTGAACGCCTGAGTCAGCTGTGTGGCCGAGGTGCCACTGACCCGCGCCAGCCGCGCGAGGCCCACCGCCCCGTCCAGATCGAACAGCGCCGCCACCTGCCGCGCCACATCGGAAGGCGCGCCCAACGCGCCCAGATCGCCCACCATCCGCGCCGATTGTGCGCTGCCCTCGGCCGCCAGCAAGCCCTGCGTCGCGGCGGCCAGTTCATCGACCCCGCTGGCCAGCTCAGCGGCAAGCTGGGTCGGCGGCGTATTGCCGGCACCGGCCCGCAGCAGGTCGGCGATATGGCTGCGCAGCGCATGCGCCGCCGCCGCGAACAGGCCGATCCGCGCCGCCTCGGGCATCGCGCGCGTTTCAATCGCGGCCCATACCGCGTCCATCGCCATCAAGCGCTCGGCGGCCAGAAACGCGCCCGCTACCTCGGCCAGCCCGGCGCCCTCTTCCTCGGCGATCTCGAACGGATGGATAAAGCCCATGCGGTTGACCAGCCGGTTGGCGATACGCGTCGCGATGATCTCGCGGCGCAAGCGATGCCCCAGGATGTCGCCCGCGAAATCCACCTGCATTTCGGGCGGAAACGCCGCCAGCAATTCGCCCGCCAGCCCCGGATCGTCGGGCACGTCCGAAGCCTCCAGAGCGGCCTGAAGCACCAGCTTGGAGCTGGACAGCAGCACCGCGATCTCGGGCCTTGTCAGCCCGCGCCCCTCGCTGGCCCGCCGCGCCAAGGTCTCGGCATCGGCCAGACCCTCGGTGCGGCGATCGAGGTCGCCGCTTTCCTCGAGCTGCTCGATCAGCCGGCTGCACGAGGCGATCGCCCCCGCGCCGCCCGCGCCCGCGATGGACAGCGCCAGCGCCTGAAGCCTATTATCCTCCAGCACCAGCGCCGCCACCGCATCGGTCATCGCGGACAGCAGGGTCACGCGCGCCGGCTCCGCCAGCCTTCCGTCGCGCTGCGCCGAGGCGAGCGCGATCTTGATATTGACCTCCTTGTCCGAACAATCGACGCCCGCCGAATTGTCGATGAAATCGGTGTTGATCCGTCCGCCGCGCATGGCATAGGCGATCCGCCCGGCTTGGGTGCAGCCCAGATTGGCACCCTCGCCGATCACCATCGCGCGTACCGCCCCGCCATCGATGCGCAGCGCGTCATTGGCGGGATCGCCCACCTCGATATTGTTCTCGCCCGGCCCCTTTACATAAGTGCCGATGCCGCCAAACCACAACAGGCCGACATCAGCCGACAGGATCGCGCGCATCAGCGTGTCGGGGTCGGCAGTCTCCGCCGCGATGCCCAAGCCCTCGCGGATTTGCGCGGAGAGGATGATTTCCTTTTGCCCGCGCGGGATGATCGCGCCGCCGGGCGACAGCAGCTTGCGGTCGTAATCGTCCCAGCTGGAGCGCGGCAAAGCGAACATCCGCGCCCGCTCGGCCCAGCTTGCGGCGGGGTCCGGGTCGGGATCGAGGAAGATATGCCGGTGATCGAATGCGGCGATCAGTCGCACCGATTTGGAGAGCAGCAGGCCATTGCCGAACACATCGCCCGACATGTCGCCGACGCCGACGACGCGCACCGGGTCGCGCTGCACATCGATCCCGGCCTCCAGGAAATGCCGCTGAACCGACATCCACGCGCCGCGCGCGGTGATCGCCATCGCCTTGTGGTCATAGCCCTTGGAGCCGCCGCTGGCGAAGGCATCGCCCAGCCAGAAGCCCGCCGCCTCGGCCAGCGCATTGGCGGTGTCCGAATAGGTCGCGGTGCCCTTGTCGGCGGCAACCACGAAGTAGGGATCGTCGCCATCGCGGCGCGCCACGTTCGCCGGATGCACCACCGCGCCGGCGACGATATTGTCGGTGAGCGAGAGCAATGCGCGGATGAAAATCTGATACGCCTCGCGCCCCTCGTTCAGCCAAGCATCGCGGCCCACCGCCGGGGCGGGGAGCTGCTTGGGATAGAAGCCGCCCTTGGCCCCGGTCGGCACGATGACGGCGTTCTTGACGCGCTGCGCCTTCATCAGCCCCAGCACCTCGGTGCGGAAATCGTCGCGACGGTCGGACCAGCGGATGCCACCGCGCGCCACCGGCCCGGCGCGCAGGTGGATGCCC
This sequence comes from Sphingomonadales bacterium, assembly GCA_025356275.1. Lineage (GTDB taxonomy): Bacteria > Pseudomonadota > Alphaproteobacteria > Sphingomonadales > Sphingomonadaceae > Novosphingobium. The sequence continues at coordinate 11,879 of JANXUK010000008.1, read as the reverse complement.
TCGACCCTGGCGGAATAGACGAAGATCTCGCGCCACGGCACCGGGCGCGGCAGGCCGGGGACCATCTCAGAATCGAATTTGAACGCCAGCGCTTCTGCCCCGCCGGCCGCAAACGCATTGGTGCGCAGCATCGCCATCACACAGGCCCGGAACGCGCGCAGCAGCCGGTCGTCATTGATCGCCGCCACATCGGCGAGCCCGGCCCGGATCGCGTCCTCCGCAGCCTCGGCCGCAGCGGGCGCATCCGCCAGCTCCGGCTGATGCCGCGCCCGGAACAGCGCGACCAGCCCGCGCGTTACCGGCGCGGCATGCATCAGCGCCCCGACGGCGGTGGCAAGGTCATAGGACAGACCGGCCTGCCGCAGATAGCGATACCATGCGCGCAGCCAATTGGCTTCCTGCGCGTCCAGCCCGGCCGAGACGATCAGCCGGTTGAACCCGTCATCCTCGCCCCCGCCATTGATCACCGCGTGTAACGCTGACTCGATTGCGGCGGCATGCGCGATGACCGAGGATGCCTCGCCGCCGCCGGGCAGCGCCAGCAGGAAATCATGGATACTGCCCAGCTCGTCCTTGCCGCCGCTCAGGATGGTCGGGATATTGTCGATCACGCGAAAGCCGAAATTCTCCAGCGCCGGGACCGTGTCGGACAGGCCGAGTGGCGCACCACGCTGATACAGTTTGAGCCGCAATTGCCCGGCGGGGTCGCCCGCCAGCCGGTACAGTCGCGCCTCGCGTGCCGGCGCCCCCGCCCCGTCCGTTCCAGCGCCCAGCCGGCGCAGGCAGGCAATGTCGATCGCGGCTTCGGCGGCGCCATAACGCCCGCGATAGGCCAGCGGGAACGCCGGGGCATAACGCGCGGCAATGGCGGCGGCGCGCACGCGCTCATCACCATGCGCCAGTTCGGCCTCGACCGCATCGCCCCAGCCGCGCAGCAGGTCCTGCAATGCCAGATCGAGCGCCGCCTCATCCATCGGCGCCGAACGCGGGCGTGTGCCGATCTCGCGCATGTCGAACACGAACAGCAATTGCGCCAGCGCGCTGCCCTCGACCTCCAGGCTCCAGTCGAGCAATTGCGCGCCCGAGGCCTTGCTCAACATGTCGGCGATGGCCAGCCTTGTATCGGTGGTCAGCGCATCGCGCGGCAGCCACACGAAAGCGAACAGATGCCGGTCCAGCTGCGCCTCGACCAGGGCCAGCCGCGAGCGTGGGCGGTCGATCAGGCTCATCATCGCGGTCGCCACCCGCTCCAGATCGGCATCGGTAAAGCCGATCAGCAGATCATGCGGCAACCGGGTCAGCGCATGCACCAGCGCCTTGCCGGCATGCCCGGCGGCGGTAAAGCCAAACCGCTGCATCAGCGCGGCGAGCTGTGCCCGCATCCGGGGCACAGTGGTCGGCGGCGCAGCAAGCGCGGCGCTGGTCCACACCCCGGCATGGACCGAGAGCGCGGCGACGCGGCCATTCTCGATCACCGGCGTGATAAACAGGTCGAGCGGCACGCGGCGATGGACCTGCGCGATCAGGTTGGATTTGACGATCAGCGGCAGGCGGCCGGCATTGGGGTTGCCGGCGCCGGCGGCGATAAATTCATCGAACCACGCGAAGGCGCGCGCGAAACTGGGCGCGGAGAGCAAAGCGGGGCTGCTCATCCGGCAGATGCCCAAGGCCCCATTCCGGCCAGCCTCGGCATCTGAGCCATCACGGCGGTGGATCACATGGCCCAGCTGGGTCAGCATGCCGCCACCCAGCCAGCGCAGCAGCGCCGCACCCTCGGGCCGGTCCAGCGCGGCCAGCCGGTCGGCATCCAGTGCCATCGCCGCCTGCATCGCCGGCCAATCGGCCACAGCCGCCCGTACATCGCCCAGCGCCAGCGCCAGAGCGGCGCTTAATGCGGCACGCGCGCGGGCATCGGCGCGGCGCGTCTCGATATAGACCAGCGATTCGCGCGCGGCGGCATCCTCGGGCATATCGACCAGGTGGTGCGCGGCATCGCGCCGCACCGGCACCACCGGATGCAGCAGCCGGTCGATGGTCAAACCATGTTCGCCCAAAGTCGCCGCGATCGAATCGACCAGAAACGGCATATCATCATTGATCACCGCGATCCGCATGAAGCGCGCGCCGGCGCTGCCGGTCACCGTTTCCACCGCGATGCACGATTGCCCTGGCGCGCGGGTGGCGGCGGCCCCGGCGACAAAGCGCGCGGCGGCGGCCAGCTCATCCCCGGCCATCGGCCGGTCGACCGGCAGCAGCGAGGCGTGCAGCGCCTGGGTTACACGCGCGATGATTGCCTGGCTCATGGCAGGCGCCGGGGCAGGCACGGGCGTGGCGGCGTCTGTTGTGTCGGTCATATCCGGGCTCTCCCCCATGGCAGGTCTTTATCGCATGGGCTCGTGCCGATCTAGGCCAGCGTGCCTAATAATATTGCGCGGGCCCGATGCGCAATCCGGCGCATTATGGTGACTGCGGATTTAACGCTTTGGTCAGTGGTTTGCCGGCGGTGCGATCTGCGCCAGATATCCACGCGCCGCAGTCGCCGCATCGCTGCCCGGCGCGGCGGTCAGCACCGAGGCCCAATCCTTGCGCGCGGCCTCGTCATGCCCGGCCAGCATCGCGATGACCCCCGCCTCAAGGCCAATTTCGCCGTCGGTGGGGGCCAGCCGCCCGGCGGTCTCGATATCGGCCTGCGCCTCGGCCAGATGCCCCTGCCGCCGTGCCAGCGTGGCCGACAGCAGCCACGCCAGCGGATTGGCGGGATCGGCAGCGCGCGCCTCGGTCAGCGCCGACGCAGCCTCGCCCTCGCGGTGCAGCGCGACCAGCGCGCGGGCACGGTCCATCGCAATATCGCCGGCCATCATCGTGTCGCGCGCAGCGAAGGCATCGCCATGCGCGGTATCGAATGCGGCCAAAGCGGCGCCCGGTGCATTGCCGGCCAGCGCCGCATTCCCTGCCATCGCGCCCAGCGAGGCACGGGTCCGGTGCTGATCAGGGCCGGCGGCATCGCGCCCGGCGGCAAAGGCGGTCTCGGCCTCGTTCCATTCCTGTTGGGCGGCGTAGGCGCTGCCGAGGCATTGCTGCGGCTCGGTGCGGGCCGTGCCCGAGGAGGCCTTGAGCCACGCCCCGGCGGTGTCAATGGCGGTGTCGGGATCGCTGTCGGCCTGGTCCAGACAATCGCTCAGCCGACTGCGGACCGGCATCGCCGGCGGCGCCGCAACCCGGCGCTGCGTCGTGCGCATGGGCAGGTCGATCAGCGGCAAACCCAGCGCCGGCGCCGACCCACCCGGCACGCGGGGGCCGGCAGGATCAATCGCTTGCGCCAGCAGCGGCAGCAGGAAAAGTAGCGGCATCGTCCACCTCACAACAGGGAACGGCCCACCCGCGCCAACGGATGGGCCGCCCAAACCCCAATTCAGCCGTCTCCATCCCCGTCCCGATCCAACGCGTCCACTAAACGCAGGATCAGGGCGATATCCGAAGCTCGGCTGAGTCGGTGATCGCCATCTTTGACCAGCATTACCTGAACCGCATCCGAACGCAGCGCGGCGGCGAGGCGAATTGATACATCCCACCGCACATCTGTATCGGCCTGCCCGTGCAGCAGGATCACCGGGCAGGTCAGCGCAATCGGGCCGTCGAGCAGCAGCCGCGCCTGACCATCGGCCCAGAACAGCGCATGGGTCGGGGTGGGGGCGGGGCCATAGGGATTGGGCTCGTATATCGTCTGCCCCACCGCCAATTGCGCCTTATGCTCCGGCGAATAGCCCCATTGCGTGAAATCGGGCGCGGCGGCGATGCCGATCAGCCCGGCGATTCGCTCCGCCGGCAGGGCTCCCTCCTGCATCGCCAGCGCGACCAGCAGCATCAGCCACCCGCCCATCGAACTGCCCATCAACACCACCGGGCCGGGGCAGAGCGCCGCGATCAGCGCCAGCACCTCATCGCGCCAGCGGCCAAGGCTGCCCTCGGCGAAATCCCCCGAGCTCTCGCCGCAGCCTGTGTAATCCAGCAACAGGCAGGCGCGGCGGTTGGCCTGCGCCCAGCCCAACAGTGCCACCGCCTTCGATCCCGCCATGTCGGACATGTAGCCGGGCAGGAACACCATCGTTGGCCCGGCGCCGGGTTGGTGGCGATAGGCGATGCGGCGCCCGTCGGGCATGGCGTAATAGCGGGTCTCGGGCATGCAGCCCTATGCCCCGCCGCAGACGTTTCAGTCACGCAGGAATATTTCCTCGATCGGCGCGCCGAACAGGTCGGCAATACGAAACGCCAGCGGCAGCGAGGGATCGTAGCGCCCGGTCTCGATCGCGTTGACGCTCTGGCGTGATACCGCCAGCCGCTCGGCCAGGTCCTGCTGGCTCCAGCCGCGCCCCGCGCGCAGCACGCGAAGGCAATTGTTCATGCCCCCGCCACCTTGTTCCGCAGGGTACCGACAACCAAGCCCGCTGCCCAGATCGGGAAAACGAAGAAGATCGGCAGGCGCGGCACCACTGTGAACAGCTCGATCAGGCCCCAGACGCTGGTCACCAGCAGCGCCACCCCGGTGGCAATCAGCGCTTTGCGAACCTCGAGCGCGCGAAGGTACTCATCGTCCAACTCGATCAGCAGCCGCCCGATCGACCAGATCATGCCGATAATCGCAAAGCCCGGCAGCAGTGAGATGGCAATAATTCCCGGGCTGGCCTGCGCATGATCGGGGATCGGCCTCGTCGCCAGTAGCGCGCCGGCGACATAAAGCGCGGAGGAGGACAGGCACCGCCATTGGTAACGGCGATAGGCGGGGTTCATTGGTACCGAACTAGTGATGGTCAAGTCCCTTTGTCTTAATGACAAGGCGGCTTTACATTAATTCGCTGCACCATGTCAATGACCCTTTCCATTATTTTTGCATCACCCGCCCCGATGCCATCGCGCCTTGAGCCGCGCGCCCGGCGCCGCTAAGGGCCTTGCCCATGGCCCAGATGTTCACGATCACACTCCCCGATGGTTCCGCCCGCGAGGTGCCGCAGGGCGCCACCCCCGCCGATGTCGCGCTGGCGATCGGGCCGGGTCTGGCCAAGGCGGCGTTGGCGGCGCGGATCGATGGCGTGCTGGTCGATCTGGCCACGCCCTTTGCGCAGGATTGCGCGCTGGCGCTGGTGACCGCGCGGGACGAGGCCGATGCGCTGGACCTCGCGCGTCACGATTACGCGCATGTGCTGGCCGAGGCGGTGCAGGCGCTGTTCCCCGGCACGCAGATCACGTTCGGGCCGTCGACCGATGATGGCTTTTATTATGATTTCGCTGCTCAGCGCCCGTTTACCGACGAGGACCTGCCCGCCATCGAGGGCGAGATGCGTCGGATCATCGCCGCTAACAAGGTGCTCCGCCGCGAGGTCGTGGCGCGCGAAACGCTGATCGCGCAGTGGCAGGCGGCGGGCGAAAGCTTCAAGGCCGAGTGGGCCGCCGAATTGCCGGGTGATGAGCCGCTGACCGTCTATCACAGCGGGGATGACTGGTTCGACATGTGCCGGGGCCCGCATCTGCCCAGCACAGGCAAGCTCGACCCCGCAGCGTTCAAGCTGACCCGCGTGTCGGGGGCCTATTGGCGCGGCGATCAGGCCAATGCGATGCTCAGCCGGATCTATGGCACCGGCTGGCTGAACAAGAAGCAGCTCGACGCGCATATGACCCGGCTGGAGGAGGCCGCCAAGCGCGATCACCGCAAGCTGGGGGCCGAGATGGACCTGTTCCACCTCCAGGCCGAGGCGCATGGCAGCGTGTTCTGGCATCCCAAGGGCTATATGATCTGGCGCGCGCTGGAGGCCTATATGCGCCGGCGTTTGGACGCGGCGGGCTATGCCGAGGTCAAGACCCCGCAGATCATGGACGCGCGCCAGTGGGAGCAATCGGGCCATTGGGGCAAATACCGCGAGAATATGTTCGTGGTGCCCGATGAAATTCCCCATGTCAGCGAAGAGGGGGGCGAGGATGACGCGCCGGTCCTCTCCGGCAAAGCCGACCTGATGGCGATCAAGCCGATGAACTGCCCTGCGCATGTGCTGATCTTCCGGCAGGGCATCACCTCGTACCGCGAGCTGCCGATCCGCATGGCCGAATTCGGCTGCTGCCACCGCAACGAGCCGCATGGCGCTTTGCACGGCCTGATGCGGGTGCGTCAGTTTACCCAGGACGACGCGCATATCTTCGTGCGTGAGGATCAGATCGTCGGTGAGGTCGCGGATTTTTGCGACTTGCTCGATCGGGTCTACAAGGATCTCGGCTTTCCCGAATATGCGATCAAGCTGGCGCTGCGCCCCGACAAACGCTTCGGCAGCGACGCGATGTGGGACTGGTCGGAGCAGAGCCTGCGCGATGCGGTGGCCGCGACCGGGCGCAACACGCCGGAATGGGGCTGGGAGGAATTGCCGGGCGAGGGCGCGTTCTATGCCCCCAAGCTGGAGTTTCACCTGACCGACGCGGTCGGCCGCACCTGGCAGGTCGGCACGATGCAGACCGACACCGTGTTGCCCGAGCGGCTCGACGCCAGCTATATTGGCGAGGATGGCGAAAAGCACCGTCCGGTGATGCTGCATCGGGCTATTCTTGGCAGTTTCGAGCGGTTTATCGCCATTCTGATCGAGCATTATGCCGGAAAGCTGCCGGTGTGGCTGGCGCCGGTGCAGGCGGTGGTGGCGACGATCGTGTCGGACGCCGACGCCTATGCCCGCGAGGTCACGGCGCGATTGCGCGCCGCCGGCATCCGGGTCGAGAGCGACCTGCGCAACGAGAAGATCAATTACAAAGTGCGCGAGCATTCCCTTGCCAAGGTGCCGCACCTGCTGGTGGTGGGCAAGCGCGAGGCCGACGAGGGCACCGTCGCGATCCGCACCTTGGGTGAGGAGCGCCAGCGGGTGATGCCGCTGGCCGAGGCCATCGCGCTGTTGCGCGCCGAGGCGACGCCGCCCGATCTGCGCTAACTATCCGGCCAACCGCCCGGCAAGTACCGGGCCATCCCGGCCCTGCCGCAGGATCACCGCGAAACGATCGGCGTCGGCGCGGACCGGCGGCATGCGCTGGTGCGGCAACGCCCAGCAACAGCGCGGCAAGGAACGGGTGGTGGCGGCAAATTTCAAGGGGCTGCTCTGGCGCCGGGGTCGTCGGTATTGCGGGGCCGGTGCCAAGCCGGTTACAGCACAGCCTATGCTGGCAACCAATGCCCCGCCATGATCAGCGCCATCGCGCTGCTCGCCACGATCAGCACGCGCATCGCTTCCCAACCGGCATCCCGGAGCAGGTTTGCGGGCAGCATTGCGGCAAGGGCGATCGCTTTGGCCATAGGCTGTTATGCGCGGCGCCTGCTTGCCGAAGCGTTAAACCGGGTGGTTGACAGAACCTTGGCATGACAGACCACTTTGCTCAGCCCGCTTTGCATTTGCCCGCACCAGCGCGTATGGGCGCGCCAAAGCCGGGCATATCCCCCCGGCAGGGAGCATAGACGTGGCAAGCAACTGGACCCCCGCAGGCTGGCAGGCGCATGAGGCGCGGCATTTGCCGGCCTATGACAATGCCGCCGAACTGGACGGGGTGGAGCAGGTTCTGGCCGGTTTCCCGCCGCTGGTGTTTGCAGGGGAGGCGCGCGCGCTCAAGGCCGATCTGGCCGAGGTTGCGGCGGGGCGGGGTTTCCTGTTGCAAGGCGGCGATTGCGCGGAAAGTTTTGCCGAATTCACCGCCGACAATATCCGCGATACCTTCCGCGTGCTGCTGCAAATGGCGGTGGTGCTGACATTTGCCGGCAAGCAGCCGGTGGTCAAGCTGGGCCGGATGGCCGGTCAGTTTGCCAAGCCGCGCTCTGCCCCCACCGAGGTGCAGGGCGGGCAGGAGCTGCCCAGCTATCTGGGTGACATCATCAACGGCATCGAATTCGAGGCATCGTCTCGCCGCAATGACCCGGCGCGGATGCTGCGCGCCTATAGCCAGTCGGCGGCAACACTGAATTTGCTGCGCGCGTTTTCGACCGGCGGCTATGCCAATCTGCGGCAGGTCCACCGCTGGACGCTGGATCATATCGCGCGCAGCCCCTGGGCCGCCAAATTCGCCGACACGGCGGATCGCATCGGCGAGGCGCTGGACTTTATGGCGGCCTGCGGCGTCGATCCGGGCACCGTGCCCCAGCTTCAGGGCACCAGCTTCTACACCAGCCACGAGGCGCTGTTGCTGCCTTACGAGCAGGCGCTGACGCGGCGCGATTCGCTGACCGGGGAATGGTATGATTGCTCGGCGCATATGCTGTGGATCGGCGACAGGACCCGCTTTGATGGCTCGGCGCATGTCGAGTATCTGCGCGGTGTCGGCAATCCGATCGGCATGAAATGCGGGCCGTCGCTAAGCCCCGAGGCGCTGCTGCGGCTGCTCGATACGCTCAATCCGGGGCGTGAGGCGGGGCGGATGACGCTGATCAGTCGCTTTGGCGATGACAAGGTCGAGGCCGGGCTGCCGGCGCTGGTCCGCGCGGTGGCCCGCGAGGGCCATCCGGTGGTGTGGAGCTGTGACCCGATGCACGGCAATGTCATAAAGGCCAGCAGCGGCTACAAGACCCGCCCGTTCGAGCGCATCCTGAACGAAGTGCGCGGCTTCTTCGCGGTCCACCGGGCCGAGGGCACGCATGCCGGCGGCATCCATATCGAGATGACCGGGCAGGACGTGACCGAATGCACCGGCGGCGCGGTGGCGATCAGCCCCGAGGCGCTCGCCGACCGTTACCACACTCATTGCGACCCCCGCCTCAACGCGGCACAATCGATCGAACTCGCGTTCCTGCTGGCCGAGATGCTAAACTTGGAAGCGCAGGACCGCGTCCAGAAGGTCGCCTGACAGCAGGGGCAAGCATGACTGACATCGCACAGGCCGGCACGTTTTTGCTCGGCGACCGTATGGTCAAACGGATCGGCTATGGCGCGATGCAGCTGGCCGGCCCCGGCGTGTTCGGCCCGCCCGCCGACCCGAGCGCAGCAGCTGCGGTATTGCGGGAGGCGGTGGCCAGCGGGGTCGATCATATCGACACCAGCGATTACTACGGCCCCCACGTCACCAATGAGATCCTGCGCGCCGCGCTGTTTCCCTATCCCGCCGATCTGACCATCGTCACCAAGCTGGGCGCGGTGCGGGGGCCGGAGGCGCAGTGGCGCCCGGCTTTGGGGGGCGATGATCTGCAACGGGGCCTTGAAGGCAATCTGGAGCGACTGGGGCTGGCGGCGATGGATGTCGTCAATCTGCGGCTGATGGGTGACCCGGCCACGCATGGGCCATCGGAAGGCTCGCTGGCGGAGCCGCTGAAGGCGCTGATGAGGTTACAGGACCAAGGCCTGATCCGCCATATCGGGCTCAGCAACGTCACCCCGGCGCAGGTCGCCGAGGCCAGCGGCATTGCCCCGTTCGTCTGCGTGCAAAACCACTACAATCTGGCGCGGCGGGGCGATGATGCGATGATCGACGCGCTGGCGGAGAGGGGCATCGCCTATGTACCGTTCTTTCCGCTCGGCGGGTTCGCGCCGCTGCAATCAGCGGTGCTGAACGAGGTTGCGGCGGGGCTGGGCGCTACCGCGATGCAGGTCGCGCTCGCGTGGCTGTTGCAGCGGTCGCCCAATATCCTGCTGATCCCGGGCACATCACGCCGGGCACACCTGCGCGAGAATCTGGCCGCCGCCGAACTGACGCTGCCGCCCGAGGCCTTGGCGCGGCTGAGCGCGATCGCCGGCTAGAGCGTGATGACAAAAAGTGGGTGCCGGTTTTTGTCGATAAATCACGCGAAAACAAAGACTCTAGAGCATGATGCGATTCTATCTTATCGCATCATGCTCTAGAGCGGGCTGCGTCAAATCTGACGCCGTCGCCCGCTCCGGCGGTTTGTCGTCGCATCGCGTTATCCAAAAACCGCTTCCCACTTTTTGGCGCGATGCTCTAACCGCCGAGCTTGTAGTCCTTGACCCGGTCGGCGATCTTGGGATCGATCGCCAGGGCCGCGGCCTGATCGGCGTGGCCCGCATCGGCCTTGCACTGGCGATCCGGGCGGCGCCGCGCATATACAGCGACCAGGCGGCCTTGGGGTCATCGTTCAGCACATTATCGTAATCGGCGATCGCGCCGGCATAATCGCCCATCCGAAAGCGAAGCAGCCCCCGCGTGTCCACCACATCCGGGGTGCGGCCGCCGATGCGGATCGCGTGGGCGCAATCGTCCGCCGCAGCTGAAAGCTCCACATTGGCTAGCGCGCGGGCCCAGCAGCGCGCGTTATACAGGCCCGACACCGCCGCATCATCGCGGTGCACGGCGATCATCGCGTCGAGCAACGGGATGCCGCGCTCCGCATGCCCGGTGCGTTCATACAGGTCGGCGGCCGCGCGCAGCTTGAGCGAGGCGGGGGGAGTGACCTTGGCTGCGGCATCGGCATCGACCAGCGCGCCGGCGCGGTCGCCATCCTCGATCCGCGCATAGCCTTGTACCATCAGCGTCTCGCCATCATTCGGATCCAGAGCCACCGCCCGCTCAAGGTCGGCGCGGGCCAGCCTGGCATTGCCATTGGCGCGGTAGACGGCGGAACGGCTGCGGTAATAGGCGGCGGTGCCCGGCGACATGCGGATCGCCTCACCCAGATCGGCGATGGCGGGGCCGTAATCCTTCAGCGCCAGCCGCGCCGCGCCGCGCCGGTAATAGGCGTCGGCCGTGGTCGGCACGCTGGTATCGACATCGGCATGCACCTGCCGCTCGGCCGTGACCGCACCCTGCGCCGCGATCAGCTTGGCGAGGGCGTCCTTGCCCAGCTCATTCTTGAATGGCGCGCCGCCGGTATAGGTGAAAGACAGCGCGCTACATAGACATGATGCGCCAGCAGCCAGTCGGCGCCTAGCGCTATGTCGATCGTGACGCCCTCGCCATAGGAATAGCTGTCGCCGTTGAAATTGCCGTCCAGCACCTCGAGCCTGGTATGCTGAATCTGCTCCTGACCGATGTCGACGGTGTCGACATTCGCGACCCAGCCGCCCACCGCCTTCCGGCCGATGCCGCTCGATCCCTCGCTGCGAACCGCACCCGCGCCATCGAGCTTGATGTCCGCACGGCGTGCAGCCGCGGCGGTGATGACCGTCGTATTGGCGCCGCAAAGCCTACTTCGGCGGCATGCGGATCGCGCCGTCCAGCCGGATGCATTGCGCGTTGAAATAGGCGTTGCGGGTCAGTTCCAGCACCAGGCTGGCGAATTCCTCGGGGCGGCCCAGCCGGCGCGGGAACGGCACTGCGGCCTCCAGCCCGGCGAACACGGCGGGCGCCCGCTCCTTGACCCCCAGCATCGGCGGCGTGGCAAAGGTGCCCGGCAGGATCGCGTTGACCCGGATGCCCAGGTCCATCAGGTCACGCGCCATCGGCAGCACCATGGCGTTGACCGCGCCCTTGCCCGCGCCATAGCCAACCTGGCCGACCTGCCCATCCTGCGACGCGGCCGACGAGGTCAGGATGATGCAGCCGCGCTCGCCATCTTCGTTCAGCGGCTCGGTCCCGGCCATGCCCAGCGCCGCGATCGACGCCATCCGATAGGACGCGACCGCGATGCCCAGCATGCCGCGCTCAAACCCCTCGGTGGGCGCGCGTTTGAAGGCCTGCTTTTCCTTGTCCCAGCCCACGGTCTTGCCGCCGCCCGCCACCATCGCGCAATGCACCAGCACGCGCTCCTGACCATGCGCGGCGCGCGCCGCCGCAAAGCCGGCCAGCGCGCTGTCCTCCGACATGATATCGACCTTGCAGAACACGCCGCCGATCTCAGCCGCCAGCGCCTCACCGGCCTCCTCGGCCAGATCGAAGATCGCGACCTTGACCCCCGCCTTGGCCAGCGCGATGGCGCTGGCCCG
>JANXUK010000004.1 GCA_025356275.1 Sphingomonadales bacterium | reverse complement strand
TTCGCCGACAAGGAGGCATTCGCCGACGCGGTCTATGAACTGATCCAGGGCGATATCGAATTTCACGTCTTCGCGGCCAACCAGGGCATTGACGAAGGCGCGGTGCGCACGGTGCGTGGTCTGTGCACGGTCATCCGCTATGCCAAGGCGCACCCCGAACGGTTAAAGGCCACGCTTAGCCTGGCGCGCCGCACCTCCACCGCCGACCCGCTCAACGCCGGCCTTACCGCCGACATCCGCCATGGTCTTGAGCAGGGCGCGATGCGCGGGATCGATCTGGAGACCGGCCTGGTCGTCGTCATCGGCCTGATCCGCGCCGCAGTCGCCCATGCAATGTCGTCGGACTGCGATCGCGCCATCGAGACGCTGGCCGCCGATATCTCCGCTGCGGTGCTACGCGCGCTGGGGGTGGCCCCCCAAGATGCGACCGCGATCGGCGCAAGCGCCGCGCGCGACATACTGGGGGACCGGGGCGCATGAGCATCGCGACCGCGTTCGACGTCGCTTATGTGCGCTTCGGGGTGCCCGAGGTGGGGGTGATGCGGCAGTTTCTCAGCGACTTCGGAATGGTCGAGGTGCCGTGCGATTCCGAACGGCTGTTCATGCGCGGTTATGAAGGCGGGCCATTCCTGCATGTCAGCGAACCGCGCGCCCAGCCGGAGTTTCTGGGCTTCGGCATCTGGCTCAACAGCAAGGACGATCTGTGCCGTCTTGCCGAGCACGAAGGCGTGGCCGTCGAGCCGCTGGACGCCCCGGGCGGCGGTTTCGTCGCGCGGCTGGTTGATCCCGATGGGTTTATCGTTGAGGCGATCGCCGGCCAGGCGCCCGCCGCGAAGATCGACCCGCCGCGCTCCGAGCCATGGAACCATGGCGGCGAATATCCGCGCCAAAGCAGCGGCCGGCGTGTGGCGCAAGGGCCGTCGCATGTCCGCCGGCTGGGGCATGTCGTGCTGGGCGTTGCCGACTTCCGGCGGTCGGAGGCATGGTACAAGTCGCGTTTTGGCTTCGTCACCTCGGACGAGATTCAACCCGCGCCCGAGGTGGCGATCGGCGCCTTTATGCGCTGCGACCGCGGCGACCAGCCCTGCGACCACCATACCCTGTTCCTGATGGAGCGGCCGATCCCGGCCGGGTTCATGCACGCCGCTTATGAAGTCCGCGACTTCGACGACCTGATGGCGGGGCACGACCATCTGGTCGTGCGGGGCTATAACCATCAATGGGGCGTGGGGCGTCATTATCTTGGCAGCCAGGTGTTCGATTACTGGAACGACCCCTATGGCAACGAGATCGAGCATTGGACCGATGGCGACCAGCTGACCTTGCGTGATGGCGGCGGGATCGCCTCGCTCGACCAATTGCTGGGCGTGCAATGGGGCATGGCGATGCCGCCGTTGCCCGACATGCCGCCCGCGACCGCACCGGAGCCGGCACGATGAGCGCCCATAATTGCGATCTGCTGGTCGTTGGCCTGGGGCCGGTGGGCGAAGTCATGGCGGCGCTGGCCCGGCTCCAGGGGCTGAGCGTCATCGCGATCGATAAGGCGCTGGAGCCCTATCCCCTGCCGCGGGCCGCGATCTTCGATCAGGAAATCATGCGTATCTTCCAGATGGCGGGCGTCGCCGATCAGATCGAGGCGGTGTCACTGGCGCTGAATAATTACCAGTTCCTGACCGCGCGCCACGAGGTATTGCTCGATTTCCCGATCGCCGATGAAGGCCGCCTGGGCTGGGCCGAGACCTATGCAATGCATCAGCCCTCGGTGGAGGCGGTGTTGCGCGCGCGCTGCGCCGAATTGGGCGTCGATATGCGGCTGGGCGCGGCGATGACCGGCATGATCCAGGACGAAGACGGCGTTTCCGCCACGGTCGATACGGCGGACGGTCCGACCCCGATCCGGGCGCGCTATGTCGTCGGCTGCGACGGCGCCTGGAGCGCGGTCCGTGCGGCCGTCGGTATCAATCTGGAGGACCTGGGCTTCGATGAACCCTGGCTGGTGATCGACACGGTGGGCGGGGTTAGCGACGGGCAGCTCCGGGTCGCCCGGCAAATTTGCGACCCCCAGCGCCCGACCACGCATGGCCCCCTCGCGGGGGGGCGGCTCCGATGGGAATTTATGCTGAAGCCCGGCGAGGACCCGGTCGCTTTTGCAGCCGAAGACAACGTCCGCAAATTACTGGCAGTCTGGGGTTATGGCGACGAACTGACGATCGAGCGGCAGGCGATCTATCGCTTCCACGCGCTGATCGCGCCGCAATGGCGCGTGGGGCGCGTGCTGATCGCGGGCGACGCGGCGCACCAGATGCCTCCGTTTGCCGGGCAAGGCATGTGCTCGGGCATCCGCGACGCTGCCAATCTGGTGTGGAAATTGGGCGCGGTCATCCGCCATGGCTCCGACCCGGCCATCCTCGACAGCTATCAGGAAGAGCGCGCACCCCATGCCCGCGCGATCATCGACACCGCCGTCGCGATGGGCCGGGTCGTGTGTATGCTCGACGAGGCGGCGGCGGCACAGCGCGACGCGGGCATGATCGCGCGCAAGGCAGCGGGCGCGCAGGACGTCACCACCGCCTATCCCGATCTGTCGGGCGGCATGTTCAGCGGCACCGCCCACGCAGGAGCGCTGTTTCCCCAGCCTCGCATCGATGGAATACGGCTGGACGACGCGATCGGCGAGGGCGCGGTGCTGATTGGCCGCAATCTGCCAGCGCCCGGCCCTGGCCACGTGCGCGCCGTCGATCTCGACCATCCCCGATTTGCGCGGTTCGCTCCGGCGCTTGACGCCTGGTTGGCAGAGGCGGGCGGCGCAGCTGTGCTCCTCCGCCCCGATCGGCATGTGTTTGGCGTCGGCGGCGCGGCCGCTTTGCTGGAGGGCTGGCACACCATTATCAGGACGAAGATCGCAGCTTAAACCAATGACGTCACCAAGAGCGGCGTCTTTAAAAAAGGAGGGGAATAATGAAGACCTTGCTATATGGCGCTAGCGCGCTGGTTATCGCGGCGTTAAGCGCCAGCGCAGGTGCGGCGCAGACCGCTTCGCCAGCCGGAGGGGCCCCGGTGGCGGCCGATGCTGCAGCCACGGCGCCTGACGGCAAATCGCCTGCGGAACCGCAGGGCGTTCCCGACATCGTCGTCACCGCGCAACGCCGTTCCGAAAACCTGCAGCGCACTGCGCTCGCGGTGTCGGCGATTGGTGCCGAGGAGCTGCAGCGCGCCAACATCACCCAGCCCCAGGACCTGAGCAAGCTGGTCCCGGCGCTGAAGCTGGCGGCGATCGGCGGCGCGGGCACCCAGGTCACGATCCGCGGCGTCGGCAATTTTGCCGGCAATCCCTATGCCGAGCCGGCGGTTGCGATCAATCTCGACGGGGTTTATCTTGCGCGATCGGGTGGCGCCAACGGCCTGTTCTACGATCTTGAGCGCGTCGAGGTTCTCAAAGGACCGCAAGGCACGCTTTACGGGCGCAACGCGACGGCGGGCGCGATTAACATTATCACTAAGAAGCCGCGCGACACCTTCGGCATTGAGGCATCGGCAGAGGGCGGCAATTACAATTACTTCCGCGGCGTCGTAGCGCTCAACGCCCCCCTGGGTCAGGGTGCGGCGTTGCGGGTGGCGGGTACGATCTCGCGGCGCGACGGCTATTTCGAAGACGGCTATCTCGACGATCGGACCGAGGCGGTGCGTGGGCAATTGCTGCTGGAGCCCTCGACCAGGCTGAAAATCCTGCTCGCGGTGGATTACGCGCATGTGGGCGGGCGGGGGCCGAACGGCGTTCTGTCCCCCTATCTCGTGCCGCAGGACCCGTTCCGCGGCGCCTCGCGCGATGGCACCAACGCGCTGCTGCGCCTGGTGTCGTTGGGCATAACCGGCGGTGCCAATCCCGATCTGCTGCCCCAGATCAAGGACGACGGCCACGTCAACCAGCGCAACTGGGGCGCCAGCGCCACGATTGACTACGATCTGGGCGCGGCGCGGTTGACCGTCATTCCGGCCTACCGCGTCAGCAAGAATGATTTTCTGATGTATAATGCCGGCTATCCGGTCAGTTCGATCGAGGATTCCAAGGCGCGCTCGCTGGAAGTGCGGCTGGCGTCCAGCACGTCGTCGCCGTTCACCTGGCTGTTGGGCGGCTATTATTATCACGAGAGCCAGGCGTTCACGCTGACCGCCAATCAGGGCGTCGCCTACAGCATCACCGCGCCCCAACTGCGCACCACCAGCTATGCCGCGTTCGGCCAGGCATCCTATGCGATTGCCGACGGTTTTCGGCTGACCGGCGGCCTGCGCTACACCAACGAAGACAAGCATCAGCGCGGTTCTTTCGGGTTCCAGTTTCCGCCCGCCACAGCCGCAGCGGTCGGCTGCGCCAGCTATGACCCGGCTACCGGCATCTGTCTGTTCGCGCTGACCGGCGATCTCAAGGCGAACAAGGTCACGTGGAAAGGCGGCTTCGAATATGACGCGGGCAAGCACTCGCTGATCTATGCCAATGTCGCTACCGGGTTCAAGGCGGGCGGCTTCTACGGCTCGCAGGCTCCCAACACCTATACGCCGGAAACGCTGACGGCCTACACGATCGGCGCCAAGAACCGCTTCTTCGACAACTCGCTGCAGCTCAACCTGGAAGCGTTCTACTGGAACTACAAGAACCAGCAGATTACCCATGTCGGCCCCACCCGCCCGGTCGGCTTCACCGTGATCACCGAGAACGCCGGCAAGGCGCGGCTGTTCGGGGCGGAAGCGGACTTGGTGTGGAGCCCGACGCGGCACGACAGTCTGCGCGTCAACGTCCAGTATCTCGACACCAAATACAGCGATCTGCGCTATACCCAGACGACGCTGGTCGGGCCGCCCGCGACGGTGTGTCCGACGACCCCGGTGGCGGGCCAGCCAGCGGTGATCGTCGATTGTTCCGGCCAGCGGCTGGACTTGTCGCCCACCTGGACCGCAAATATTTCCTATGCGCACCGTTTCCCGATGGCCAATGGCGGCGAAATCGAGGCGCAGGCCGGCAGCCAGCTACAGACCTATTACTTTACCGGGCTGGAATATCTGGCGGGCGAGCGACAAAAAGGGGTGAGCGTCTCAAACGCCACGCTGACCTATCGCGCGCCCAACAATGCCTATTCGATCGGCGCCTTTATCGATAATATCGAGGATAACGCGGTCAAGACCTTCTCGTTCGTTCAGCCGATCCTGGGCATCCCGGTCGTCGTGCTGAAGCCGCCGCGCACCTTTGGCGCGCGCGTCACCTTCAATATTCGTTGATGCAGGAGGCCCGGTTGATGCGGATGCGGGATTTGGTCGATACCGATTTCGGCACGGTGGATCGCCGCATCTTCTGGGACCGAGCCATCTACGACCGTGAACTGGAACGGGTGTTTGCGCGGTCGTGGCTGTTCGTGGCGCATGAATGCCAAGTCGAAACACCCGGCGCCTTCGTGACGACCTATATGGGTGAGGATTCGGTGATCGTCGCGCGCGGCGACGATGGCATCAACGTCTTCCTCAACTCGTGCCCGCACCGTGGCAACCGGGTGTGCTTCGCCGACAGCGGTGAGGGTCGTCAGTTCACCTGCAATTATCACGGCTGGGCCTTCGGCCTCGACGGCGCGCTCAGGAAAATGCCCAAGATGGGCCTCTACAAGTCGACCCCGGGCTTCCGCATGGAGGATTGGGGCCTGAAACGCGCGCGCGTGGCCAGCTACCAGGGGCTGGTCTTCGCTACTTTCTGCGACGAAGCGCCGCCGCTCGCCGACTGGCTCGGCAATTTCCGCTGGTATCTGGACGCGGTGCTCGATGCTGAGGAAGGTGGCACCGAATTTCTGCCCGGGGGGGCGACCCGGTCGGTAATGCGGTGCAACTGGAAGTTTCCCGCCGATAATTTCGTCGGCGACATTTATCATGCTCTGTGGACGCATCTGGGCGGGGCCGACCCGGCGCTGGGGCGTCACGGCGGGGTAAAGGTCGAAAACGAGGGCAGTTACCAGGTCTCCGCCAACGGTCACGGCTGGGAATTCAACAACAGTTTCCTGGGCAATGCCGCGACGATGGGCGATCGCGAGATCCTGCGCTACATGCGCTCGCGCCAGGACGCCATCACCGCGCGGCTGGGCAAGTTTCGCGCCGACATGTGGGGATCGGTGGCGTCGGCGACGATTTTTCCCAATTTCTCGTTCCTGCCCGGCTATTTCACCTTCCGCAGCTTTCAGCCAAAGGGGCCGCACCAGACCGAAATCCACGCCTGGACGCTGGTCCCCCGGAATATGCCCTCCGACATCAAAGATCGCTTCCGGCGCGGATCGATGCGCACCTTCTCGCCATCGGGGCTGCTCGAGATGGACGACGGCGAGAACTGGGAACATTCAACCAGCGCCAACGCGGGCTGGGTCACGCGCCACCAGCGGCTCTGCTACGCGATGGCCCCTATCGCCGAGGCGGATCTTGTCGGACTGCCCGGCACGGTGACGGCGGGTCAATTGTCCGATGCCAATCAGCGATTGTTCTATAAGCGCTGGGCCGAGATGATGGATGCGCAGAGCTGGGCCGACATGCCGCTGCCGCCGGCCATGGTGGCGCAGGGAACCGCCACATGACCGCGACAGCCGAGCGCAAACCCGATTATGCGACCTATCCGCGCCTGACGATGGCCCAGGCACGCGCGGCGGCGGCGCAATTGCTGGCGATGCGCGGGGACGGCGCGGCGGTCGACGACCCGACGCTGCTCGCGATCGAGCGCTTCTATCGCCTGGAGGCGCGGCTGCTCGACGAGGAGCGGCACGATGAATGGTATGGCTTGCTGGCCGACGATTTATTTTACTGGATGCCGCTTCGCGAGAACCGGTTTCGTCGCGACCCCCGGCCCCCGCTCGACCCCGCTGCGATGGCGCTGTTTGACGAGTGCAAGGCCGACATCGCGGTGCGGCTCGGCCGGCTGGCGTCCAATCTCGTCTGGTCGGAAGACCCGCCGACACGGCATGTCTATGTCGTCTCCAACGTCGAGGCGTTCTCGACCGAACTGCCGACCGAATTTGAGGTCCACAGCAGCTTTGTCCAGCACCGCAACCGTTCCGAGCATGATGAGGCAACGCTGATGGGCCGCCGGCGTGATCTGCTGCGGCGCGTCGAGGGCGGGTTTCAGCTGGCACGCCGGCTCATCCTGCTGCCGCAATCGGTGCTGCTGACCAAGAACCTGTCGGCATTCTTCTGATGGGACGGCTGGTCGGGTGTCGAGCGGTGGTGACGGGGGCTGGCGCGGGGATCGGGCGGGCGGTGGTGCGCCGCTATCTGGCCGAAGGCGCAGCGGTGGTCGCGGTTGTGCGCCAGGCGGATGAGGCTGCCGCGCTTGAAAGCGAAGGCTGCGCGGTCGTCGTCGGCGATGTCGCGGAATACCAGACCGCTGCGCGCGCCGTCGCAGCCGCCGAGCAGGCGTATGGCGGGCTCGACGTTTATGTCGCAAACGCCGGGCTGTGGGATTTCCACAAGCGCGCCGAGCGGCAGACGCCGCAGGAGCTGGCGGCGGCGTTCGATGAAATCTTTGCGGTCAATGTGAAGGGCGCGCTGTATGGCGCGCACGCAGCGCTGGCGGCGCTCACAACCAGCCTGGGCAGCGTGATCGTCACCGGATCGAACGCCAGCTTCCGCGCCGGCGGCGGCGGAGCGCTGTACACCGCGTCCAAATTTGCATTGCGCGGGCTGGTCATGCAGCTGGCTAAAGAGTTCGCCCCCAAGGTGCGGGTTAACGGCGTCGCTCCCGGGGCGACCGACACGGGCATTTCCGGGCCGGCCGCGCTCGATCAGCGCGAGCACACGATGAACAGCGATCCGGCGCGGATGGCGGCGATGGCCGCCCACATCCCGCTGGGCCGGGTCTCGGTCCCCGACGACCATGTTTCCCTTTACGTGTTGCTCGCCGCGCGCGCGGAGAGTGCATACGTCACCGGTGCGATGCTGCTGTCGGACGGGGGGCTGACGATTTCAGTGTGACGCCTGCAACAGCCACAACAAGAACGGATGGAAACGGAATGATGACGGACGCGACCAGCCGGCGGGACGCACTATACCTTGACGACATTGAGGTCGGAGCAATCGCGGTATCACACACGATGGGCGTCGACGCCGCACACATGATCGCCTTTGCTCGCGAATGGGATCCAATGCCCATCCACGTCGATCCGGTCGCCGCGCGCGCGTCTATCTTTGGCGGCATTACCGCATCGTCGGTCTACACTTTCGGCCTGAAGCAGTTGTTGATCAAAGACATCTTATCACCTGACGCAGTTGTGTGCATGCTCGGCTTCGATTCGGGGCGCCTTCCAGCTGCCCTGCACGCGGGTCGCCAAGTCCATTTGGAAGCGAAATGGTTGGAAAAGCGAGGATCGAGCTCGCGCCCGGATTGTGGCATCGTGCGCTTCGGCATCCGTATTCTGACCGACCACAATGAGGTGGTGCTTGATTTTATCGAAACGATCCTGATGCGCGCTCGCGCTTGATCACTCATGTTGTCCCTTGCGATCATTCACCTTCCTTAAACTGCCAAACTTTCGGCGTTTTTCAGCAAACTGTTAGAGGTCATCGCAACGGATGTTATCTGAATTGCGCTAGACGTAACGTGAACTTATGACGAACATCCGCGGGGGGCCAAGCCGCGAGACATCGGTCGCCCGAGGTTGAGCGGCCGCCGCCCTGACGCCATAGCGGCGGTGCCGTCCCAGAGGAAGTCTCCCTAGAACGCAATATGTCCCCACCCGACAGGCGAGGTGTGGGCCAGAAGCTCGTCCGGGCACGGGTCCGCCCTGCGAGCCCGGCACGCTCGATCACGGACGGTGCGGGCAGTGTGATGCATGAAGCACAAAGGGCGTCGGTAATGCCGGCGATAATTGGCAAGCCGCGATCGGTCGCCCAGGCTGCCTGTGTCGCGGCTTCGATGAGGGACTGGAGATCGTCGTTGACCGGCGGCCGCAGGCCCGATGCCGCCTCGGCTTCACGCGCGTGGTCGGACGCGGTTGCGGGGCGGCTTGCATAGCGTTCGAACGCTGTTACCGGAACACCGATCTGCTCGCCCATGAATACAACAAGGTCAGTAGGCGCGCCCTCGTCGAGGGCAAATCCAAACCCTGAATGACGCAGCACCCCCATCTGCACCGCGAATCCGATCTAGTTCGTGTCACGGCGGCGCGTCGCAACCAAGGTGTGAACAGACAAAATAGGCTGCAATATGCAGCGAACGCACACTGCAGCCAACCGACAGAATTTACCGCAACAGCGGTCATCCAGAGGGGGTAGAACTCCTATTGACGCGGGCTCCGAACGCCTGACGCGTGCATTCCCTCAAACTCTGCGGCCTGCCAGCATACGAGCGGCAGCGTTGGATGCGGGAGCGAGCCGCCGGCCATAGCGCAAGGCCGTCCCGACCGAAGACCAGCGCAGGGCCTGTGCGATGGGCCCTGCGTCTTCACCATTGGCGAACAGATCCTGGGTAAGCCCCACGCGCAGGGAATGCGTGCTCAGCGCGTCAAGCGCCCGCTTCGGATCATCGCCCATGAGGTCAACCAGGCCCAGGTCTGCCGATGCCAACGCTCGCTTGCGGATAATGGCCCGCACAGCAGCAACCGTCAGCGCGGCATCACCCACGGCGTAAGTGACGCTGGCCTGCCGCGCCGGGATTGCCGCCATGCGCTCGCGATCGATCTGGGCGTTGTAGGAAAGGTCCGTGATGCTTTGGGCCCGGCGACCCGGATGTCCCTTCTTGCGCACCACACCGACCCGTCGAAACAGAGGTCCGCTGCGGATCGACGCCGCATCCCGCCATGTAGCGACCCGCCGCATGGTTTCGGGAGATACCCAGGCAAAAGGACCCCTGCCCTTCCTGGTCGGTCTTGGAACGGAGAATGTCGAGAAGGCCGCTGCCGTCATCCTGGACTGTGAGTGCTTCTACCGTTGCCCCCAATATCTCGGACACGCGCAAGCCTGCGTCGTAGCCCAGCGACAACAACGCCGCATCGCGCAGTGCCGGCAAGTCGGTCCCGCACCCTTCCATGATACCCGCCAGCGTGTTCCCCTTGACGGGTGCATCGCCAATCGCTTCACCGAGCCGCAATCCGGCCGCTTGACGCTGTGCCTTGCCCAGACTGCGGCGCATGCCCTTCATCGCATCCCGGACCAAGGAACTCGACACGGCACCGGGCGCGCCGAGCAAGCCATGGACCGTAGCGATCGTCGTGCGATGTGCATAAGGTGGTGATCGGCAAAAATCTCCGGCGTCCGTGCCCGAACCTCGCCGATCCGGGTCGCGTTCCACGTCATGATGACGTTGGTGAGCAATGTCAGGCTGGAAGAAATCGCGGCCATCTGTTCGGGCGTACGGCCGTGCCTCGCGCCGATCGCCCCGGAATAGATCGCGCGTTGGAGGGTGTGGACGGACTCCCCCTGACTGAGCAAGGCGTCGTTGATCCGGCGGAACGCGGGATTGCCCAGATAGTTGCCCAGGAAGCGGGTGAGCAGAAGCCGACCGAACGCGTCGCCCGCTTGAAATGCCTCGTCGCCGCGAGCGGCACTGCCGAAGCGATCCAGTATAAAGGGAGCCGAGCACCAGCCAGGCTTAGTTGATGCTGCAATCCGAAGAAGGGGATCCCATCCCCGGGTGATCGCGCGGGTGAAGACGGTTTCGCTGACGATCGGTTGCAGGCTGGCGGGCACATCAAGGCCGCGCGGGAGATAGAGCTTGCGCTTGTTCATTCCGGCCAATCTCGGGGTCAAATCGAACCCGACCAAATTGGCCAGCGCCATTCCGAAATGGATGTGGCCGTGCGTATCCACCGCGACCCGATGGGGATCGACGGCTTCGTGGCGAAGCGCCCCATCAATGGTGACCCCAGCTTGGCGACGGTTCAGAACGACGGCCTGGTCATGAAGGATCACCCTGGACTTGTAACGGTTTTGCGCCGGTCACCTGAGCGTTTTATGCTCGCAACAGGAGACCGACGAGATGATCAAACATTCAGAAGAGTTCAAGCAGGAGGCGGTGCGCATTGCGCTGACCAGCGGTCTGCCGCGGGACCGGGTTGCGACGGATTTGGGGATAGGCAAGTCGACGCTGGGTAAATGGCTGACGCAGTATCGGCCCAGTGATTTGGTGTCAGCGCCGCAGGCAGATTTGGCGCGTGAGAATGAACGCCTTCGCCTTGAGAACCGCGTGCTCAGGGAGGAGAGGGAAGTGCTAAAAAAGGCCACTCAATTCTTCGCGAGCCAGCGGTCGTGAGGTTCGGCTTTGTGGAGAGCTGGCGCCATGTTTGGCCCGTGGAGTTGATCTGTCGGGTGATGGAGGTCAGCACTCGTGGCTATCGTCCTGGCGGTCACGCCCGATCAGCGAGCGTGCGCGGACGGACATGAAGGTGCTGGCCCACATCCGGGAACAGTATCGGCTGAGCCTCGGCAGCTATGGTCGTCCGAGGATGACCATGGAGTTGAAGGAGGTCGGGCTCGCTGTTGGCGAGCGTCGTCTCGGTCGGCTGATGAAGATCAATGGGATCAAGCCAGTCCCCACCCGCAGACACAAGGTTACGACGGACAGCCACCATCGCCTGGGTGTCGCTGCAAACTGGCTGGCAGGCGATTTCGTTGCTGAAATGCCCAACCGCAAATGGGCTGGCGACAGGCAGAGGCTGCCATCTTCCAGTACATCAACGGGTTTTACAATTCCCGCAGACGCCATTCATATCGGGGCGGCATCAGCCCGCTCGCATTCGAAGCCAAGGTGGCATAATGAGATACTTGACCGGCGCAAAACCGTTACAAGTCCAGTTCGACCTGCTCGCCGAACATAAGGCGGGGGCTTTGTTGCATAACAAGGCAGTGGATTCCCTTGGGGAATTGGATGTTATAGATGGGCGGGATGCCCAGACCGACACCTGCGAAGTATCGCACGACCAATTGGCCCGAATATAACGCAGCCCTGAAGCAGCGCGGCTCGC
>JANXUK010000136.1 GCA_025356275.1 Sphingomonadales bacterium | reverse complement strand
GTTTTGGCTTGCTGGCCGCCGCCAGCCTGCTCGGCGCGACCCCGTTGCTGGCGGCGCCACAGGTCTGGCCGGAGGCGACAAGCGACATGCCGGCCGATCCGGCCGTGCGCGACGGCGTTCTCGCCAACGGAATGCGCTACGCGGTCATGGAGAACGCCACCCCAGTCGGCCAAACCTCGATACGGTTTCGCATAGGCTCCGGCTCTCTTGAGGAGAGCGATGACGAGCAGGGCCTCGCCCACGTTCTCGAGCACATGGCCTTCAAGGGCTCAACCCATGTGGCCGCCGGCGAGATGATCAAGATCCTCCAGCGCAATGGCCTGGCCTTCGGCCCCGACACCAACGCAGAAACCGAATGGACCCAGACCGTCTACATGCTGGACCTGCCGAGGAGCGATGCCGACACCGTTGACACTGGCCTGATGCTGATGCGCGAGACCGCGAGCGAGCTGACCTTTGACGCGAGCGCGGTGGCGTGCGAAAGCGGCGTGGTGCTGGCCGAGAAGCGCGACCGCAACAGCTTTGCCCAGCGCAATTACGTCGACCAGACAGGTTTCGTCGATCCCGCCGCGATTTATGCCCAGCGGATGCCGATCGGGCTGGAGGAGGTGGTGCGCGGCGCCACCCCCGCCCAATTGCGCGCGTTCTGGGCCCGCAATTATGTGCCGGCCAAGACCACGCTGGTGGTCATCGGCGACTTCGATGCGGATGCGGTGGAGGCGGCGATCAAGGCGCATTTCGCCGACTGGTCCGCAAAACCATCTCCGCCCCAGCCCAGCGGCGGCCCGATGCTGCCGGGCGATCATGGCCGCAGCGAAATCTATCTCGACCCGGCGCTGACCGACCGGATCACCGCATTGCGCCATGGGGTTTCGCGGCGCGCGCCCGATACGCTGGCGCGGCGGCGCGAGGATCTGCTGGCGCATATCGGCTATGCCATCGTCAACCGCCGGCTGGAGCATCTGGGGCGTCAGTCCGATCCGCCGTTCCGTGACGCCGGCTTTGGTACAGCCGAGATCTTGCACGCGGGGCGCACCACCAACCTGATCGTCGATGCGATCAGCGGGCGGGCGTTGGTGGGGCTGAGCGCGACGGCGGGCGTGTGGCACCGCGCGCTGGCGCAGGGCTTCGCCGCGCCCGAGGTGGCCGAGCAGGTGGCCAATATCCGCGCAGCCGCCCAGCATGCCGCCGCCGGCGCCGACACGCGCAGCGACGCGTTGTTGTTGCAGGACGCACTTGCGCTGCTCAGCGATCAGCGCGTGCCCAGCCCGCCTGCCGATGTTCTAGCCCGGTTCGAGGCATTTGCCCCGTCGATCACCCCCGCACTGGTGCTGACGGCGCTGCGGCATGATGCGGTGATGCTGGACGATCCGCTGCTGCGCTTTCAGGGCCGGCTGGCGCCGCCGGGCGGGGCCGCTGCGATGCGCGCGGCGTGGAACGCGGCCGTGCGCGCGCCGTTCCCGACCATTTCGGCGAGCAACAATACCGGCTTTGCCTATCAGGATTTCGGCAAGCCCGGCACCGTCGTCAGCGATAACCGCGAAACGGCGCTGGGCATCCGGCAGGTGCGCTATGCCAATGGTGTGCGGCTGAACCTCAGGCACACCGATCTGGCCAAGGATCAGGTGCTGGTCGAGGTCAATGTCGACGGCGGTCGGATGCTGGCCACGCGCGCCGATCCGCTGGCGGTGGAGATGGTGGCGATGCTGGGTGCGGGCGGGCTGGGTCGGCACAGCGAGGATGAGTTGCAGAGCCTGCTGGCCGGGCACAGCGTTACTTTCGGGCTGAACGATGCGCCCGAGACTTTTGCCGCCACCGCCGCGACCACCCCCGCCGATCTGGCGCTGCAATTGCGGCTGACCACCGCGCTGCTCACCGATCCGGGCTATCGTGGTGAGGGCGAGGTGCAGTACCGGCTGGCGGCGGCGGCCTATTTCGCGCAGCTTCGCGCCAGCCCGCAGGCGGCTTTGGCGGGCGGTGCGGGGGGGATTTTGTCCGATCAGGACCCGCGCTTCACGTTGCAGAAATTCGCCGATTACCAGAAGCTCGATTTTGCCCGGCTGAGGGCCGATATCACCGACCGGCTGGCGCATGGCGCGATCGAGGTCGCGATGATCGGCGATATGAATGAGGATCGCGCGATTGCATTGGTGGGCGCGACATTGGGCGCATTGCCGGCGCGGGAGCCTTGGTTCGGGCTCTATCTCGCCCAGCGGCGGCGCGGCTTTACGCAGGACCACGCCCCGCGCATCCTCCGCCACACCGGCCCTGCCGATCAGGCGCTGATCCAGCTGGTGTGGCACACCACCGATTCGAGCGATCCTGTCGAGGTTCAGCGGCTCAACCTGTTGAGCCGATGTCTGCAACTGGGCATCACCGAGGCGCTGCGGCAGAAGCTGGGCAAGGCCTATTCGCCCGCTGCTAGCAGCGAGATGGCGCATGAATGGCTGGGATACGGCGAGATGAAGATCACCGCGACCGTTTCGGTGGTGGACGTGCCCGCCGCGCGCATCGCGATTGCCGGGGTCGTGGCCGATCTGCGCGATCACCCGGTCAGCGGTGATCTGCTACAACGTGCCCGCGCGCCCTTGGTGGAGCAATTCGACAATCGGCTCAAGACCAATTCCGGCTGGCTGGCGGTGGCGGCGCGCTCGCAAAGCCAGCCGGGGCGTATCGACCGCCAGACGCATGCCACGGCGCGGCTGCTGGCGCTGTCCGCCGCCGATGTACAGGCGGCGGCGCACCAGTATTTGCCCGATGCCGGCGCGGTGGCGATCACCGTGCTGCCCGACGAGGCCCCGCCCGTTCACGCCCCGCCGCCTGCTGCCCTGCCCCATGCCGCAATTGCGAAATAAATCTTGGCAACGCGGAACCCGTTAGCGGCTGAGGTGTTGCGCGTGCGGGTGGGAGTTCGGCGATCGTGGGGGCCGCCAAAGTGGGCGATCGCTCCCCCCACGCGCGCTTGACAGGGCGGGTGTACAGGCGCGAAGGGGCGCGAATGAGAGATGTGAATGTTGTGCGCGCGGCATTGCGACTTGGCCTCGCCATGGTCGCAATGCTGGGCATCGCCGGCTGCGGCAAGCCCGACACTGCCGCCAAGGCCCCGCCCGAGGTGGGCTATACTGTCGTCCGGCCGACCAGCATCACCATCACCTCCGAACTGCCCGGACGGACTAGCGCCCTGGCCACCGCCGAGGTGCGTCCGCAAGCCTCCGGCGTGATCGAGCGCCGGCTGTTCACCGAGGGCGCGCTGGTCCATCGCGGCCAGCCTTTGTATCAGATCGACGCCAGCCTGTACCGCGCCGCCGCCGGGCAGGCCCGCGCCAACCTCGCCAGCGCGCAGGCCAGCGCCGAGGCGGCCCGCGCCAAGGCCGACCGTTACAAGCCGCTGGCGGCCGACCAAGCGGTGTCGCAACAGGACTATACCGATGCCGCCGCCGCCGCGCGCGTGTCCTCGGCATCGGTTGCGCAAAATCAGGCGGCGCTGTCGACGGCGCGGATCAACCTGCGCTTTACCACGGTGCCTGCACCGGTGACCGGTCGGATCGGACGCTCGCTGGTCACCGAGGGCGCGTTGGCCACCACCGGGCAGGTGGGACCGTTGGCGGTGATCGCGGTGCTCGACCCGATCAACGTCGATATCGAACAGAATGTCGAGGATATGCTGGCGCTGCGGCGACAGCTGGCGTCGGGCGGGGCGGCCAGGCTGAGCCTGCCGGTCAAGCTGATACTCGCCGATGGCAGCACCTATAATCACGACGGCACTTTGGAGTTTTCCGAGGTCACGGTCGATCCCGCCACGGGCACCGTGGCACTGCGCGCGCGTTTCCCCAATGCCGAGGGGCTGCTGCTGCCCGGCATGTTCGTGCGCGCGGTGCTGAGCCCGGCGCGGCAGAACAACGTGTTTCTGGTGCCGCAGGTGGCCCTGACCCGCGATCCGCGCGGCAATGCCACGGTGTTTGTCCTCGACTCCGGCGGGCATGCGATGTTGCGCAATGTCATCGCATCGCGCAGTCAGGGCGCCTTCTGGGTGGTCAGTCAGGGGCTGGCGCGCGGCGACAAGGTCATCACGCAGGGCCTGGGCAAGCTGAAGCCCGGGCTGGCCGTGCATGCCCAGCCCGATACGACCCCACAGGCGCCGCGCGATACCGGCAAGCGCTGATGTCGCGGATATTCATCGACCGGCCGATTTTCGCCTGGGTCATCGCGATCATCATCATGCTGATCGGCGCGGGCGCGGTACTGTCGCTGCCGATTGAGCAATTCCCCGACATCGCCCCACCCCAGATCAACATCTCGGCGACCTATCCGGGGGCCTCCGCCGCCAGCCTTGAAGGCAGCGTGACGCAGGTGATCGAGCAACAGCTGACCGGACTGGACGGCCTGCTCTATTTTTCCTCGACCTCATCGTCGCAGGGGCAGGTCGGGATCACCGCCACTTTCGCCAAGGGCACCAACCCCGACATCGCGCAGGTGCAGGTGCAGAACAAGGTGCAGCAGGCGATCTCGCGCCTGCCGCAAGAGGTTCAGGCGCAGGGCATCACCGTCACCAAATCGCTGCCCGATTTCCTGATGGTGCTGACACTTGCCGACACCTGGGATCGCTCGACCAATATCGACGTGTCCGATTACATGGTCAGCCATTTGCAGGAGACCATCGGGCGCATCCCCGGCGTCGGCCAGACCAACATTTTCGGCTCGCAATATGCGATGCGGATCTGGCTCGATCCCGCTCGTCTGCACGCCTATGCGCTGATGCCGGGCGACGTGATCACCGCCTTGCAGGCCCAGAACACCCAGGTTGCCGCTGGTGAAATCGGCGGCACGCCGGCGCTGCCGGGACAGATGCTGGACGCCACCGTCACTGCGCAGGCGCGGCTCAAATCTCCTGCGGAATTTGCCGGCATCGTCCTGAAAGTGATGCCCAGCGGCGCCACCGTCCACCTGTCGGATGTGGCGCGGATTGAACTGGGCTCCGAGAATTACAACATCATCAGCCGGGTCAACGGCCATCCCGGCGCCGGGCTGGGCATCGCGCTGGCGCCGGGCGCCGACGCGCTGGCCACTGCCAAGCTGGTCAAGGCCGAGATCGCGCGCGACGCGGCCAGCTTCCCCGGCGGCTATACCTATGGCTTTGCCAGCGATTCGACGCGTTTTATCAACAAGTCGGTCAAGGACGTGGTGTGGACCCTGTTCGAGGCGATCGTGCTGGTGGTCATCGTCATGTTCGTGTTCCTGCAAAGCTGGCGCGCCACGCTGATCCCGGCGATTGCGGTGCCGGTGGTGCTGCTGGGGACTTTCGGCATCTTCGCGGTCGCGGGCTACACGATCAACACGCTGACGCTGTTCGGGCTGGTGCTGGCGATCGGCCTGTTGGTGGATGACGCCATCGTGGTGGTCGAGAATGTCGAGCGGCTGCTCCATCAAAACCCGGGGATGAGCCCGCGCGATGCCACTATCGAATCGATGCGCGAGATTCAGGTGGCGCTGGTGGCGATTGCGCTGGTGCTGAGCGCGGTGTTCCTGCCGATGGCGTTTTTCGGCGGCTCTACGGGCGTGATCTATCACCAGTTTTCGATCACCATCATTTCCGCGATGGGCCTGTCGGTGCTGGTCGCGCTGGTGCTGACCCCGGCGCTGACCGCGAACCTGTTGAAACGCCCCGAGGATGAGGACCACACCGGCTTTATCGGGCGCTGGTCGCTGCGGCTGAGGGAGTGGTTCGACCGCAATTTCACCCGGTTGCTCGGCTGGTATCAGGTGCGGGCGGCGTGGGTGGCGGAGCATGGCAAGCCGTCGCTGGTGGCTTTCGCCGCGCTGTCGCTGGTGCTGGTGCTGCTGTTCGTGCGCCTGCCCACCGGCTTCCTGCCCGGCGAGGATCAGGGCATTGCCCAACTCAGCATGATCATGCCCCCGGGCGCCACGCTGGAGCGGACGCATGCGGCGCAGCTGGCCGTCGAGCAATATTTCCTGACCCGCGAGCATGGCAATGTCGATACGGTGCTGAGCGTGGCGGGCGGCGGGTCGGGCGGCGCGGGCGGCCAGAACGCCGGGCGCGGCTTCCTGTCCTTGGCCGATTGGGACGACCGGCCCGGCGCCGCGAATACCGCCGACGCCATCACCCGCCGCGCCGGCAAGGCGCTGGCCGGATACCGCGATCTGGAATTTTACGCGACAGTGCCCGCGATCGTGCGCGGGCTGGGTCAATCCTCGGGGTTTTCGGCGCAGATCGAGAACACCGGCGGGCTCAGCGCCGATGCCTTTAACGCGGTGCATTACAAGATCCTTGCCGAGGCGCGCGCCGATCCCAGGCTGCTCAACGTGCGGCTGAGCAATTTGCCCGATCAACCGGTGCTACAGGTCGACAGCGACAGTCAGGCGCTCGCTGCCTATGGCCTCTCGCAAAAGGACGTCAATGCCACGCTCAGTGCGGCTTGGGGCGGCACTTACGTCAATGATTTCATCGACCGGGGCCGGGTCAAACGCGTCTATGTCGAGGGCGACGCACCCTATCGCACCCGCCCCGAGGACCTGTCGCAATGGTATGTGCGGGGCAGCGGTGGGCAGATGGTGCCCTTCACCGCCTTTGCCCATACCAGCTGGAGCAGCAGCACCACCTCGCGCTTCCGCTTCAACGGCCTCCCCAATTACGAGATCAGCGGACAGGCCGCGCCCGGCTCCAGCTCGGGCGAGGCGATGTCGACCATTCTGGCGATTGCCGCCAAATACCCTGGGGTGACTTTGGGCTGGTCGGGCGCGTCCTATCAGGAGCGGCTTTCGACCGGGCAGGCGCCGCTGCTCTATGGGGTGTCGCTGGTGGTGGTGTTCCTGTGTCTGGCAGCCCTGTATGAGAGCTGGAGCGTGCCGGTAGCGGTGCTGATGGTCGTTCCGCTGGGCTTGTTGGGCGCGGTGGTGGCGGTGAGTTTGCGCGGGCTTGAGAATGACGTCTATCTCCAGATTGGCCTGCTGACCACGATGGGGCTGGCGGCCAAGAACGCCATTCTGATGATCGAATTCGCCGAACAGGAGGTCAAGAAGGGGGAGCGCATCATCACCGCCGCGCTGAATGCCGCGCGTATCCGGCTGCGCCCGATCCTGATGACCAGCTGTGCGTTCATCTTCGGCGTGCTGCCGCTGGCAGTGGCGAGCGGGGCGGGCGCGAACAGCCGCATCGCCATCGGCACCTCGGTCATCGGCGGCATGCTGACCGCGACGCTGCTGGCGGTGTTCTTCATCCCGCTGTTCTTCGTGATCGTGCGGCGCACCACGCGCGATGGCATCCGCCACCACCCGCACCCGGCGGCCCCGGCATGAGCTGGCGGGCATTCGCCTTGAGCAGCGCGGCGATGGCGCTGCTGGCTGGCTGTGCAGCGGATCCCGATCCCGCGCGGATCGCCCGGCTGGCCGGCCCGCTGCCGGTGCCGGCGCGCTGGCCGGCGGGGGCGGCCTATCCCATTCCCGGCGATCTGGCCCAACCGGCATATTCCTACCGCGCGGTGTTTGGCGACGCGCGGCTGGTGACGCTGATCGATCGCGCGCAGGCGCATAATCAGGATGTCGCGCTGGCCATCGCCAATGTCGCGGCGGCGCGCGCGCAATTTCAGGCTCAGCGCGCTGCGCAATTCCCGCAGATCGGCACCAGTCTGGGCTATAATCGCGCGGGTGGCACCGCCAGCAACAGCCCCCCCAATGTGTTCACCGCCGAAGGTACGCTGGCCAGCTATGAGGTCGATCTGTTCGGGCGGCTGCGCGATTTGACGACCGCGCAGCGCGCCACCTACCTCGCCAGTCGCGCCGCCGCCCAGGCCGCCCGGCTGATGGTCGCGGCCAGCACCGCCAATGCCTGGCTGGCCTATGGCGCCGATGCCAGCCTGCTGAGCGTTGCCCGGCAAACCGCTGCCAGCGCTTCCACCGGCGCGGCGCTGACCGCAAAGCGCGTGCGCGGCGGCATCGCCCCGCTCAGCGATCAGCGTCAGGCCGAACTGATCCAGCATATCGCCGAAGCCGATGTCGCGGCCCAGACCAACGCGCTGGCACAGGACGCCAATGCGCTGCGCCTGCTGGTCGGGGCGGAGGTGAGCGATGCCGAGCTGCCCGGCTCCATCGATGACGCCGGCGCGCATCTCGCCGAAGTGCCGGCGGGGCTGGATTCAGCGATCTTGTTGCGGCGGCCCGATGTGGTGCAGGCGGAATATGCGCTGGCGGCGAATGACGCGCGGGTCGGCGCGGCGCGGGCGGCGCTGTTTCCCAAGATCACCCTGACCGGGGTGCTGGGGGTTGCCTCGACCGCCTTGTCGAGCCTGTTCACCGGCGGGGCGTTTGCCTTCGCAGCAGGTGCCGGCCTGTCCTATCCCATCTTTGACGCGGGCGCGGCGCGGGCCGGGTTGCAGCTCAGCCAGGCGCAGCGCGAAGCGGCGCTGGCGGAATATCGCAAGGCCATCGAGGCAGCGTTCAGCGATGTGGCGAACGCGCTGGCGCGGCGCGGCACCATCGATGCGCAGCTTTCGGCCAGCACCGCCGCGCGCGATGCCGCCGCCGATAATGCAAGGCTGGCGCGGGAGCGCTACACCGGCGGGGTGGCGACGCATCTGGAGAGCCTGACCGCCGAACAGGCGCTGTATACCCAGCAAAAGGCGCTGGTCGCGGTGGAGCTGGCGCGGGCGAACAATCTGGTCGGGTTGTATCGCGCGCTGGGCGGCGATGATCTGTAGTATCGCGCGGAAAATTGGGCGTCTATCCCCTTAGCATACGTGATTGACTCTGCTCCCTGATTCCGCCTACCGTCGCACGTATGAGGGGGCGAAAATGCCGAAGACTGTCGTAGAGTTGGATGCTTACGTGATCCCGAAGGATCATCTTGTCTTCAAATGTTCGCCCGGCAAAACCTATCGATTTTATCTTGCCGTCCGCGACGCTAGCGTTGTCTTTCCAGACATTCGTGGATTAGAGACTCTTGCGGGCGCCCCAGATCAATGGACAGATCAAGAACTTCTAAAAATAATATCAGATGATCGGTGGGAACGTGAACTGGTAAGTAGAACGCGTGGAAACCAAGAGCACGGATCAGAAGGAATTAGCCAGGTAGATCGAAGAACGCTTACATTTCTAAAAAGAATATTCTTTGATGGAAAGAAGGGCGATCTCGTTGTAGTACCAGTAGACGGCTATGCGAAAGACGTTTTGATTGGAGAGTTTTTAACCGACTCCGGCGATGTTCGCGCCGTTGAGGCTAGGGACGGCGATTACGCCGGCACCTACTTTGGACGTCCAGTCCGGTGGCGGAATGCAGTGCAAAAATTGGCGCTCAGCGCTGAGATGATAAAGGCTCTGCACACGCAAACTGCCGTATTCACTCTTGGTCGATCGCTTCATGAAGAAGTATATCGTCATGCGTATTCGAATTTTGTCTATGACGGACACTATGTATCAGAGTTCAGAACTGACAAGGCGACATTCACAGCAGAAGATATGTCTGTTGTGTCTATGTGGCTTAACGGATTTGATGTTGTTAGAGCTTCTACAGACAATTACATTGATATTGACGCTAATGACAGCTTTTATAAATTAGGACTACTTAAACTAGAGGATAACAAATCCTCTGAAGTCAGGATTAATATTCAATCTCCGGGCGAGATTTCCGTTAGATCGGCAACACCCTTTGCGTTAGCGGTCATGGCAATATTCGCACTTTCAGGATGCGACTCTAAGCACATTGTCGATAACGGCGTCACGGTGCATTTGAAGGTTGTAGGCAGCGCAACTCCGGACGTTCAGAGTTCTGTCGAGGCCTGCGTCGATTCCATAGCGGCGGCGTTGGGGGAGTGCAGGTTGGATGATGCCAATGGGCTGGGGAAGCGCGCAGCAGTAGATGGCCGCGTGTCAACCGCAGCCGTCTTGAAAAATTCCTAGACTCGGCGTATCTAGATATCATGGCCAGCGCTCCGCTCTTTCGCCGACTACCGTCGCGCCAGCAGCTCGGCCACTGGGGTGAAGTGGCTGTCATAGCGCTCGTCACGGGCCTATGTGCTGCTTACTTTACCTACCTCTTTACCGCGAAGCTTAATACTGAATCTGCTAATCAACAACAGAATCTGGCGGCAGTTCAGGAGTTTAACTCGTCGGGTGCAAAAGTCGACGCCGCGATCACTGACTTGGCTGATGACGTCATCGATAAGGAGGACGTCAAGCAGACCAGAAAGGAAGTCCGGCAGGCGATCGCTGCGCATGTTGCGGCAACCCAAGCCTTAGCCCCCGTGATGGGGACGGGGAATGTTGAAGAATACATGCGCGGCCTGGCAACCCTACGGCGTTTGGTTGACCAAACTGGTGATGCGGGTGCGGCGCTTCGGACGTCGCACGCGAGGTTTGATCTAATGGAAAATCGGCAGACCATGTTAGCCGAAGCTAGGCGCCGAATTTATGGGAAACCTTAAACAGGCCCGCGACGCCGGCAAAATCGACCAGTTCGCCAAGGACCGTGAGGATCATCCCCACGGCGACGAACACGCTTTCAACCGCGCTTTGCGGTCAATGGCCGGAAAGTCGAAAGAAGCTCCGGAAGCATCGAAGCCGGATCGTTCCGACGATTGAAGCGGTATTCGAATTCCTTCGCATAGAGGCCGAGATATTTGGGGCTGACGCTGACATGCGTGCCGGCGATCGAGCATTTCAGATGTCGCCAGAATCCTTCGATTGAATTCGTCGAAACGGTGACGCCAAGCCGGTCATCGAATACCGCATATTGCTTGATCCCGTGGTTCACGCTTGCATGGTTGTAGCCTACCGTATTGAGACTGCGATAGCTGTTCAACTCATCGGTATGGACCACTCCGCCGAACTTCACGTTGGCGGTGATGAACGGTTGCAGCGTCGCCCGGCGCTGGTTGGGCACCACTGCGGTAATCAGGTCGCCGCCGCGCTGGACTGCGCCAACCATAATCGACTTGCCGGCCGACCCGCGCATATGCTTGCCGCGCTTCACGCCGCCGATGATCGTTTCGTCAATCTCGACATGCGTACCTGGTCCACCGATCGGCTCCTCGCCATCGACCTCGGCCATATGCTCGCGGATCAGCGTCGCCATGCGCCATGCCGTTTTGTAGGTGACGCCAAGCTGGCGCTCTAACTCCTTGCCGCTGACACCGTGCCGCGTCGTGGTGAACAGGTGGATGGCATAGAACCACAGTTGCAGCGGAGTGCGGGTCTGTTCGAACGGAGTGCCAACGGTGGGGTGCAGGTGATGGCCGCACCACTGGCAGGAATAAGCGCGTTCGGCCTTGATCCGATACCAGTTCGAAGGGCGCGCGCATGACGGGCAGGCATAGCCTTGGCCGAACCGGACTTCGAACAAATGGGCGAGGCACGTTTCGTCGTCCGGGAACTTACGAAAGAACTGCGTGGTGGTGATCTGCTTTGCCATGCACATCATATACCCCATACGTTCTACGTATGCAAGGGGGATAGACGCCGAAAATTGGGCACCGGTTTTCTGCGATTGGCGATGCGACAACGAAAGACTCAGAGCGGGCCGATCGTTCGCATTTTGCGGCACCCGCTCTGGCGGGAACGTGGGCTACGCCGCGCCCTTCTCCCGCGTTTCCCGCCCGGTCTTTTCCGCCCAGTCATGGATCAGCGAATCGTAGAACGGCTGATCGATTAGCGCCTGTTTCTCGGGGAAATTGAAATTGGCCGACGCGAACGTCCCGGTCTCCATCAGCTCGCGCGCGATCTTCATGTGGTTGGCCGCCGCCGTCACCCAGCCCCAGCCGGTGCTGAGCGTAAACGCGGTGTCGGGCAGGTTGAAGCCCAGCGTGCACACCGGCACGATGCCCTTCATCGCGGCGATCAGCGGCGGCTGATCGGCGGGGGGGCAACTGGCAAAGACCACCGCATCGGCCCCCGCCTTGGCATAGGCGGTGGCGCGGCGGATCGCCTCGGCGGGGTCCGATTTCCCGCCGCCGCCCTTCGTTTGGTCATACATTTCATCACACCGCGCGATGATCACCAGATCGCCGCCCGAATCGGCGCGCGCTCGCACCCCGGCATCGATCCGCGCCTGCATGTCGGCAATCGAGCACAGCCCACCGACATAGCGCGAATGCTTGGGGTTGACCTCATCCTCGACGTGATAGCCGGCGATGCCGCGCCGGATATAGCGCCGGGTGAAGTGATAGGCATCGGCCACCGTCTCGCCCAGCGTATCGGCATCCACGATCAGCGGGATGGTGATGGCGTCGGCAATCCGGCTGGCCTGATCCAGCATCTCGACCTGGCTGAACACGCCATTGTCGGGCACCGCATAGTGGAACGCACTGCACGCATGCCCTCCGACATAGGCCGCCTTAAAGCCCACGCTTTCGACGATGCGCCCGGTCAGCGCGCTATAGGCCTCGGCAGCTATGAAATGCTCACCGCTGGTGATGGCTGCGCGCAAGGTCTGCGCCGGGGTGGTCATATCGTCTCTCCCTGTTCGATTTGCCGGCACGGTATCGGGCGTGACGGCCCTGTACCAGTGGTTTATCGGGAGCTTTATCGGGCGGGCGGGGTTGCGGCGGCGGCGGCGGCGCGTCATAGGCTGCGCGCAGGTTACCCGGTCGTCCCCGATGCGAAAGGCCCCCCTGCAATGACCCATAAAATCCGCGTCCACGTCAGCCTCAAGCCCGGCGTGCTCGACCCGCAGGGCCGCGCGATCCAGCATGCGATCGCGGGGCTCGGCTTTGCCGGCGTGTCGGATGTGCGCGCCGGGCGCCTGTTCGAGATGGAGGTCGATGCGGGCGTCACCGATGCCGCGCTGGACGATATGGCGCGGCAATTGCTGGCCAATATGGTGATCGAAAATTACCGTATCGAGCGTGTGCAATGAGCGGCTTTCGCGCCGCGGTCATCACCTTCCCCGGCTCGAACTGCGACCGCGACATGGCCGTCGCGATCGAACAGGTGTGCGGCGGTGAGGTCTTGCGCGTGTGGCACGGCGATGCCGAACTGCCCGAAAGGCTGGACTTTATCGCGCTGCCCGGCGGGTTTTCCTATGGCGATTACCTGCGCTCGGGCGCGATGGCGGCGCGTTCGCCAATCATGCGCGCGGTGGTCGCTGCGGCGGCACGGGGGGTCAGCGTGCTGGGCGTGTGCAACGGGTTTCAGGTGCTGACCGAGGCGGGGCTGCTGCCCGGCGCGCTGATGCGCAATGCGGGCCTGCGCTTCGTGTGCCGCACGGTGCCGCTGGAGGTCGTGAACACGCAGTCGCTGTTCACCGCCGGCTATCGCGCGGGCCAGCGCATCACCATCCCGGTGGCGCATCAAGACGGGGCCTATTACGCCGATGCCGCGACGCTCGACCGGCTGGAGGGTGAAGGCCGGGTCGCGTTCCGCTATGGCGAGGCGGTGAATGGCTCGGCGCGCGATATCGCCGGGGTGCTGAGTGATGCCGGCAACGTGCTGGGCATGATGCCCCACCCGGAGCGGATGATCGAGCCTGCGCATGGCGGCAGCGATGGCCGCGCAATGTTCGAGAGCGTGGTGCGAGGGTTGGTTGGGGAGTCGGTTTGACGAAAAGCGCGAAAGAGCACTTTTCGTGGGAAGCCTGTGCCATCCCGCGCCCCCTCCCGACCTCC
Organism: Sphingomonadales bacterium; assembly: GCA_025356275.1. Taxonomy (GTDB): domain Bacteria; phylum Pseudomonadota; class Alphaproteobacteria; order Sphingomonadales; family Sphingomonadaceae; genus Novosphingobium. The sequence continues at coordinate 16,477 of JANXUK010000136.1, read as the reverse complement.
CATACAGATTATACGCTGTGGGAGGCCGGGAGGGCGCGCGGGATGACACAGGCTTCTAAGCGAAACGCGCAATTTCGCGCTTCTCACCAGCCAAATCACCCCCCCATGCCGCCCGCTGCGGGCCGCTTGAACAGCGCCAGCGCATCACCTGCCGGCATCGGCCGTCCAAAGTAATACCCCTGGATCTTCTTGCAGCCGAGCTTGCGCACCATCGCCAGCTCATCCTCGGTCTCCACGCCCTCGGCGGTGGTCGACATTTCGAGGCTGTCGGCCATGGCCACCACCGCGCGGATGATGGCCAGGCTCTCGGGGTTGTTGGTCGCGCCACCCTTCACAAAGCTGCGGTCGACCTTGATCGTGGTGAAGCGCAAGGTCCGCAAATAGCCGAGCGAGGAATAACCTGTGCCGAAATCGTCGAGGCTGACCCCGCAGCCCAGCGCCATCACCCGCTCCAGCACCTGACGTACCGTGGTGGCATCGCGCAGGAAAATGCTCTCGGTCACCTCGATTTCCAGCCGCTGCGGCGGCAGGCCGCTGCTCGCCAGCGCCGACACCACGACATTGAGGAAATTGCGATCCAGCAATTGCTCGCCCGAGGCATTGACCGCGACCTTGACGGTGGAGGGCCAGTGCATCGCCTCACGGCAGGCCTCGCGCATCACCCATTCGCCGATCGGCACGATCAACCGTGTATCCTCGGCAATCGGGATGAATTTGACCGGGCTGACCATGCCGTGCTCGGGGCTCTGCCAGCGGACCAGCGCCTCGAAACTGAGGATGCGTTCGTCCTTGGCATCGACCACCGGCTGATAATGCAGTACGAATTCATCGCGTTCGAGGGCGCTGCGCAGCGCGAATTCGAGCTTTCGGCGTTCCTCGGCCTGGGCGTGGAGGCCCGGCTCATAGACATTGTGCTGACCGCCGCCATCGTCTTTGGAGCGGTAGAGCGCCAGATCGGCGTTGCGCATCAGCGTCTCGACCGTCGAACCGTCGCGCGGGCCGATGGCGGAGCCGACACTGGCCCCGACATAAAGCGTGTGATTGTCGACGCTATATGGCTCGGACAGGCGGGTGATCACCATGCGCGCCACGCGCTCCACTGCGGTCTGCTCGCTGGCATCGCGGATGACGATGGCGAATTCATCGCCGCCCAGCCGCCCGCAGACCTCATTCTCGCTCATCAGAGACTTCAGCCGCTGCGACACGCAGGCCAGCAATTGGTCGCCAACATGATGGCCGAGCGTATCGTTGACCGCCTTGAACCGGTCGAGATCGATCATCAGGAATGCGCAGCGCGTCCGCCACTGATCGGCATAACGCATCGCCTCGGCCATCGCCTCGGTCAGCATCAGGCGGTTGGGCAGGCCGGTCAGCGTGTCATAGCGCGCCAGATAGGCGATCTTTTCGGAGCTTTCGCGCTGGGCCGTCACATCCGAGCCGACGCCGCGAAAACCCTCAAAGGCGTTGCTGTCATCGAACTTGGGCTTGCCCGACAATTCCCACCAGCGTTGCTCGCCCTTGATCGAGACGCGAACCGGCAGGTTGGAAAAGGCCTCGCGATGCTTTAGCCGCTCGGCCAGATCGTGCAGGCTGGCGTGGCATTGTCCGCTGTCCCAGCCGGGCCCGGCGATCAGTTGCAGCAGGCTGCTGCCCTCGATAGCTTCGGGCTCCATCCCCAGCGCAAAAGCGAAACGGCGGCTGACCGCGCGGGCACGGCGATTGGTATCGGTCTGCCACAGCCAGTCCGCCTCACCCTCCTCGAACTCGCGCAGCAGCAGCGAGACGACTTCGTTACGTTCGGCCATGCCTTGCTCGGCCATCCGCGACAGCAGGAAATTGCGGCTGGCGCCAATCGCGCCGAACAGGATGATCGTCAGGAACAGCGCGGCGATCCCCGCCATCTGGTAATTGTGTGAACTGACAAAGCCGAGGATCATCGCCCCGCCGACAATGGTGGAGAACAGCAACGTGCCCAGCGGCACCGCCGGGATCACCACCGCCGACACCGTCATCAGCATCGCCAGAATCATCCACAGCTCCAGCCGCGATTCGGACGGGGCGTGGACCGCGAACAGCAATACCTGCACCGACCATACCAGCGCATTGGCGCCGATGCAGGCGGCATACCGGGTCAGCTCCTGATTGCCGAGATGGCGGCGGTCGGCGTCGCGAAACGCATTGTCCGATCGCACGCCGTAGATCAGCGTGGCGGCAAGCGTCAGCAACCAGCCGAGCAGCACCGAATGGCCCATTACCGGCAGCAACAGCCACACCGTGGCCAGCGCGGCGGCAACCTGGGTCAGGACATGCGTGCGCGAAACATCGGCCAATTGTGCATATTGCAACGCGCGCAGCCGGCTCCATTCCTCCCCACGCCCGCGCAGGCCCAGCACGGCGAGCACCGACAATTGGTGCGAGGCGAGCGGCGGGGGCGAGGGCGCGTTCATCCCGCGCGGTTTACGGGACAAATCCTTACGCCCGCGTAAAGTCCCTAGCCGCAGATACAATTTTTATTGAAGGCACCGGAAAATGTTGCACGCTGTGCCGGTGTCGCCGGTCCACCCTGCGGCAACAAAAGCCCCGCCCGGCCCCTATTCCACGGTAACGCTTTTTGCCAGATTGCGCGGCTGATCGACATCGGTGCCCTTCACGCAGGCAACGTGATAGGCCAGCAGCTGCACCGGTATCGCATAGACCATCGGCGCGATCAGCGGATGGACCTTGGGCATCTCGATGGTCGCAAGACAACCCTCACCGGCCTCGGCCAGCCCCTCGGCGTCGGAAATCAGCACGATCTTGCCACCGCGCGCCCGCACCTCCTGCATGTTCGACACGGTTTTCTCGAACAGCGGCCCCGACGGCGCCAGAACGATCACCGGCACCGCCTCGTCGATCAGCGCGATGGGCCCATGTTTCATTTCGCCCGCCGCATAACCTTCGGCATGTATATAGCTGATTTCCTTGAGTTTTAGCGCGCCTTCCAGCGCCAGCGGGTAATCCTGTCCGCGCCCCAGATAGAGAACGTCGCGGGCCGGCGCGATCAGATGCGCCATCGCCGCAATCTCGTCATCATGGGCCAGAGCGGCGTTCAACGTCGCGGGGATTTCGACCAGATGCTGCACAATCGCCCGCTCCTCCTCGCGACTCAATTTGCCGCGCGCCACCGCCAGATGCGCCGCCAACGCCGCCAGCACCGCCAGCTGGCAAGTGAAGGCCTTGGTGCTGGCCACGCCGATCTCCGGCCCGGCGTGCGTCGGCAACAGCAGGTCGGCCTCGCGCGCCATGCTGCTGGTTGGCACGTTGACGACAACGCCGATGGTCTGCCCCGCCGCCTTGCAATGGCGCAGCGCCGCCAGCGTATCGGCGGTCTCCCCCGATTGCGAGATGAACAGCGATAGCCCGCCCGCCTCCAGCACCGGATCGCGATACCGAAACTCGGACGCGACATCGATATCCACCGGCAGCCGGGCAAATTGCTCGAACCAGTATTTCGCGACCAACCCGGCGTAATAGGACGTCCCGCAGGCCACAATTGTCACGCGGGTGATCTTCGACAGGTCGAAATCGAACTGCGGTAGCGCCACAGACTGATCGACCTGGCGCACGTAGGAGCGCAAGGTCTGCGCCACCACGGTCGGCTGCTCGTAGATTTCCTTTTGCATGAAGTGGCGGAAATTGCCCTTCTCGATCGCCGCCGCCGATGCTCCCGAGGTGGTGATCGCGCGCGTCACCGGCGCGTTGTCGGCATCGAAGATCTCGGCCCCGGCGCGGGTGATCACCACCCAGTCACCCTCCTCCAGATAGGCAATCTTCTGGGTCAGCGGCGCCAACGCCAGCGCGTCCGACCCCAAATAGGTCTCGCCGTCGCCGTATCCGACCACCAGCGGCGATCCCAGCCGCGCCCCGATCAGCATGTCGTCATGCCCCCGGAACGCAATCGCCAGCGCGAACGCCCCGCGCAATTGCGGCAAGGCCGCCTTGACCGCCTCCTGCGGCGAGGCACCAGCCTCCACGCTTTCGGAGATCAGATGCGCGACGACCTCGCTGTCGGTATCGCTCTCGAAGGTCCGCCCGCGCGCCATCAGCGCTTCTTTCAGCCGGCGGAAATTCTCGATGATGCCATTGTGGACCAGCGCCAGTTCGGCGGTGGCGTGGGGGTGCGCGTTGCTGGCGGTGGGCGCGCCATGCGTGGCCCAGCGGGTATGCGCGATGCCGGTGTGGCCGGGCGCGGGATGCGCCGCCAGCTCTTCGACCAGATGGATCAGCTTGCCCGGCGCACGGCGGCGGATCATCTGATCGCCGACCAGCGTGCAGACCCCCGCGCTGTCATAGCCGCGATATTCCATCCGCCGCAGCCCGTCGACCAGCCGGTCCGCTACGTCGCCCTTGCCGACTATCCCGATAATTCCGCACATAGTGAAAGCCTCGTTGTGATTTTTCGTGTGGTTACAGCAGGCCAGGTAATTACAACAGGCCAGATAATTACAACAGAATTGCCTGTTTGTCTGCATCGCCCAGCGCCACCGCGGCCTTCACCGTATCGGTGCGCGCCATGGGCAGGTCGAGGCGTTTTCCCGCCAAGATTTCGGCGACGGTGATCACCTGCAACCGGTCATCCTCACGCGACAGCAGCGGATGGCGGTATTTGCCCGCAGCGGTAATTTCCTCGCGCATCGCCTTGGTGGGCAGATCGGCGCAGCACGTCAAGATTGTCGCCGTAATACAATTTGTTATTCAATGCCTGACCCTGCCCCTGACCCTGCCCCGCCGCACCGGCTACTTCTTCGCTTCGGCCTTCTTGCGCTTCATCGCATCGTGGAAACGGTCGGCCCAGCCCGGCTTGACCAGTTGCTCGGCACGCACCATTCGCAACTCGCCATCGGCAACATCACGCGACACCGCGCTGCCCGCCGCCACGATGGCATCCGCGCCGATCCTCACCGGCGCGATCAACGCCGAGTTCGAGCCGATGAAGGCGCGTTCCCCAATCACCGTTTTGTGCTTGAAATATCCGTCGTAATTGCAGGTGATCGTGCCGGCGCCGATATTGGCCCCCGCCCCGACCTCGGCGTCGCCGATATAGCTCAGGTGGTTGGCCTTGGCCCCGACCCCCAGCACCGCCTTTTTCAACTCGACGAAATTACCGACCTTGGCCTTTTCGCGGATGTCCGCGCCGGGGCGCAGGCGCGCATATGGTCCGATTTCCGCATAGGCGGCCACGCGCGCGCCCTCCAGATGCGAGAAGGCGTGGATCGTGACGTGATCGGCCACGCTGACGCCGGGGCCAAACACCACATTGGGTTCTATTGTCACGTCACGGCCCAGCACCGTGTCCCAGGCGAACCACACCGTTTCCGGTGCGATCAGGCTGGCGCCGTCGGCCATCGCGCGCTCGCGGCGGCGCCGTTGCCAGGCCCCTTCCGCCTCGGCCAGTTCGGCGCGGCTGTTGATGCCGGCCACCTCGTCGGGGTCGGGCGTGACCACCACCGCACAGCTGCGCCCCTCGGCATTGGCAATGTTGACGATATCGGTGAGGTAATATTCGCCCGCCGCATTGTCATTGCCCACCTTGGCCAGCAGCGCGAACAAGTCCTCCGCACGCGCCGCCATCAGGCCCGAATTGCACAGGCGGCACGCGCGTTCCTCCGCCGTGGCGTCCTTGTGTTCGACCATTTTTGCGATGCGGCCATAGGTGCCGGCGGCGTCCTGATGCGCGATGACGCGGCCATATTGCAGCGGCTCGGCAGGTTCAAAGCCCAGCACCACCACCATCGGCGCATCAGCCTCGTGCAGCCGCGCGGTCATCGCCCGCATGGTGGCCGCGCTGACAAAGGGCACATCGCCATAGAGGATCAGCACGTCGCCGCTGAAGCCGGCCAGCGCGCCCTCGGCCTGTTGCACCGCGTGGCCTGTGCCGTGCTGGGGGTCCTGCACCGCAATCTGGGCCCGAGCCCCCAATGCGCGTTCCAGCTGATCGCGGCCATGCCCCGCCACCACCACCTGCCGCGCCGGCGCCAGTATGCTCGCGCTGGCCAGCAGGTGATCGAGCATCGGGCGCCCGGCAATGCTGTGCAGCACCTTGTGGGTGTCGCTTTTCATACGGGTGCCCTTGCCGGCGGCGAGGACGATAATGGCGAGCGGTGATGCGGTGGTCATGCGCGCCCGTCTGCCAGCAATTCCTTGCGGATTCCATACGGGGCGCCCACGAACGCCCAATTATGCCAAAAATACCCTTCGCAATCGTCGGCTTCGACCTCGACGGCACGTTGCTCGATACGCATGAGGATCTGGCGGCGGCGGTCAATCACGCGCTGGCGCTGGCGGGGCGCGCGCCGGTGGTGCCCGCCAAGGTGCGGGCGATGATCGGCGGCGGCGCCAAACGGATGCTCAGTCGCGCGTTGAAAGACAGCGGCGGCGTGCCAGAAGGCGGGTTCGATGCGCTCTACGCGGCACTGCTCGACCATTATGAGGCCAATATCGCGGTCCACACAAGCATGTTTCCCGGCGGGGAGGCGATGCTCGACGATCTGGCGGCAGAGGGTGTGAAACTGGCGGTGGTGACCAACAAGATGGAGCATCTGGCCTTGCGCCTGCTCGATGCATTGAGGCTCAGCGGGCGGTTTGCGACGATCATCGGCGGCGACACGCTGGGCCCGGGGCGCGGCAAGCCGGCGCCCGATCTGCTGTATGCGATGCGGGAGCGGCTGGGCGGCGGGCGCGCGGCCTATGTCGGCGACACCACCTATGACACTGGCGCGGCGAAAGCGGCCGGCATGCCCTGCGTCGCGGTCAGCTTCGGGTTCAACGACCTGCCTGCCAAGGACCTGGGCGCCGATTCGGTTATCAGCCATTTTTGCGAACTGGTGCCGGCGCTGGCAAAGCTATAAACACCCGCGAAATCACCCTGGGAGCATTATCGATGACCATTTCCTTCACCGACAAAATCGCCATCGTCACCGGCGCGGGCAATGGCCTGGGCAAGGCCTATGCGCTGGAACTGGGCCGGCGCGGCGCGCGCGTGGTGGTCAATGATTTGGGCGCCGCGCGTGATGGTACCGGGCATTCGGATGCGGCGCTGGCCGTGGTCGAGGAGATCCGCGCCGCGGGCGGCACCGCGATGTCCGATGGCGGGAATGTCGCCGATCATGGCCAGATGGTCGAGCTGGTCGCCCGCGCCAAGGCCGAATGGGGCGCCGTCCATATCCTGATCAACAATGCCGGCATCCTGCGCGACAAGACTTTCATCAAGATGGAGCCCGCCGATTTCGAAGCGGTCGTCCGCGTCCATCTGATCGGCGCCGCCAATGCCAGCAGCGCGGTTTGGGCGTTGATGCGCGAGCAGAATTATGGCCGCATCCTGATGACCACCTCCTCGTCGGGGCTGGGCGGCAATTTCGGGCAGGCGAATTACGGTGCGGCCAAACTGGGCCTCGTAGGCCTCGCCAAAACGCTGCATCTGGAGGGAGCCAAGTACAACATCCATGTCAATTCGCTGGCGCCCACGGCGGGCACGCGGATGACGCAGGATATTTTTCCCGAGGAAGCGTTCAAGGCGTTCAGCCCCGAGAATGTCGTGCCCGCCGCGCTGTATCTGGTGTCAGACGATGCCCCCTCCAACGCCATCGTCGGCGCCGGCGCGGGTGTGTTCCAGAGCGCGTTTGTGACGATGAACGAGGGGGTGCTGCTCCCGCCCGGCCAATGCACCGTCGAGGGTTTCGCGGCAGCCTGGGCCCAGATCAGCGCGCAATCGGGCGACCAGGTCATCGCCAGCGGCATGGAGCAATCGATGCATGCGATGGCGCTTTTGACCAAGGCGATGGGCTGACCATGGCGGCGGGGTGATTTGAAGCCAGCGGGGGGAACTGAGATGTATTCGGACGAGGATATCGACGGGGCGGTCGGCGCCGGGGCTTTTCCGGCGGAGGCAGCGGAGGCGTTGCGCGCCTATGTCGCGGGCGCGCGCGGCACCGGTAATGCGGTGGATGAGGAGCAGTTCCGGCTGCTGACCGGGTTCAACGATATTTTCGTCACCATCGCCTGCGCCTTGGTGATCTTTGCGGCGGCGATGCTGGGCGCACAGGCAGGGCACGCCGTATGGGGTGGGTTGTTCGTGGCGGCGGCGTGCTGGCCCATGGCCGAGATGTTCACCCGGCGGCGGCGGATGGCGCTGCCCTCGATCGTTCTGTTGCTGGGCTGGGTGATTGGGCTGGGGTTCGTTGGCTATGGCATTGGCGAGTGGCTCATGCCGACGCATGCCGAAATCCCACAATTAGGTGGTGCCCCTTACACCTACCTTCTGCATTACCCGTGGCAGGAGGCGCTGATCGCCGGGATGGCGGGCCTTGCCGCCGGGCTGGGCGCGCTGCTGCATTGGTGGCGGTTCCGCGTCGCCATTACCATCGCCGCAGCGGTTGGCGCGGGGGTGTTGCTGCTCCTCGCGGCGGTCGCGGCGGTCACCAACTCGGAGCTTGCCAGCAATACGATCATCCCGCCCGCCGCGCTGGTCTGCGGGCTCGGCGTGTTCGCCTATGCGATGCATTGGGACCTCTCCGACCCCGAGCGTCGCAGCCAGCGCGCCGATATCGCCTTCTGGCTGCACCTGCTGGCCGCGCCCCTGATCGCGCATCCGCTGTTCCACTGGATGGGAGTGACCAGCGGCGCGGAACTGAGCGCAGCGACAGTGGCGGGCGTGCTGGCGATCTATCTGCTGTTCGCCGGGGTGGCACTGGCGGTGGATCGGCGGGCGCTGCTGGTCTCGGCACTGGCCTATGTGCTGATCGCGCTAACCCAGCTGTTCCGCGATTACGGCGCAGTGGGCACCAATGTGGCGCTGACCGCGCTGATCATCGGCAGCGCGCTGCTGGCGCTGTCGGCGTTCTGGGGGGTGATACGGGCGCGGTTGCTGGGGCTGCTGCCGGCGGAGATCACGGCGCGGCTGCCGCGCGCGGCGGTGCCGGTCAGCGGCTGAGGCGATGGATGGCGCGCGCGAAGCGGGGCTCGACTCGCTCGCGACATGGGCCAAATTGGCGCGGGCGGCGCTGTATACCTGTATGGCGGTTTGCGGGGTAATACTGGCGTCAGCGGACTGCTGCTGCTCCGCATACCCGTTCCGGAGGACGGGCCTCGGCCACTGGTGATACTGGTCGCGAGCGTCACCGTGCTGCTGCTCATTCCGGTGGTAGCGGGCCTGCTGGTGACGTTCATTGAATGGACCTACCGCGCGCATGCCAATCTGCGGCTGCTGGGCCTCACCGGGCTCACCTACGCGCCTTGGTGGGCGGCGGGCAGCATTTTGGTGCCGCTGGCCAATGTCATTGTGCCCTTCCGCGCCATGCGTGAATTGTGCAACCGCAGCTATGGCGAAAAGGCGAATTTTGCCGCGCGACGTACCCGATGCCTCCGCCTGGTGGACCGCGTTGATATTCGGTACCGCGATCCTGAGTTATATCGTGATGATGGCGGTGATCATGCGCTTCGCGCCCGACCGATTTACCACACCGTCAATCGCCAACGTTTTGATGCTCATGTTGGCAACCATCCTCCTCGGCGTCTCGGCCTTCTTCCTCGCGCGGATCATCGCCGCCGTCACCGCCGCGCGGCATTCCGTCACCGGCATCGCTGGCACCTTCGGCTGACCGCTCCATTTTTTGTTGTCGCATCACCAAAGGCAAAAACCGGTTCCCACTTTTTGGCGCGATGCTCTAACCCGCCACGATCCGCACCAGCCGCCGCTCCAGCATGACCAGCACCCCGGCCAGCTCATGCCCGCGTTTCAGCACCTGTCCGCCCTCGCCGATCAGGCACCACATCCCCTGCTTGCCGCGCAGGGCCGGGCGCTTTTCGATGCGGGCCTGCGGGCGTTCGCTGGCGCGGCGAAAGGCGCAGAAGATGGCGGCGTCACGGGTGAAGTCCATCGCGTAATCGCGCCATTCCCCCGCCGCGACCATCCGCCCGTACAGATCGAGGATGCGCGCCAGCTCCTGCCGGTCAAAACCGACCTGCGAAGGCGCAGCGGGAAACGCGAGAATATTGGGCGCGAGGGGTGAACTCGAGCGCTCCATCCGGGGTCAGCTCACCGAGGTCTTGCGCGGCGCCGGCTCGCCCTGCTGACGTTCGGCCAACAGCGCATCGAGCCGCGCGGTCAGCACGCGCAATTCGCATTCGAGCAGCGCGATCCGCTGCATCGCCGGGTCGGCAATGTCCTTCACCGCCTCGGCGCAGGGCGTGCCATAGGGTATGAAGTCGCGGTTCCACGTCTCGGCCGCGACCAGTGTGGAGCGCGCCTTGACACCGACCATCGTCGCACCCTCTGGCACATCCTCGGTCACCACGGCATTGGCCCCCACCCGCGCCCGCGCGCCCACCGTGATCGGGCCCAGGATCTGCGCGCCCGAGCCGATGATCACATTGTCACCCAAAGTGGGATGCCTTTTGCCCGGAACGCCATCGGTCGGGTTGGTGCCTCCCAAGGTAACACACTGATAGATCGTGACATTATCGCCAATCTGGGCCGTCTCACCGATCACCGTAAAGCCGTGGTCGATAAACAGGTGCCGGCCAATCGTGGCCCCCGGATGAATGTCGATGGCAGTGGCAAAGCGCGCGAAATGGTTGATCAGCCGGGCCAGGAAATACAGCTGCGCCCCGAACAATTTATGCGCCACCCGGTGCAGCGCCAGCGCCCACACGCCGGGGTACAGCAGCACCTCGCACCGCGAACGCGGCGCCGGATCGCGTGCCGCCACCGAATCGAGAAATGCGATCAACCGTACCAACATAGCGGAATCATTCCCCATTTCTACGCTCACCGCAAGTCTGCCGCAGCCCCCAGCGCCTCGCGCCAGATCGCCGGGCCCGGGGCAACCTTGCGCTCAAGGCTGATCCGGTCGATCGCGGCGATCAACGTCTCTGCGCCCAGATGGGTACGCTCACAGCGCGATGCAAGGTATGCCGCGCCCTCTTCGCTGAGCGGCAGCGCGCGCGCCTCCGCATGGGCGGCGATCAGGTCGGCCAGCATCGCATCGTCGGGCGCGCCGATCTCCAGATGCAGCGCCGATGCCAGCCGCGACGCCAGATCGGGCAAAGCCACGCGCCAGCCCCCCTCTTGCGCGGCGGCGGTGAGCAGCAGCGGCATCCCTTCCTCCTGCGCCCGGTTCCAGCGGTGGAACAGCTCCGCCTCGGGCAAATGGTCGGCATCGTCGACCGCTTCGCCCAGGCCTTGCCCTGCGAACCAACCCGCCAGCAGCGTCTTGCCCGAACGCGGCGGCGCGATCAGCACGGCGGTGCGAAACGGCCAACCCTGCGCCGCCGTCAGCGCGTCTATAGCCGCGCGATTGGCCTCGCCCGTCACAAAGCGCGCCGGGCCTTGCCCCGGCCCCAGCGGCAGCGCGATCTGCCCCATGAGCGTCAGCGCTTGATGCGCAGCGCGCCGCTGCCTGCCGTGACCTGCCAGCCGCGCGCGCGGAGCGCCGCCGCCAGTTCGGTGAGGCTGCCCGCATAGGTCACGCGCATTACCGACGTGCCGCCGATGGCGATGCTGGTCGATCCCGCGCCGGACACGCCGGGCACCCCGCGCACGCCCGCCAGCGCGCCATCGACCGCGCCGGCATCGGGCGAGGCGAATTGCACGCTGAAGCTGGCGCCGGGTTTGGTTTCGCTTGGGGCCGCACTGGCCTCTCCCGGCGCGGTGACTTCATCGCCCGGCGCCGCCGCGGCCTGTGCCGCCGCCGCGCGCTGCCCCGCCGCAATGACTTCGGCCAGCGCCGGGTCGACCTTGGGATGGTCCAGCGACAGCGACGGATCGCTGCGCAACACGCCGCGCACCAGCGCATCGGTGTAAATCTGGTCGAACCGTGTCACTGCTGCCTTCAGCATATCGGGCACCGCGCCTTCCTCCGGCGCGGTCAGCGTGAAGCTGTCCAGGTATTGATTATCGGGGCCATAGCGCGCGGTAAAACTGCCATTGATCGGCCCGCCCGGCCATTGCCGCTCCAGCCTTGCCATCGGCGCGATCACATCGCCCGCGCCATATTGGTCGAGGATGCCGTGCCACCACAGCCGGCTGCGCCGCCCCGGCTGGCCGGCGGTGATCAGCAGCGAATCGCCCCCGCCGCCGGTCGGCCGCACATAGCTGATCGCGCCCAACCCGGCGGGAAATTCGGCCCATGCCCGCTGCCACGCGCCCTTGATCTCGTAAACCTGCGCCACCCCGCCCGAATAGAGCACCGGGATCACCAACAAAGGCGCCGAACGCTGCACCACGCTGGTCGCGCCGCCGATCAGCGGCCCGGCGCGCGAGCGGTCGAACTGAATGCCCAGCGTGGCGATATAGCGGTGCGGCCCGATCATCTCGCGTCCCACCACCACCGCCGAAACCAGGCCGGCGATCGTATCATCGCCCACATCCGGCCCATGCGCCTGCGCCCAGGCGAGGCGATAGGCCGCTTTCCAGCCGGTGGCGCGTGCCTCTGCAGCAGTTTTGCCGGTTGTGTTGACGGTGATGCCGCTGATCAGGATATCGCCGCTGGCCACCACCGGGGCGATGCCGCGATCGCCCTCGATCTGGGCGATCACCCTTGCCGGCCCGATCAGCATCACCGCCGCCGCCACAGCAATGCCAAGCCCGCAGGCGATGCGCAGCGCCGCGATTTTGCGCAGGGCGCGCCGGGGTTGGGGGAGGGTCTGGACTGTCATCGGGGAAATCGGTGGCCTTTTGCCCAAAGCCTCATGGAAATCCAAGCGCGAAAGCGTTAGGCGCTTGGGCCATGTCTGAAAAACCCGACCAAACACCGTACACCTATGAGCACGCAGGGGTCTCGATCGCCGCCGGCAATGCGCTGGTCAAGGCGATCGCGCCGCTGGTCCGCGCCACCGCCCGCCCCGGCGCCGATGCCGAGATCGGCGGCTTTGGTGGCTTCTTCGATCCGCGCGCGGCGGGGTACAAGGACCCGTTGCTGGTCGCCGCCAATGACGGGGTCGGCACCAAGGTCAAGCTGGCCATCGACCATGACCGGCATGACGCGATCGGCATTGATCTGGTCGCGATGTGCGTCAACGACCTGATCGTACAGGGCGCCGAACCGTTGTTCTTCCTCGATTATTTCGCCACGGGGCAATTGGTGAACGGCGTCGCGACGCGCGTCGTCGCCGGCATTGCCGAGGGTTGCCGCATCGCCGGTTGCGCGCTCATCGGGGGCGAGACCGCCGAGATGCCGGGCATGTATCAGCCGGGCGATTACGACCTTGCCGGCTTCTGCGTCGGCGCAGTGGAACGCGGTGAGCAACTGACCGGGGAGGCAGTGGCGGAGGGCGATGTGCTGCTCGGCCTTGCCAGTTCGGGGGTGCATTCCAACGGCTATTCGCTGGTGCGGCGTCTGGCGGCGGACAAGGGTTGGCGGATGGACCGCCCGGCTTTGTTCGACGCCGACCGGTTGCTGATCGACCATCTGATCGCGCCGACTCGCATTTATGTGAGGAGCCTGATGCCGTTTGTACGGCCGATGGCTGGCAAGCCCGCCCCGATCCACGCGCTGGCGCATATTACCGGGGGGGGCCTGCTGGAGAATATTCCGCGCGTGCTGCCCAAGGGGCTGCACGCCCATGTCGATGCCGATGCGTGGGAGCAGCCACGGCTGATGGCCTTCCTCCAGGCGCAGGGCCATATCGAGCCGGGCGAGATGGCGCGGACGTTCAATTGCGGCATCGGCATGGTGCTGGCGGTGGCCGAGGACGATGTCGCGGCGCTGACCACGGGGCTGATCGCTGCCGGCGAGACTGTCCACCGCATCGGCGACTTACGCGCCGGCCCGCGCGGCTGCACCGTGGCGGGCAGCGCGGAGGCCTGGAGCGCGCGCGCGCCGTGGAGCGCGACGCACCATGCCTGAGGGCCCCACGCCCGCTGACCACAAAGCTGCCGCTCGCGGCAAAGCAAAGGTCGCGGTGCTAATCTCCGGCGGGGGCAGCAATATGGCGGCGCTGCTCTATGCCAGCCGGCTGCCCGATTGCGCTTATGAGATCGTGCTGGTCGCCTCCAACAACCCCGAGGCCGGCGGATTGGCGCTGGCCAAGGCCGAGGGCGTGCCCACCTTCGCCCTCCCCCACCAGGGCATGGCGCGCGCCGATCACGATGCCGCGATGGACGCCGCGATCCGCGCCGCCGGGGCCGAATATATCGCGCTTGCCGGCTATATGCGCATCCTGACGGCGGAGTTTGTCGACAAGTGGCAGGGCCGCATGCTCAATATCCACCCCTCGCTGCTGCCCAAATACCCCGGCCTGCACACGCATGAGCGCGCGCTGGCGGCGGGGGACAGCCATGCCGGGTGCAGCGTGCATGTGGTCACCGCTACGCTCGACGAGGGGCCATTGCTGGGTCAATGCGCGGTGGCGGTGGCGGCGGGGGACAGCGCGGAGACGCTGGCGGCGCGCGTGCTGTTTGCCGAGCATCAGCTCTATGCGCGCTGCCTCGGCGCCTATGTTGCGCGCTGGCGCGACCCCGCCTGGCTGATCGCGCAGGTCCGGCAGCGGGCGTTGGCGCAGCCCGAGGCCGAGGAGAGCGTCTCACACGGCATGGCGTGCTTCGGCATCAGGGGCGGCAAAAAGTTCGCCTATGTCAGCGCCAACCACCACGGCGACGATCGCACTGCGGTGCTGGTCAAAATCAGTGGCGTTGACGAGCAGGCAACCTGGATCGAGCAGGACGCCGCCCGCTATTACCGCCCCGCCTATTTCGGCGCGGACTGGCTTGGGGTCCGGCTGGACCTTGCCGACACGGACTGGGCGACGGTGGGAGACTGGTTAGCGCACAGCTGGCGCGAGGTGGCACCAAAACGGCTGACCACGCTGCACGATGCGGCGGAGCAGCGCTGACCGCGCTGCTCGATGCGGCGGAGCAGTTTTAGCTATCTGATGTGGTTAAGTGATTTGGGAGTGATCCACCAGAGGCCGGCTTTCGCGCGTGCCGGTGTAATGCACCTCGGGGTGGAGCGGATCGCCGGCGATCACCACATGATCGGCGTGGACCTCGATCAGCGTGCCGACGAAGGGGAAGCCCTCCAGGCTGCCATTGACGCGATAACTGACGGTGTCACCCGGCTTGAAGGTCGTTTCGTCGAAGTTGAATGCGAACGGACAGGCCTCGTCGCTGTTACCCATGCCTTGCATCGCCGCACTCCTTCGCGGGGGGTTATAGCGTTTTTCGAACGGAGCGGAACACGCAGTGACTCGGGAAAACGCGGTAAACTAAAATCTACCGCGCGATTGCCGCGCCGGCATGCTCAGGCCGCGCGCAGCAGCCGCATCCGCCGTGAAGCAAACTCCTCGGCAGTCAACTCGCCCACCGCGTGGCTGCGGGCCAGGGTTTCCAGCGCCTCGATATCGGCCAGCGTGCGGGTCGGGATCGGCTCGGGCGCGGGCCCCCGACCGAAGGGCCGGGCCACCACGTTCCGGCGCTCGACCGGGCTGTCGGCGCAAATCGCGGCGACATCGGCGGTGGTCTGCGGAATGCGCGTGCCGGGCAGCAGACCCTTGCGCGCCGCCACCACAATGGCGATCCGCCCGATCCATGTCAGCGCCAGCAAGGTCGACGCCATCGAGCGGGCCAATTCCCTGCCATCCGCCCTCGCGGCCGCCGGATTACCGGTGTGATGCAGCCCAACGCTGACCCCCGCCACCGCCGCCACGCCGATGAGCAGCACGATGCGATAGACGATCAACCACCCGCACATCACCGCGAACATCTTGAACCGGCTACGCCCCTGCAACTTCATCGCCCTGCACCCCCGCTGAATTCGACCTCGGCGATTTAGTGCGGGCGGCGGCAAGGCGGGCTGAAGGAACGTAGTTAACGCGGCACAGCGCCGCGTTAACTTTGCCCGGTGATCAGCCGACGATCTCTTCGGGCTTGAAGAAGAACGCGATTTCGATGGCAGCGTTTTCCTCGCTGTCCGAGCCGTGGACGGTGTTGGCCTCGATCGATTCGGCGAATAGCTTGCGGATGGTACCGGCCTCGGCGTTGGCCGGGTTGGTCGCGCCCATGATGTCGCGGTTGCGCTTAACGGCGTCCTCGCCCTCAAGCACCTGCACCACCACCGGGCCGCTCATCATAAACGACACCAGCTCGCCGAAGAACGGCCGCTCGCGGTGCTCGGCGTAGTGCTCCTCGGCGGTTGCCCGGTCCAGCGTGCGCAGCTCCATCGCGACCAGCGCCAGCCCCTTGTCCTCGAGCCGCCGGATCACCTCGCCGGCGAGGCCGCGGCGGACGCCGTCGGGCTTGACGAGGACGAGGGTGCGCTCGGTGGCCACTGCGGAGATCTCCGTACGTCGGTGGGATGGACTGGCCGCCCAGGCTAGCGGGCGGTACGCCGGGTCACCGGACCCGCAGCAGCGTGCGGGCCTCACCGGCGGTGACCACCGAGCCGGTGACGAGCACCCCGACCCCGCCGTACGCCGCCTCGGCGTCGACCAGCGCCATCGCGGT